>CANTCS010000054.1 GCA_947652375.1 uncultured Mollicutes bacterium | reverse complement strand
CCCATAAAAAATATGCACCTCCAAAAGTTGTCTAACTTTTGGGGTGCATATCAAATCCTATAAATATAAATTGCTTTGATTATATCCTTAAAACGCAAAATATTTAACATTTACGAGCGACTTTTTGATTATTTTCCGTATAATGAAATCATCATTTGGAAATCTTTTATGTTTAATTTAGTAGATAAAAAAGGCAGATATCAATATGCAACATAAATAAAAATTGAGTTGAATTTTTAACCGCTTAACAAAATATTTAAATTGTATTACTTAAATATCCGACAAAAACACCGTGCAAAAATAAACATTATATATCAACAAATACATTCTTGCATAAACTCCAATAATTTATATAACTTAATACTCCTCAATTTAACAATTTGCTATTTGTTGAATAATACCGTTAAAATCACTATTATTTTCAATAAGTCTATCAAAGATTTCATAACCTATTTCTGTCATAAGATTTGATTTTTCACCAATCCAACTTCTAATATCTTCCACTGTGAAATTCTCCGGATTACATTTATAGTATTCACAAAAAGTATAAACAGTCTGGATTAAATTAATGTCTCTAGCTGTTCGCGAATTAATATTAATTCCATTATAATAGCCTGTCCAAACATTATAATAATATGTTAAGTTAGCAAAATCCGGATACGTTCCCTTTAGAAATAATTTTTTTAAGACATTATTTCTATCATCAATATTTCTCCTGGATATATTTAATCCAGACATTTTTATTCCCAGCTCCGCTTCAGCCATATCATGCACCAAAAGCATATCCAAAATTTCCTTTTTACAATATCCTTCACTATCTAATTCATCGGGCAAAAATAACACAGCTAGAAGCCAAGCACTATATAAATGTTCACTTACACTTTCAGGATCTTTTATATTATGATCTACCCATTGTTGCATCTTTATTTCTTTTAATTTACGATATTTATTATATACCATTGGTCCTATATCAAAATTTTCTTCATTAAGATAATTCTGAAAATCTTCTTTTATACTTTCAAAATAATATTTAATTTTACCCGAAGAAACATTTTGCGGTTTTTTTTGGTATGAATCAATATAAAAAATAGCTTTTTCAACATAAGGTGTTACTGAAAATTTTAATTTTAAATTTCTATTTTGCATTCTTGCTTGAAGAATGGTTAGCATAGTTATCAAGTCATATTCAACAAAACCTTTTGAATTGCCAAATAAAACTGTTTCTATTTTACCATTTAAAATCTGAATTGCTTGTTCTCCTATCGAAAAATCACTATCCAAATAGTAAGCTTCGTGGGCTGCTATTTGATAACTATCTCCATAATACTCGATAGTTGAACCTCTATTAATTAAATTTGCAATATCATTTGCAACAATAATGCATAAAAAATTATCCAAAACTTTTGTTTGTGAATGTAAAAGCAATCCTGTACAAATAGATCTAAATAAAAAGTGATTATCTAAGTTTATTTGCTCTAATTTATTATTACTTTTCACTAAAATCTTCAATCTATCAAATTCATTTGTCAATAATGAAATGGCCGTTAAAGATAAATTGTTAAATGTTATATGTCCTAACCAATATGCCGCATTGCTTTTTTGTCTAATATCAAATTGTTCATAATTTTCAATTATAAAATCTAATAATGTATGTTGTAATAAATAATCATTTTTTAAAAAAGAAGAAACAAAATGATTTCCATTAGAAGTAAGCATAGTTCTAAAAAATGAATAATCCTTTAATTCTTTATAATTTTTTATCTTATTAATAAAATAATAAGAAATTAAAAACTCTAAATATGAATTATGTTTATGAGGTAATGACCATTGTGCTCCTTTATAGTCTGTACTATTAACATCAAATTTGTCATTAAACATATATTCAAAGATATTTGAAGAAACACTTCTTAACTTTTCTTCATCACCATAAAGTTCATTTAATGCAAGTTTTTCATACATTTCTGTAAGTTTTATTCCTGCAAAGTCATATGATGAGATTAATTCTTTAGCAATTAATCTAATAAGAAATATATCAATTGTAGAAAATTTTAAAACTTTAAATGTATTATATATTTCTTCAGCTCGCAAATCATATTCGTACATAGATACAACTGCTTTAATAACATTCATAGCACTATTTTTATTGCATACAGGAATTGAATTCGTTACAAATGAATATCCCTTCTCTTTTCCTGCAATTGGTATTACTTTTTTTAATCTTGAACAATTCTTTATTAATCCTGTATCTATTGCATTAATCCTATTAAAATTCCCTAATGGTAATAATATTTCATTCAATACCATTTCAGGAGATATCTTTGATACATAATGCTGTCTAATAGCCTCAACAAAAATTACAGGTTTTGTTTGTGAATTGTGATTTAAATAATTAAGATATGTTTCCAAATCTTTCCCAATATAATTTTTCATTTGTTCGTGAATTTTTTGTGAATTATATACAGCTTTTTCATAATAACTTGCAGATATATAGATGGGTAAATAATCATTTATACCATTTTTATAGTTTTCCAACATTTGATAAAAAGCAAGTTGAAGAATCATATTTTTGGCACTTCCTGGTAATCCTTGCACACGTATACTTTTAGCCGATCCACACGACAATTCATTTACAATAATTGAGACAATATCAATATTAGAATCTAATAATTTTCCATTGGAATATGAACTAACAGTATTTTTAAAAAGTGTTCTAGCTAAATTAGTAAAATTACTTAACTTCTCTTTTGTATTTATTTTTTCATATAAATTATATGGATATTTTTCTGATTTTTTAATAATGAAATCGACAATTTCTTCTCGAGACAGTATATCAAATTTTTGCTTTTCTTCAGATTGTTCTATATATTCTGTTTGCTGAATTATAGATAGTTTATTCTCTTCAGTTATAGTTGATGGTGGAGTATTATTTTTGAATTTGTTTAAATCGCTTATTAACAATTTTAAAGCAGTATTCATATCTTTATAAGCATCAATTCTATGTTTCCGTCCAAGAAAATATGTATACTCATCTGTAAACTCAACATTCTCTAATCTAAAAGGAATAATAATTTTTTTACTATTAAAAGCAATATCGACTTCGTTACTTACATGTCCAGATAAATTAGTATTTCGTGAAGCTAATAAAAGAAAAAATTCACAATCCTTTATTGCATTAACAATTTGAGTAGGATAATTCGCTCCACCAACAACATTACGTGGTGCTATCCAACATTCAAATCCGTTTTCTTCAAGATACTCGCATATTTTTGCTGCTATTTCCATCTCTTTTGAAGAATAACTTATAAAAATTGACATAGTATTTCCTCCATTTATCTTTGAAAAAGAGTATAGTCGTTTTTATATTAATTGCCAAATTACCATAAGGCACAAACAACTATTTTTCTGTATGTTTTGAATTATTATTTTTCCAAACTTGATTTGAATTCTGTATAATATTTTCAATACATTGTACAAACAAATTAAATTTACTTTCTTCTTTTAATCCAAAATACTTTTCTGAATTAGTATAATAATAACATTCTTCTTTTTTTAATTTCTCATTTGTAACTCTATAATTTATCCAATTTTCATGATATTTTTTCAATAATAATATACCATCTATGAATGTTATAACTGAAGCAAGGATTGATATTATTATTGATTCTATTGAGTGCTCTCCGAATATTAAAGATAAGATTGTTATAGATAAAGATATACTTAATTTTGTTATAGAGAAAAATGTATATTTATTTTTATTTTCTCTTGAAGATTTACTAAAATATTTTTTTTGTGATTCAAGACGCTTTTCCATATATTCCTTTTTATTCATTATAATCTCCTCAAAATAGTATTTAATAATAAATTTTTTAACAAAAAATATTATAGATAAATTTATCAATAAACTTAGTTAATAAATCGTACCTAAATATAATAAATACTTAAATCACTCATCACATTATGATGAGTGATTTTCTTTCATTGAAATCAAGTTACTTTAATAAAGGATAACTGATAATTATCAAAGGTAA
>CANTCS010000053.1 GCA_947652375.1 uncultured Mollicutes bacterium | reverse complement strand
AAAGGCAATAGTGATAAAAATAACGAGGTGTCATTATGTACAAGGAACGTGTCCTGCTTGGATAGCACCAACCATACCAAATTTTGTTCTTTCAGAACATTTTTCAATTTCATTTTGAGATACACTTGTCATAATTCTTAAAGTTAGTCTTCCAGTAGAAGTAGTTGTATTTGATGAATCATTTAAACAATCTATATCACATCCTGCATTATCAACTACTGTCATCAGTTTTTCTACATCAAATACACTACGAGTAAGTCTATCCATTTTAAATGCTACAATAACATTAATTGTACCGTTTTTCACATCTTTTAACATTTCTCTATATGCTGGTCTTTTATCGTTTTTAGCACTAATTCCTTCATCAGCATATACTTTGTAAATCTCATAGCCTTTTCGCTCACAAAAAGCCTTTAATTGTTCTTCTTGTTGTCCTAGACTAAAACCTTCACGAGCTTGGTCGAGTGTACTCACTCTAATGTAAATCCCTGCAATTTTCTTTTCCTCGTTCATTCTTTCATCTCTCCTTTTTCTTATTTTTTAGAGAGATTAAAAGTACAAAAAGACCATACTTTTAACCTCAAGTATTGTACTTCCTTTTTGCACGCCTAGTTTTAAAACAATTAATTTGTTTTAATATGAACTTCCAAATCCTTTAATTTAATACTCTTAGAATAATCATTTACAAATAAAGTATCACTTCCATTAAAGATAAAATAATTATTCTCTTTGATTGTAATAATATGTGGACTCACATAAGCAATGTTAGTTCCTTTAATATTAATAATACTTCCTTGCTTAATAGTCGGCTTAACACAAGCAAATCTACATATCATTTCAATCCTTTTTAAAACTTCCTTATCGAATTCTAATTCCTTAACTTCTTTCATAACTCATCACTTCCATTCTCAAATAACAAAAAAACTAGACGATACTTCTAGTTAATATTTATTACTCTCGAATAAAAAGTTCGAGTTTCCTATCAATCTGGTGCGATAGTGATAGTTATCTACAACTTTTCGCAAAATTAAGTAATCAAGTACATATAGTACCGACTTCATATCTAAATTATAATATATTTATAAGATTTATCCAATACTTTTTTAATCTTTATTACAATTCACATCAGCATTTAAATAGATATAGTTATAATATTTATATAAATGTTCACAATTTTTCTTTACAAAATTAAGGTTTTTTTCAATTAAATATTTAATTATATCACTAGCATTATATTTTTTTTCATAAGTAAGTAGAGAAATCTTATATGGCTCTATAACTTTGTTAGAAAATGTATGCATATTCCAATATTCCATTTGTTTTTTCAAAACATTACTATCATATGCATATAGACTTTCAATATAACTTGGTGGGTAATTTGAAAATGCTTTTACTTCATCAATATCATCAAAACTAAAATCAATATTTTCCTCTAAATTTAAAATTAAGTAGATACTATTATCTAAAATATTTTTTAATTTTCTATAAGCCCATTTAGATTTATTTTTACTTTTTTTATTACTTGAAATTATTGTTTTATGTATTATTTTAGGAAAGAAACTTACCTTTAAAAGATAAGCACCTACCCAATATATTAAATTGCTTTTAGGTTTTGCAATAAGCCATTTAATCCAAGAATCCATAATTACTAAAGCACCTTTATCTCCAATGGAGAAAAATATTTTTTTACTTTTTTCAATGACTTTAGCATTTATCCCAATTTTAGGAATTAATCCATTGTCTATAATACTATTTAAATTTTGAATGTTAGTATAGTGAAGAAAAACATTATCTAAATCAATATTTGAAATATCGCAAGTATTTATTTTGCTATTCATCATACCACTCCACAATATCTTTTAATTCTTTTCTAGGTCTTTGTTTAGGACTTTGATTTGCATATCCAATTGCTAAAGCGCAATTTAATTCCATATTTTCGTGATTCAACATTTTAGCCACATCTTCTGCAACATATACAGTATCTCTAATCCATAAAGTGCCTATTTCTAATTCTGTTGCTCTTAAACACATATTTTCTACACAAGCACCTATTGATAAATTATCTCCTATAATCCAATTATCGTTTTTTTCTCTAAATATTAAAACTAATATTGGTGCTTGTTTTATTACATTTGCAGTTGGATTAACACTACTTGCACAACCTAAATTTTTTCTCTCAATGGTATCATCATTACTTATAGTATACTCAATCATCATATCTGCTATTTTATTTTTTACTTTACCTTTTGTTATTACAAAATACCATGGTTGTCTATTTTTTGCAGATGGAGCAAGCCTTCCACAATTTAATATATCTTCAACTATTTCTTTTGAAATATCATCACTTTTAAAAGCCCTAATGCTTCTTCTATTTTCTATTGATTCTATTGTTTTCATACTATATTTTCATCTCCCATAAATTATAATTATAATTTTCATCTGTTCCGCTTCCTACCATATTGAAACCCAATTTTTCATAATGTTCATTAAGAAATTTACTTTCTTGATAACAATCAAGTCTTAAATACTTTTTATTATTTATTTTACATTGTTCAATTGCATAATTAATCAATGTCTTGCCAACGCCTTTTAAATTAATATCAGTTGCTAAATGATGAATATAATAAGAAGAAGCATCATTATTCCAATAATCCTTATCTTCATCTTTTAAAAGCATAACACCACATATTTTATTATTAAATTTTGCAACAAATAATTTATTTATTTTCATTTGCTCTATAAAATAACTCTTGTCATATTTATTAGGGTAGAAATCAACATTCCATCCTTTAACACCTTTTTCCGAAAACCATAAACATCTATCATATATCAATTTATGAATAGCATTTAGATCTTCTATTTTTGCTTTTTCTATTTTGTAGTCCATACTAATTACCTCCATAAGTAGTTTTCTTCTTAATTAACATTATAACAAGTTTTCTTATATTTAGATATGGTTTACTATAAATCTCTATCAAAATCATCATTACTTTTAGAATTATTTTGTATTATATCTATCCCATTATCATCAATTATATCTTCGTTATATAAATCATTTATAAAGTCATCATATTTATTGCTAGAGAAGAATTTATCTTGTAAGAATTTAATAAACTTGCTCCATAGTTCTTTAAAATATTTCAATGTTTCTTGTAATGCTGATACTTTATCTTCTAATTCATCAATAGTTTCATTGGCATCATTCAAATCATATTCTAATTCTTCAATTCTATCATCACGAGTTTTTATTTTCTTCTTCAAGTTTCTAATCTCATTAGAATGTTCTCTTAAATCATCTTCATATTTTTGTAAGACTATATTTATATCATTAGCATCTCTTAAATTAGAAGTAGTATCATTGGTTTGTTCTATATATTTTTTGATTTTATCTACATCTTCATTTGAAATAGTGTAATTACTTTTATTCATAATAGTAGGTTTTAAATTATCAATAATATCATTAATCTCATTAGATTTATCTTGTAATTCATCTGCTTCACTATTTAATTCTTTAAGTTGTTTTTTGTATTTTTCTTGTTCTCGTTTGAACTTTTTATATTCGTTCATATTAGCAACATTAATATCTACATTTCTTCCTTCTTCTTTGTCTTTAAGAGTGTAGTTTAAATGATAAATTCTATTGAATGAGTTGATACAATATTCTCTCATTTTATCTTGAATATTTACCAAACTTATCTTATTAAATACATCAGATTTACCAACTTGTTTTTCCATACCATTTTTCATTCCATCTTTAAAAGGAACTCCAACAATATGTAAGTGGGGACTAGATTCATCAAAATGAATAGTTGCATTTGCGATTTTGAAGTTAGGCACAACTTCTTCTAAATCTACTATTTGTTCTTTAAAAACTTCTACCATTTTTTTCTTAAACTTATCATCTTTATCAGACCAAAAATCCATATCTCCAAGTTCAATAATAATTTCACAAGCAAGATCTCTTTTGTTATCGTTTGAGATATGATTAAAATAATTTTCTATCTTTCTATCATTTCTAGTTTGTTTTTCATTGTATTTAATTCTTGCATCTTCAAACAATTCTAAATACAAATTTTTAGTATCTTTCACAACAGAAGAAGTCCCTTTAATCGTACAAATTAATTCTTTATCATCATCATATTTTCTTAGATTATGTTTATCAACTTTTGATAGTTGCTGATGGTTTTGGATAGCATTATTAGATAGAGAAGTAGTTCCAGTTTCGGTATTTTTTACACTTCTTCTTGCTTTTTTAGATTTATTTTTATCATTACTTAAATGTAATGAATATGATAATTCTTCCTTTTCATTCATATTTTTTATTCCCCCTCGTATAATGTAGTTAGGATATTTCTTAACTACATTTTCTATTTAGAT
>CANTCS010000052.1 GCA_947652375.1 uncultured Mollicutes bacterium | reverse complement strand
ACGAAAAAACACAAGAGAGAGATTTCCCTTGTGTAAACTAAAAATATAATGTTAGTTCTTAAGTTCATATATGATAGATTTTTCATCTATCATACCAAGTTTAGCACTACCACAACGCAAAGTCTAGGCAAAAAAGTGGCAAATTTCGTGCAAGATTGTTGCAAAAAGTATGCAAAAAAGTTGCAAATCCCTATATCAATACATTTTATTCATTGTATTTAATATACTGATATATTTGGTTATAGATATAATAGCATTATCACTAGGAATATATATTTTATCTTCATCATTATAAAGTAGAGCAATTAAAGTATGATGCTTAATATTAACTATAATCTTATATGGCTCTTGTACACTTAAATTCGTTTTATCAAATTTAATTAAATGCCCATCAATAAATTCAACTTCTAAATTTCCCATACTAACTTTCATTTTTAGTTTTTTCTTAATTTCACAAGGAAATTCTAATGTTTCTATGGTCGTTTTCATAAAAATTCATCAACTCCTTTACAACAATGAAAAAAGCCCATAATATCAAATACTATGAACTTTATATATGTAAAATCGCTTAAGTGCGACTTTTAACCTCAATGGTGCGAGTGTCGTCGATATCTACAACTCTTGCATGGTACGAATGATATAAATATCACTCACTAAATATATTTTACTAAATAATATAAAAAGTAACAATAATTTTTTTCCTCTTATTTTGAATTATGTCCTATTGTCATTTCATCTATCATATTCATTTCTTTACCAATTGCATATTTTCTATTCTTATTATCTCTAACTCTCTTACCATTTTCATAATGATAATCTGGCATTTCTAATAATCCATCTTGTGCTAAATAATCCGTACTACTTACTGCATAAACATAAGGTTCTCTTCTAAAAAATTGACCATCTTTATAGGAATACACAGTATTACTAAAATCAATAATTAATATATTACCATCTTTATCATAAATTGAATTCCAACAATGACCTTCGTTTTGTCCTCTAGACTCACAATCGCCATACATTATAGATGAATTATAGCCACATAATTTCATAATATTTTGGGCTAATGCTGACCTTTCAACACATTGAGCTGAATATGTACCTTTTAAAGCACTTAATGGGAAATCACCAGTCATTTGCATTTGATTTACTGCGTCCATATCTTGATCTACTGGAATATTATATTTTTTATAAAATTCTTCGGCATGTGCAACTGCAAAATTATATAAAACATCATCTCTTCTATCTATATTATCTTTTGGAAAACCAAAATATAAATCCAAATATTTCATTACATATGGTAATAGATTAGTATCGATTGGTAAATTTAGTTTTCTTAATCCATAAGCAAAAGAATATAAATAATCTCTATCATATATATGATAACTAAATCCTACTGTTGCATTTGATATCTTTATTAACGGATCTATAAATCCATTATACTCACCATTATTAGTATATGATGTCTTAGAGAAGAAACTTCCTGAAATCCCAATCTGTTCAGGAGTATTTTCATCATGTGGGAAACTATTAACTATACCATCAACAAAATTTATAATATCTTCATTAGAATTACACTTGTTTAATCTTTCTAAAAATGAATTACATTTATACGCTTCTGTATCAAATACTTGTTTTGAAGATTTTTGGGTTGTATTTTGAAAATTGTTCATTGTAGGAGTATTTTGTCTATAATTATTGATTGATTCCAATAACATTTTTATATCTTCATCTGCTTTCATAGTAGGACTCATTCCAAAATAGCAATCTGGATTGGCTTCTAATAATTCAAGCATAAATTGTTTATCTTCTTTTATATTACTTGGAACATTATTTATTTCATTACAATCTCTGCTTATTGCATATCTAATCATATCTCTATTATTTTGAAATTCCTCGTTCCAATATAAACTCCATGATGTTGAATCAACCATTTTTTCAAGACTACTTGATAATTGTTCATAACCTATATTATTAAATAATTCATTTACATATTGTTCTCCCCAAGGTGTAGTTTTTAAGTCTCTTGATAAATAGTCAATTTGAGTTTTATAAAATTTAGCTAAGGGAATATTCTTACCTAAATTATTAATAAAATTATCCATCAAATTTTCTAAATATAATTGATTTATTCTTAAATCATGTCCAAAATCAGAATCAGATATTGTGCTAAAATGTGATGCTTTTTTTACTGTTCTATCAACTGTTTGAGTTGCAAGTTCATTTATTAATGAAAAAAATTGAGTTTTATTTTTAACACTTTTTAAATCAATTTTACCTAATTGAGAATAAAATTCAGCATCAATATCGCTATTTATAGAATAGTCATTTTGTTCATACTTTCCATCAATAGTTTTTAACTTTTCCCTATTTTGTTTTAAAAATTCTATAATCTCATCGTTCATACAAATCCTCCATATCTTATAAAATAATTTTATCATAAAACAATAAAAGATAAAATAATTTACAAATCATTTCATAAATATGTATTTATTTTGTGTCAATTAAATATTTGTTATCTTCATTTACTTGTTGTGGCAATAATTCTAATTCTTTTATATTTTTATTATTTTGTAATACTTCCATTTGATTTCTAACAGATTCGTTTAATTGAATCAATCTATAAGATTGCTTTATATTCATTCTCGTTAGTTCAGCATTAGTATTTTCTAAATTATTTAAAATTATTAAATGTAATAAACCATAATTTAATAATTATTGTTAAAAATCTATCTCATAATCATCTTGCTTTTTATTTTTGGCATTATCATATTCTTTTGAATAAATATAGTCATCTCGAATATCTTCTATTGTTTCGTCACTAAATATTCCATGTTCATAAAGCTCTTTAGAAAAATGCATATAATCTTCTCGTAGAGTCAACGAATTCTACAAAACTAACATTTTTGTATCTGTCGTAAAGGAATTCTTCTACATATTTGCCTACAAGACTTTTAATTTCTGATGTAGTTAATTCTTTACCAAAAGTTTTGGTTAAGACATCATATCTTACCTTAACTACTGAAACCCTAAGTCCTTCGCTTTTATCTTTGTTGTTAAACTCTTCCGCACAATGAAAATTAACATTATGAAATGGCTTATTTTCAAACTCGCCAATTCTTTCTTCAATACCTATAATTTTCATAGTTTTAATTTTCTCCTTTCGTTAAATTTTGTGTAATTTTAGTTGGCGCCTTTCAAATTACAAGTCCATTAAAACACATTTTTTTAAATCTCTAAAACATGCCATGTGGATAAAATCAAAGAAAAAAAGGCTAAAATTATAACCCTTAAACAAGTAAATTATAATTTTAACCTTTATATACTAGTAATTTTAATTCCACACGGAAGTTGGAGTTTTATTAAGTTTTTATAAAAATTTCCGTTATTTTTTTGTTTTTTTATTACGAGCAAGTAGTAATTCGCTATCTTCTAAACCAATTTTTTTTAAAAGTATATTACATTCTTTTATAGACATACCAATACAATTAGTAATTAAGAAGTTATAAGCACAATCTCTTCTTTTAGAAAAGTTCATTGTGTAACCACCAGCGCGTAGTAATTCAGTAAAAGAATTTATATCAATTTCAAAAAATATACAAAACGCTACTAAATTTTGTAAAGATGGGTCTATTATTCCTTTTTTCCATCTTCTAAATGTTTCACCACTTAAACCTAACTCGTCCTCAAATTCTGTAGGTTCGATTGCTTTTAATTCAACCAACTTATTGAACTTTTCTGCAAAACTTTGACTTATTTCTCCCGAACAATAATAACTATCTTCAAATTGAAACGCTAATGTTTCCAATTTATCTTCTAATTCTTTATTCATATAGTATTCCTCCCATGTCATTATATCATTAATTACATAAATAAAAAAATTATGGTTTAAATAACATACCATAATTCTTGTTTAAATACATATTATTTGTGTTTTGTACTTTTTTCTTGAATTAATTTCTTTTGATATTCTTCAACTGGTGATGTTTGGCTTTTCACAAAATCGTAGAAGTCGTGTGTCCTATCAAAATCAAAAGGTAATAATGTAGCGTTTAATGTTTCAAAACCTGTTTGAATATTATCGGCTATAATACTTTTAACTGGAATATAGTTTCCATATCCACCACAAATTGTTGCTAAAACTTGGTTATTAGATAATTTAAAGAAATGTAATTTATATCCTTGTACTACCACTTTATCAATTAAAGTATTATCGCACCAAATTCTATCATCCGAAATATCTGATGTTTCATCAATAATTTTGCTAGATGCGCCATTAAGAGCAGATAAAACATTTCCATTTTCGGAATAAGCAACTAATTGTTCTTCTCCAGTTTCTAAATCTTTTTTTTCTACTCTAACAACCGGATATCTCATACTACAACTAAACACTTTAATATAGCACCCATCATTTAGTGCTTTTTCTAACCCTTTAAAATAAACGTGTTCCATTATAAATTTCCCCCTTTCGGAACTGATATATATTATATATTAATTTATAAAAATGTCAATAATTAAAATTGTGTACTGTAATCATTTTGTGATAATGTCATGTTGTATCGTTTTTTGAAAATGTCAGTAT
>CANTCS010000051.1 GCA_947652375.1 uncultured Mollicutes bacterium | reverse complement strand
GTATAATAAAAACCACATAATTCCTTATGTAGTTCCTTAAACTGATGACATTGGGATATGCCCTAACGAGTATTGGGTGTGTAGACACCATGCTTGATAGTTTTAATGGTAAAAAAGGGGAATTTCAGTAACCCCAAAATTTTAAAGAAAGGAGACATTTTCATGGGAAAATTGTATGTTGATCCTTATTGGTTTTTTTGCAAGAAACTCTCATTTTCATATCAAGAACATTTTGAAATTTTGAAAAAAATAAAACGGCGTTCTAAATGGTATAATGCGTTTCGATATCGAAAGTCAACAGTAGATGGATCTACCATTACTTCGGTATCAGTAGAATGTTTGATTTGGTTTAAAGAAGTAGAATTAAAAAAAGGTAATCCAAAAGATTTAAAGATTAATTTTCTTGAAAGGTATATTGAAGTGTTAGAAGATTATTTGGAAATTCCACATGAGAAAATGTCATATTGTGATCTACCACTAAAATATTTAAGAAAGCACTTTAATAAAACAAAAAATGCCATAGGAGTAGCAACAAACAGAATGCAAAAACATTTTCCTTATCCACTTAAATATATTAAGTATGGAAAAGTCTATGTTTCTGCTATTGGTGTTAAATGGTTAAATGAAAAGTATTTTAGAACAAAATACATTGAGTATTTAGAGGATTATAAAGACTCGTTAGAAAGTAGAATTTCTAATTAGTCTTTTTTTAATGTAATCAGTCTTGTGTCTTAAAAATATAATTTAGAGAGGGAGCTGTTTATATGCATTTAACTGTTGAGAATTATGATAAGAATGAAAATAAAATTGAACCTAAAAAAATAATTTTAAATCAAGCATTAATATATACATTACTAAAAAAGTATTTAAAAGAAGTGTAATAATCTATAAGTATTTCATTTTTTGTATAAAAATGGTATTATGTAGTTGCAAGTTTTTTTACAAAAAATGCTTTTATAAAAGAAGGAGGAAAAACTATTAGCGATATAAAAGCAGAAGTAAAAAAAATTAAAGCTCTTTATGTTCGTGTATCAACAGATGCTCAAGTCGATGGATATTCAATAGAAGCTCAAATAGAATCATTAGAAGGTTATTTAAAGAGTCAAGGATGGTCTGATTACGAATTATATGCTGATCCAGGATTTAGTGGTAAGAACTTAGAAAGACCTGCAATTCAGAAATTAATAAAAGACTGTGAAGATGGAAAAATTGATACAGTTTTAGTTTTCAAACTAGATAGACTATCTCGTAGTCAAAAAGATACTTTATATTTAATTGAAGAAGTATTTAATAATAATGAAGTTGGTTTTATCTCTGTTAGAGAAAGTTTTGATACTACTTCTCCATTTGGTAAGGCAATGATTGGAATTCTTTCAGTATTTGCACAACTTGAAAGAGAAACTATTTTAGAACGTACTAGAATTGGTCTTAAAAAACGAGCTGAAAATGGTTATTGGCGAGGTGGAGGTAAAACTCCTTTTGCTTATGATTATGACAAAGAAGCAGGTATGCTAGTTGTTAATGGTGAAAGGAAAGTCATCTTTGATTTAATGAAAACATTAAGACTTCAAGGATATAGTTATAATGAACTTTCTAAAGTAACAGGATATGATGAATCGTGGATTCAAGGTATATTAAGTTCTAAAACTAATTTAGGAAAGATTCCATTTAAAGGTGAACTTTATGATGGTAAACATGAAGCCATAATTAGTGAAGAAGAATACAAGCAATTACAAACAATAGAAAAACAAAGAAGTAAAAATCAACATGCAAGTCATTACTTGTTATCAGGTAAAATATATTGTGGTAATTGTGGAGCAAAGTACCGTTATCAAAAATGGGGGCAAAGAATTATTTGTTATTGTTATTCCCAACAAAAGAGTAAACCAAAATTAATCAAAGATCCAAATTGTAACAATATAAGACTTGATAGTTTTGAAATTGAGGATAACTTCTTAGAACAACTATTTGCTATGTCTTTAAATGAAGAGTTATTTAGGAGTACCTTTGATTTATCTAAAACAAATCTTGTTGATGAGCTTAATCTAAGACTTGATAAGACACAGAAAAAAATTGAAAACTTGATTCAATTACTTTCAGATAATATAGCAAATGAAGAAATAAAAAAAGAACTTGCTAAATTAACAAGCGAAAAGACTAATATAATTAAAGAGCTAGAAAATATAAAAGAAAAAGAAAGAGCAACAAAAACTTATGATAAAATTAAAAATTTAGAAAGTGTTTGGACTGATATGGAGTTTAAAGAAAAACGAAATATTGTGGAACAACTGCTAGATAAAATAGTTGTAGATGGGAAGACTTTAAAGATTTATTGGAATGTTAGTGAAAGCTAACATAAAAAATATAGAGTTTTCTCTACATATGTCTTAGCTCCCAATTAAACTCATAGAAACATTAATTTTTAAAGCAGAAATAATATTTAAAATATTACTTGGAAAAATTATTTTTTTAAAAATTTGCCATTTACTAGCTCCAAAACTTTTAAGCATAATTACATAATTTTTATTTACATTTATAAATCCATTATAAATATTAATAATAGTTACAAAAGTACTAATCATTAAAGCCATAAATATTATTGAATTTATACTAGCCCCAACCCATATTATAATTAAAGGTCCTAATGCTACTTTAGGAAGAGAATTTAATATAGTTAAATAAGGATCGACTACTTTAGCTAAAATTTTATTAAACCAAAGTATAGTAGCAAAAAATAAACCTATTAAAGTAGCAAACAAAAAACTTATAAAAACCTCATATAAAGTAATACCAATATGTGTAAATAATTCTCCACTATTAAATAAAGAAATAATAGTATTAATAACTCTAGATGGACTAGAATACAAGAAAGTATTAATTATTGAATATTTTGCTAAAATTTCCCATAAAAGTAAAAATATAAATATTATAAAAAATTTAAAAAAACCTACAATTATTTTCTCACGTTTAATTTTTTTTAAATAATTTTTATGTTCATCACTAAATGTGTACATCTAAATCCCTCCATATCTTATCATAGTAAATTGAAAATTCTTTTGCTTTTCTATTATTTATAGGAGTAGATTTATTTTCAAATTTAACTTCATATATTTTTTTTACTTTAGATGGCCTTTTAGTAAGAACAATTATTCTATCAGACATACTTATAGCCTCGGCTATATCATGAGTAACCATTATTGCAGTTTTACCTTCATTTTTAATAATTTTATAAATATCATCACTAATTGCTAAACGTGATTGATAATCAAGTGCAGACATAGCTTCATCTAAAAGTAAAATATCAGGTTTAGTAGCTAAAGTTCTAATTAAAGCACATCTTTGTCTCATGCCTCCAGATAAATTATTAGGATATTTATACATGAAATCTCCAAGACCATAAGTTTTTAAAAGATTTATAACATAATTTTTACTTTCTTTATTTAAATTACCTGTTACTTCAAGGCCAATCAAACAATTATCTAAAATTGTTCTAAAAGGTAACAAGCAATCTTCTTGTAACATATAAGCCAAACTAGAATCTTTTAAACTTATTTCTCCACTAGAACTTGGAATCAAGTTACTTAAAATAGATAAAATAGTTGATTTTCCACAACCACTAGGACCAACAATAGAAATAAATTCACCCTTAGAAACTGAAAAAGAAACATCATCAATTGCAACTATTTCTGTATCATGTGTATGATATATTTTTCTTAAATTATTAATACTTAGTAGCTTAGTCATAAAAAACCTCCCAACTATAATAGTTTATGAGAAAAATTTAAAATTGATAAAAATATTGCTATTATAATTTTAATATAATGCCAAAATTTAAATTTTTTTAACAATAAACCACTAGATAACTAGTGGTTATATTTTTATTTTTCTATTTTATACATTAATTTATTATAATCAACTTTAGTTTTTAATTCACCATAATCGATCATTATATCTTGTAAATGATCAAATGATTCTTTAGTAAATTTAGTAGTTTTAGGCCATGTATCATTAGCTCTATATCTTTTTACTGCACTTACTAAATCATTCATAGATGTATCTGGAAATTGTTTTAAAATAGCTTTAGCAACTTCTTCATCACTATGATTATGAACATAATCTAATCCTCTTTGGATTGCTTTATCAAAATTTTTAATTAATTCTGGATTTTTCTTTAAAAAACTTTCTCTAGCAGAATAAGAAGTATATGGAACAACACCACCAAGTTCTCCAACGCTAGCAACAACATGGCCATAACCTTGATTTTCTACCATTGTAGCAGTAGGTTCAAATAGAGTTACAAAGTCTCCTTGTCCACCAATAAAAGCTCCACTCATAGCTGGAAATGCTACTGAAGTATCTATATCAACATCTTTTCTTGGATCAATTCCATTTTGTTTTAAGGCATATTCTAAAGTCATCTCTGGCATACCAGCAGCACGACCTCCAATAATACTTTTACCTTTTAAATCCTCAATTTTGAAATTTTTTATATCTTTACGAGAAACTATAAAAGTTCCATCTTTTTGAGTTAATTGTGAAAAAGTTCTTAAATAATCTTTTTCACCAGCATTATAAACATAGATTGTAGCTTCACTTCCAGAAAAACCAATTTGAGCATCTCCAGATAATACAGCAGCAGTAACTTTATCTGCTCCACTAGTAAGTATTAGATTAATATCAATTCCTTCATCTTCAAAGAAATCTTTTTCAATTGCAACATACATTGGTGCATAGAAAACTGTATGGGCAACTTCAGCTAAAGTTATTTTTTCAAGTTTTATTTCTCTACTTTTAGCATTATTTTTAGTATTGAAATTAAACAATACAGATGCTCCTATAATAAAGATTAAGCATAGGCACATCACATAAATAAATATTCTTTTTTTCATAATTCTCTCCTTTTCTAAAATATTATATGAAATACTTAAAAATATGTTATATATGTCATAGTTTTTATTTAGAAATAAAGCATTTATAAAATTTTTGAATTAATTAATGTTTAAGTAATAAAGATTCGCTTTATAAAAAATCTATCAAAAAATATTTAGTTTTATATTAAAAAAATTATTAACATTGTTTGTTAATAATTTTTCTTTTTTAAAATCTCAACCGCACCATTTTATTTATATTTTAATTCTATA
>CANTCS010000050.1 GCA_947652375.1 uncultured Mollicutes bacterium | reverse complement strand
CAAAGATGGTTGGGAGACAAAAAATAGTAAAAAATATTATTATGAACAAGGAAAAGATATTAAAGGATTTAAAGAAATAGATGGAAAAAAATATTTCTTTAGTCGAGGTGACGATCCTTATATGCGAACAGGATTTTTTCAAATTGATAATTATTTTTATTTTTTCAATGAATTAGGTGAAATGCAAACTGGATTAAAAGAAATGCAAGAAGGCTTTCGTTACTTTTCTCAAGATGGAAAAATGGCAAAAGGTATAACAACAATAGGAACAAAAAAATATTATTTTAATAATTCAGGAATAAGATGTTCTGGCTTTCAGACTATAAATAATGATACTTACTTTTTTAGTAGAGTAGATGATAACTATATGCGAACAGGTTTTTTTGCTATTGATGGTTACTATTATTATTTCAATAATTTAGGAGTAATGCAGAAAGGTTTCCAAAAAATAGATAATCAAACTAGATTTTTTAGTAGAGTAGACGGTAAAATGCGAACAGGTTGGGTTAATATAGATGGTCCAATGTATTACTTTAATTCTGATACAGGAATAATGGTTACAGGAAATAAAATAATAGATGGAGTTAATTATATTTTTAACAATAATGGAACTTTAAAAGATGGTTTTACAACAGATATAAATGGAAATGTTAGATATTATTTTCCTGATGGAAGTTATGCAAATGATTGGTATAATATAGCAGGTACTAAATACTTCTTCAATTCTCTTGGAGTAATGATAGGAAAAAATGTAAAAAAAGTAATAGATGTATCTGCTCATCAAGGACAAATTGATTGGAATCTTGTAAAAAGTGCAGGAGATGTTGATGGAGTAATATTAAGAGTCGCTGCAGGAAGTGCTACCTTAGATAAAGAATTTAAAAGAAATATAGCTGAATTAAATAGATTAGGCATTCCTTATGGTGTCTACATATATAGTTATGCAGAAGATATGACTAGTACTGTAGCCGATTTAGGAACGATGCATGAAGCAGAACTAGAAGCTCTAAGAGTTTTAAAGGCTATAAGAGAGACAAATGCAAAATTATCTTTCCCAATATACTATGATTTAGAAGTATGGGAAAGTAAAAAAAATGGTCATTGGACACCAACTAATTATGAACCATTAGTAAGAAGATTTGATAATATTATGATTAAAAATGGATATCCAAATTGGGAAATATATACTAATAAAAGTTGGGCCGAAACTGCTCTAAACACGCCATATTTAAAAAATAAAATTACTTGGATAGCTCAGTATAATCATTATTGTACATACAATGGTAACTATTCAGGATGGCAATACTCATCAAGTGAAAATATTCCTGGTATAAAAGGAAATGTTGACGTTAGTGTTTGGTTTAAATAGTTTTAAAATATTTTGGTGATATTATGAGAGATAATAAAATAGTAAATATAAGAGCTTTAGCAATAATAATTGTTGTTTTAGGGCACAGTATAATACTTTATTCTACAAGTTGGGGTTTCTATCAAAGTGTTAATAAAGTTATATTTTTAGATAAAGTAAAAAACATTATTAATTTATTCCAAATGCCTTTATTCTTTTCAATTTCAGGGTATTTATTATATTATCAGTTAAACAAAAATATTGAATTTAAAGAATTCCTTATAAAAAAAGCTAAAAGACTATTGATACCTTTTATTATCTTTGGAATATTTTGGATGATTCCCATAAAATTATTAGTTAATTATCCAAACTATGAAAATTTAAAATTTTATCAAATAGTTCTAAAATTACTAACTGGAAACGATACAGGTCATTTATGGTATCTTCCAACCTTATTTTTAATTTTTCTTTTAGTAGTTTTCATAAAAAAATATTTTATAAAAAAATCGGATATCTTATTAATAATATTTTTATTTATAATCTCTTATTTTTCATCAAAATTTGAAATAAATAATTATGTAAAACAAACCTTATTTTATTCCTTTTATTTCTATTTAGGGACTTTAATTAATAAATATCAAAAAACAAATTTAAATATATTTATATTAATAATTCTTATGATTTTAAATATACTTTTATTTAAATATTTTAGTTATTTAAGAATCTTTGAATACATTTTAAGTGGTTTGATTATAATTTTAATTTATAAAATAATGCCTAGTAGAAGTTGTAATATTGTAAATCTTATAAGTGAAAATAGTTATGGTATTTATTTGCTTCATTCACCATTAATTTATTTAACATTTACCTATTTAAAAGACTCTAATCCTTTATTGGTAGTTTTTATTAACTTTTTAGTATTTGGTATTTTATCATTATTGCTAAGTATTTTAATAAAAAAATCAAAAATAAAATTTGTATTAGGAGAAACATAAAATGAAAAAGACCTTAAATAACATAATTAAAATATTATTCGCATTTATATCTTTCAAAACTATTATCGATTTAAATGGTTTGACAAGTTATAGTGTTTTATCTCTTATAATTTTTATTTTTTTAGTTTATCTTTTCATGAAATATTTTATTATTTCAAAAGATAAAAAAGATATTATTTTACTTTCATTATTTTTTTCTTTTTTATTAGTAATAGGAAATCTTTGTTTAAATTTAATTGATAGTAGAAATATAAGTATTTTTAAAGAATTATTATCTGTCAAATCTATAATTTATTTTTTTGGATATTTTAGCATTTTTAATATATTTTTTAATTTAATAATACCGAAGTTACTAAAATTAAATATCTTAAAAAAGAATAATAAACTAAATTTTAGGCAAATTTTCATAATTACATTTTTAATTCTTATTCTTAGTTGGCTACC
The DNA here is from genome assembly GCA_947652375.1 of uncultured Mollicutes bacterium. Classification (GTDB taxonomy): domain Bacteria; phylum Bacillota_I; class Bacilli_A; order RF39; family UBA660; genus UBA3789. Next base: position 2,563 of record CANTCS010000050.1, on the reverse strand, counting down.
ATATTTTTTAGCCTTTTTTCCAGCAACAATTTCTCCTGATGGAATCGGTTTATTTCATAAATCTCAAAGTTTTTTAGTTATGATGGATAATCATACATTTGCATATGCCATCTTCTTAAGAATTTGTTGTATAATAGGAAATTTCTTATTTTCATCTACAACAGGAACTATAGCAACGATAACTGTTATTCAAACTTCAATTATGGCATCAATTTTTTCATATTTAGTAGCATTTTTATATCAAAGAAATGTTAATAAAAAAATAATTATTGGTGTGATTTTATATTTTGCATTGTCGCCAATATTCGGATATTATAGTGTAGTAATGTGGAAAGACGTCCTTTTTAGTGGTTTTGTCGTTTTACTTTCAATAGCATGCTATAAGCTAGCGGAAAAGAAAGACAAATTAACGAAAAAAGAATATCTTCCATTCATATTCTCTTCTTTTTTGGTCTTATTTTTTAGAAATAATGCAATATATATGTATTTTATTTTAGCAATTTTAACATTTATCTTCTATAAAAAATATTTAAAACAATTTGCTATTATTTTTTTAATAATTATAGGTGGTTTTTACTTAATTAAAGGACCGATATTTGATTATTTTGATATTTACAAAAGTGGTTCAGCAGAATATTTAGCAATGCCAATGCAACAGATTGGTAGAATGGTTTATAAAAATGTGAAGTTAACAAAAAAAGAACAAAAAATGATTTCTAAAATATTAGATGTAGAAATCATGAAAGATGCTTATAATCCACGTTGGTCAGATGGTATAAAATTTAATAAAGATTTTAATATAGAAGCATTTAATAAAAATAAAGCATCATATTTAAAACTCTGGTTGTCACTTGTTGTAAAACACCCATCAACTGCAATAGAAGCTTATTTGATAAGTACTTTAGGATATTGGTATCCTGATATTTTAGATAGAGCATATGAAAATTCTATTGTTGCTAATGAATATAATATAACAATGCAACCAAAAGGACCAAAAATATTAGAAAAATATGTTGCATTTATGGGTAGAAGAGATATACCACTTTTATCATTACTAGTAAGTATAGGTTTATTTATATGGATAATTTTTATCTCAATATTTATTATTATTAAAAAGAAAAATTATTCCTACTTGTATACTTATATTCCAGTTTTAGGTATATGGTTAACGCTCTTAATTGCTAGTCCAGTTTATAATGAAGTAAGATACATATACTCTTTATTTACAACATTTCCATTATTAGTCCTAACACCATTTATTCAAAAAAATATTAAATAAATTCTTATCTTTATGATAAGTTTTTTTCATATAGAAATATTGTATTTTGACTATTTTTTTATAAAATTCTAAATATCGTTATAACCTTTAAATATAAGCTTTTTAAGACATTCTTAATTTTGGAAGATGTTTACATATATTTTTATAATTTCCTATTTTTTTGCTTTCAAAAGTAGTAAATTATTAGTAAAATTTTAATTTTTTTTTAATTATTAATTTAAAATATAAAAATACTATGAAAATGTCATAGTATCAAAATATACCTTTATGAGCGAGACTTGTGGCATAGCCACTAATAAGGTTAGTATTTCCCTTACTATGTAGCATGAAGTATAATAGTTATATTATTTAATACTGTAAAAAATTAGCAAAAAATCAATTTGCAGTAAATAGGTTTTTTTAAAATTTTGTCAATTTCTTTGATGGACCTTTTATATAGATTTCTTCAATACATTGTTTTTGGACGTTTCCTAATGCATATTTGTCCATTAAGTCATAGGACTGGCATCCATCATTTACCACATTACCATTTGCTGATATGTATTGATAATTTATTACCAAAAAATTAGAACCCTCATATTCTGTTACTTTATAGTTGTCTTGATAATTTATTAATTCACTTAAATCAGGCTGCTGTTTACTCAACCCATTTTCATATGCTCTACCATAAGGTAAAATGTTTTCTTCTTTTATTTCATGTTTATCTATAGGAGCAAAATAAGATAAATGTTTTAATTTTTCTATTACCTCATTATTAGCTTCTTTATGAAATTGATCTTGAGATACCATAAGAAGTCCAGGATGACGTCTTTTTCTATTACTTTTTAGAAGAATATAGTCTTTTAATTTATTTAATCCGCTTACTAATTCTTCACTATAAGATAAACCATTAATACCAAACATAAACATTTCTACAGTAATTTCTTTTTCTATTATTTTATCTACAATATATTCTAGTATTTTACCGTTTAAAGTTGGTTCTCCTCCAGAAAATAATAAAGTTCCTATGTTATAAATGTCATTTTTTCCAAAAAAATCATCCACGATTTCTTCGCTTATATCAATATTTTGTGATTCTCCTCTACAACAATGAGCACAATTTTGATTACATCTACGAGTTAATTCAAATTGTAACCGAGAATAATACAATTTCACTTCAAATCCCCCCATTTAATTTGTTGCTTATAATATATCATTTATTAGAAAAAGTCAATTAACTCTGACTACTTCTGTAATCATTTTGTGATAATGTCATGTTGTATCGTTTTTTGAAAATGTCAGTAT
>CANTCS010000049.1 GCA_947652375.1 uncultured Mollicutes bacterium | reverse complement strand
TGAGAGGGAAAAGTATTCACTATTTTAGTGTAAAGTTTTCTCTACTCGATTTAATAGATGTGATATACTATAAATAGGAGAAGTAATTATGGAGTATATATTCGAAAAAGCAACAAAAAATGATTTAGAAAATATTTACAAATTATATTTAGAAAGAGCAGAATGGTTTAAAAAGAATAATATTGATCAATGGGATTCATATTTTACTTATCATCCCAAATCAGATTTTATTAACGCTATAAATGATAAAAGGTTTTATATTATAAAACAAGAAAGTGAAATTGTCGCATCATTTGAGTTATCTTCTGATAGTAATTGTTGGAATGACTCTATAACTTCTGCATACTATTTATATAAAGTTGTTACCAAAGTAAATCATAAAAATCTAGGTAAATTAATCTTTGATAAATGTAGAGAAATAGCTATTAAAGATAATAAAAAGTTTTTAAGATTAAATTGTATAGAATCAAATGTAAAATTAAATGAAATATATGAAAGTTATAATTTTAAATTTGTAAGAAATATCAAGAGCAACAAATATGTCTTTTCACTAAGACAATTAGAATTATAAAAAAATAATTATATAATGATTTTAAATATAAGTGGAAGAACAGATATTGTTGCTTTTTATTCAGAATGGTTTTTTAATAGATATAAAGAAGGTTTTGTTGATGTTAGAAATCCATTTAATAACAATTTAGTTAGTAGAATTTACTTTGATGATGTAGATTTAATTTACTTTTGTACTAAAAATCCAAGACCTATTTTAAATAAAATTCATCTAATAAAAAAACCAATTCTTTTTCATGTTACTATTACTCCTTATAAAGAAGATATTGAACCTAATGTTCCAAATAAAAAAGAGCTTATAGAAGTTATAAAAAAACTTTCAAAAATAATAGGAAAAGAAAATTTAGTAATAAGATATGATCCAGTTTTTTTAAGTAAAAGATATAATTTAGAATATCATAAAAAAATGTTTGAAAGATTATGTGCATCTTTAGAAGGTTTTACTGAAAGAATATTAATTTCATTTATAGATGATTATAAAAATGTTAGAAGAAATAAATCATATTTAAATATAGAAGATTTTACTGAAAAAGATTATCAAGAAATTGGTACCTCTTTTAAAAAAAGTGCTCATAATCATAAAATGATAGTTCATACATGTTTTGAAGATAAAAATCTAATTGAATATGGTTTTGATCAAGGTGAGTGTATATCTCATGAACTTGCTTATATAATGACTGGAAAAAAGTATAAAAATTGGACTGCTCGTAAAGAAAGAAAATGTAATTGTGTTGAAATGGTAGATATAGGCGTATATAATTCATGCAAACATTTTTGTAAATATTGCTATGCCAATTTTGAAGAAAACCAAGTTATTAGTAACTATAATCTTCATGATCCGCATTCTTCACTTCTTATTGGAAATCTTAAAGAAACGGATATTATTAAAGTACGAAAAAAATAATAACAATAAAAATTAAAATTATCAGGGAGGAAATATGAAAGTATTATTATTCACACACAGTCAAGATATAGATGGAATAGGATGTGCAATTCTTGCCAGTAAATCATTTAAAGATTGTAAAATAGAACCAACAAAAACATTTGATATTACAAATAATGTAGGAAAATATATTGATAGTAAAGAAATATATAAATATGATAAAATTTATGTGACTGATTTATGTATCAAAGAACCATTATTAAAATTTATAGATAATGATAAAGAATTAAAAGATAAATTACTTGTTTTGGACCATCATAAAACAGAGATAGAAGAGGGTAATAACAAGTATGATTTTGTCAATATCATTATTGAAAATGATATGGGAGTAAAAGAATCAGGCACAAGTCTTTTTTACAAATACTTACTAGATAATAATTATCTAAAAGTAAGTAAAATTTTAAATGAAATAGTAGAGTGGACTAGACAATATGATGTTTGGGATTGGCAAAAAGAAAATAATTATAATGCTAAGAAACTTCATATTCTATTTGAAACATTAGGTTATAAAAAATATTTAGAACTAATGAACTATAAAGTAGAAAATTTAGATAAAATAGAGTTTAATGATTTTGAAACTAGCATCATAAATAAGTTCGAAAAAAATGTTTTAAAAGAAATATCAGAAATAGTAGAAAAAATAAAAGTAATAACTCTCAATATAAATGATTTTGACTATAGAATTGGTTATGTTAAAACACCATATAAATATCGAAATGACATCAATGAATTTATTATTAAAGAAGGAAATAAACAAAATATAGATATAATTGGTATGATTATGACTGATATAGATATAGTATCTTATCGACAAGTAAAAAATTACGATGTTTCAATTATTGCAAAACATTTTGGAGGAAAAGGTCATGTAGGAGCATCTAGTAATTCTCAAGATAATAAATTATTTAAAAAGATGATTGAGGAAAATAAAATAGAATTCATATAAGGAGGAAAAATGCATAAACACAGTCATGTTATATTAATAATTGAAAACAAAGAACATAAATATCTCCAATACTATGATAAACGATGGAATTCGTTTTTATTTTTAAATATTAAAGTAAATAAAGAAAATTTTGAAGATGATATATATGATTTCTTAATTAATCAATTTAATATTAATAAAGATCAAATTCAACTAATATCGTTATTTGATAAAATACATACTAAATATTCAGAAAGCTCTAAAACTAAAAAAGAATATCATCATTTTTTTTATAAAGTAATTATAAAAGAATTAGAATCTTTCTTGAACCAAAATAACTTAATTTATGAAAAAGAATATACTTGGCTTGATTTTTCTGAAATGGAAAAAAATGCACGTATTATGGAAATTAATAAAGATATTATTGAAATGATAAAAAAATATAAAAATAAGTTGTGATATTTATTTTAACAGAAAAGAAATAAATAAAATAATTAAAATTAATATAAAATGTACATATCTTGAGCAATAGAATGTTATTTTATATAAAAACTGGAAAAGACAAAGATTTATAAAGTTATTTTAATAATATAAAATTATGACAAGAATTAGAAGTAAAATTTAAAAGTAAAAAACATCTTTAAAGTAATAAACAATATGCTATAATTAATAATAAATCTCGAGGTGATACTATGTACTATAGAATAAATAATGGCAGTATAACTTTAAAAGGTAATACTATCTTAGAAAATATTAATTTTTCAGTAACAGATAATGAAAAAATAGGAATAGTAGGGAGAAATGGAAGTGGGAAAACAACACTTTTAAAAGCTTTAATAGAAGAAATTGATTTTGAAGATGGTTATGAAAAACTAGAAATAGAAAAAACGAATGATTTTAAAATAGGTTATGTTAAACAAAATACAAGTTTGAATAAAGAACAAACAATGATTTCTTATATATTAGAGTCATACGAAAAAATAATTAATATTGAAAAAGAACTAAAAAAAATAGAAGATAAAATGACAAAAGATTATTCTGATAAATTACTTAATCGATATAATACTTTAACAAACGATTATAAATTAAATGGTGGATATGAATATAAAAAAGAATATGAAATAGCTCTAAAACAATTTGGATTTACTGATGAAGACAAAGAAAAAAAATTAAGTGAATTCTCAGGAGGCCAATTAACAAAATTATCTTTTTTAAAATTACTTTTAAGTAAACCAGATTTATTGATTTTAGATGAACCAACAAATCATTTAGATATTTCTACAATAGAATGGTTAGAAAATTATTTAAATAATTACAATAAAAGTATAATATTAGTAAGTCATGATCAAATGTTTCTGGATAATGTATGTAATATTATTTATGATATAGAATATGGAACTTTAAAAAGATATAAAGGAAACTATACTAATTTCTTATTAAAAAAAGAAGAAGATTATCAAAAACAATTAAAAGATTATGAAAAACAACAAAAAGAAATAAAAAGACTTCAAGCTATAGCAGATAGATTTAGATATAAACCATCAAAAGCATCCATGGCAATGTCTAAGTTAAAGCAAATCGAGAGGATGGCGATAATTGATAAACCTCAAAAAGAAAATACTAAAACATTTAAGATAAATTTTAATCCAGATCAAGAAAGTTACAAAGAAGTTTTAAAAGTAAAAGATTTATCGATAGGTTATGAAAAAGAATTATCAAGAATTACTTTTAATATAGAAAGAGGGGATAAGCTTGGTATAATAGGGGCAAATGGTACTGGAAAAAGTACTTTTTTAAAAACTATTATAGGAGAGGTTCCTAGTTTATCAGGAAAATTTAGTTTTGGTAATAATATTAATTTAGCTTATTTCTCTCAACAATTGGATAATCTAAATTACAACAACACTATTTATGAAGAAATAGATAAAGAATTTCCTGAACTAACTCCAAATGAAATTAGAACATTACTCGGAACATTTGAATTTACAAAAGATGATGTTTTTAAAAAAATTAGTAGTTTATCAGGAGGAGAAAAGGTTAGAGTTAGTCTTTGTAAGATACTATATCATAAACCAAATATAATTATATTAGATGAACCAACAAATCATTTAGATATTATCAGTAAAAATACTATAAAAAATATGCTAAATAATTATAAAGGTACAATCATTATGGTAAGTCATGATAGGTATTTAGTAAAAAGTATTTGTAATAAATTACTTGTTTTTAAAGATAATAAAGTAGATTTTTATAAGTATGGATATAGTGAATATGTTTCGAAAAAATCTGAAAAAAAAGAAAATATTATTAAAAATGAAATAAAAGAAACAAAAGATCAAAAACAAAATATAAATAATTATAATATCAAAAAAGAAATTCAAAGAATAGAAAGAAAAATTGATAATTATTCAAAAAAAATAAAAGAATTACAAAAAGAATTATACAAAAAAGAAATTTATATGAATATAACAAAATCAAAAGAAATAGAAAATGAAATGAATAATTTACAAAAAGAAATTGATTTAAATACTAAAATATGGGAAGAATTAATAAATAAATGCTAAAAAAGAGAAAAATTTCAAAAAAACTATTGACTTTATTCTCTTTTTTAGTATAATTAAAAATGTCTACTTGATTTAGTCGATTCAGTTATCGGAAAATAAATACTGAAAGTCGATTAAAATTTAATGCGGATGTAGTTTAATGGTAGAACCTCAGCCTTCCAAGCTGACTACGGGAGTTCGATTCTCCTCATCCGCTCCATTGACGAATCTGTTCGAACTTTTCGGACATTGATATATAGAAAATCAATCGAAAGATTGGTTTTTTTGTTGTTACAAAGAAATCATCCTAAAGGAAGGATGGTGTTTATGATTAATATTATTAAGCAAGAAATTGAAATGGAGGAAAGTTTAAAGCATCGATTAGAGTTTATCTGTCAGTTTTGTAAAACTAAGCCCATATTTATTAATGGTAGCATTAGAAGAATTGATAAATCTAATTTAAACTTTATAGAACCCCATAGAGTTATTATCAAAGGCATTACATTTCTTGTATTTAATTATTCTACTGATATTTACATTAGAAATCTAACGAATAAGATACAAATATCAGAGTTAGAAAATTACTTGAACACTATGAACTAAACTTTCACAGGATGGACATTTTAAGACAAAAGTTGTATAATTAATATAGTGGATAGCTAATTATCACATAGTCTTACAATGTATTTTGAGAAGTGAAAGTATTATATTTCGTAGTACCTTCACT
>CANTCS010000048.1 GCA_947652375.1 uncultured Mollicutes bacterium | reverse complement strand
CGCCATATGTTTAATAAAAAAGAAAATTAAGTTACTATTCGCTAAATTACAATTTAGGAGTGAGGCTATGGTAAAGTCAAATATTAAAAAAGAATTTAATTGTGATATAGAAAAGTTGTGGAATATTATTACTGACAATACTAATTATAATTGGAGAAGTGATCTATCAAAAATAGAAATAATTGATGATAAACATTTTATAGAGTATGCAAAAAATAATTATCCTACTTATTTTACTATTACTTCAAAAGAAAATTTAAAAGAATATAAATTTGATATAGAAAATACTAATATTAAAGGAAAATGGACAGGGCTCTTTAAAAAATTATCCAATGGGAACATTGAATTAGATTTTACAGAAGAAATAGAAACAAATAATATTATAATGAAATTATTGGCTAAACCTTATTTAAAAACTCAACAAAAAAGATATATAAAAGATTTAGAAAAAGAATTGAATAAGTAATTGCTAAATTACAATTTATCAATGACACGATAAGTAGCATAAATGTAATCTATTTTTGCTGTTATTTTATATTCTTTAATTATAAAATTGATGTCAGAAAGGAGTGATACCTATGACATTAGGAGAAAAATTAAAAGAGATAAGAAAAAGATTTGGTTTATCTCAAGAACAGCTCGCTGAAATAATGAATGTTTCAAGACAAGCTATAACAAAATGGGAAAATGATGGAGGAATACCAGATGTATCTAACTTACAAGAATTATCAAAAGTATTTGGTATAACAGTTGATTATTTATTAAATGATGAGAATCAATTACCTGCATTATCTATGAAAAAGACATTAGACAGAGATAAATACGAAAATAAAATATCATCTTATACATTGATATTAAAGGAATATTATGCTGAACCTTATGAAATTTATAATTTAGCGAGAAGCAAGAAAATGACAAAATTAGAATGGATATTAGACTTATTTACTTTTGGTATTCATGATAATATTGATGGCATAAGTGATTTATCTCCATATTACCTAGTAAAAAAAGACAATTTAAAACTTTTAGTAAATATCAAAGATTGGGTTTTAGAGGTGATAGAATTACCTAGTAATACAAATGATAAAAAATTCTCTTATGGAAATAATAAGTTTATTAATTGTGGCAAATTAAAAATGAACTAACAGATTACAATTCAAAAACATTTACAGATCATAAAAAAGATATGTAAATGTTTTTTTGTTATTTAGAAAAACATCTAAATGAATATTGACAAAGCCAAACAAAAGTAATATATTATATTTAGATAAATATCTAAATGAAAAAAGAGGTGATAATATGGGAATATCAGAAACACTAAAAGCTATTGCAGATCCAGTAAGGAGAGAAATATTAGAAATGCTAAAAGAAGGAAAGAAAACGGCAGGAGAAATAGCAAGTAGATTTGATTTAACTGGAGCAACAGTTTCTTACCATTTATCGACATTAAAGAAAGCAGGATTAATTGCAGAAACGAAATATAAAAAGTATATATTTTATGAATTAAATCTTTCCGTATTTGAAGAGGTGTTAATTTGGATAAAAGGATTAGGAGGAGATATTAATGAAAAAAATTAATATTAAAAGTTTAATAATTACATCAATTGCGTGTTTGTTACCAATCATTTGTGGATTAATATTTTATAATGAATTACCAGATCGTATTGCAATACACTGGGGAATAGATAATAATCCTAATGGATATTTTTCAAAGCCAGTATTTGTGTTTGGTATACCTGTTATAATGCTTGTTTTACAAATTTTTTGTTCTATTATAAGCGATTTATCAGACAAGAATCCAGAAGCAAATAAAAAAGCAGTTACGGTTTATAAATGGCTTATTCCTATAATTACAGTAGTTATATATATTGTTACTATAGCAATTGCTCTTGGAAATAGTTTAGATATAAGAAAAATTGTAATGATTTTACTTGGAATTTTATTTATTATTTCAGGTAATTATATGCCTAAAGTAAGAAGTGATTACTATATGAACACAAAAATATTTTGGGTCAAAAACAGGGATGAAAAATTAGTAAATAAGGCTATAAAAATTTCAGCGTATGGTTTAATTGTTTACGGAATATTATTTATTTTAAGCATATTATTTAAACCAGTAGTAAGTGTAGTTGTGCTAATTGCTATGTTGTTATTTTGTTTATATATTTATATATATGTATATATAAAAAGTAGGAAATAGAAAGGAAAGAGTGTAATTATGGGAAAAATAATCCTTGAAATTCAGAATTTAACAAAATATTATGGAAAAATATTAGGAGTAAAAGATATATCTTTAAAATTAGAAGAAGGAGAAATATTTGGTTTTATTGGACCTAATGGAGCGGGAAAATCTACAACAATTCGCTCTATTATGAATTTAATAAATAAAACAAGCGGAAAAGTTTTAATAGAAAATGAAGAATTTAATAAAGACGATATAGTTATAAAAGAAAAAATAGGTTATTTGCCAAGTGAAATTCATTTGTATGATGATTTAACAGTGAAAGAAATGCTAGATTACCATGAAAATTTTTATAAGAAAAATATCCATAAAAGAAGAGTAGAATTAGTAAAAAGATTTGAACTAGATGAGAAAAAGGAAATAGAAGATTTATCGTTAGGAAATTTAAAAAAATTGGGAATTGTCTTAGCGTTTATGCACAACCCTAAAATACTAATTTTAGATGAGCCAACGAGTGGACTTGATCCAATTATGCAAAATGTATTTTACGATTTGTTAAAAGAAGAAAAGGCAAAGGGAAATACTATATTTTACTCGACACATATTTTAAATGAAGTATCTAAAATTTGTGATAGAGTAGGTATTATTAGAAATGGAAAGTTAATAAAAGTTGAAAAAATAGAAGAATTATCTAAAAAGAATTTAGCATTTGTTACAATAACATCAAACCAAATAAAAGATATAGTTAAAGATTTAAAAGTAACCGTTATATCAGAAGATGCAAATACTATTAAATTTGGAAATAATTTGCCATATAACGAGCTAATAAAGAAACTTTCAAAATATAATATTGATAGAATTTTAATAGAAGAAGCAACCCTTGAAGATATGTTTTTACATTACTATAAGTAGGAGGAATAGAGTATGTTTAAAAGAGAATTAAAATTAAACCTAAAGAGTTTTATTATATGGATATCTATTTTAATGGGATTATTTTTAGTAGTATTTCTAGTTTATCCATCTATTACAAATAGTGCGAATATGGGAATGATTGATGAAATGATGAAAATGTTTCCAAAAGAAATGTTAAAAGCATTTAACATGGATATTACAACGATAGATTCAGCTTTTGGATGGCTTAAAACAGAAGGCTTCGTTTTTGTACTTTTAATAACGGGAATTTATAGTGGAATTCTAGGATCAAATATTTTATTAAAAGAAGAAAGCGATAAAACAATTGAATACTTAAATAGTGTGCCAGTAACAAGAAAAAATATAGTATTAAGTAAAATACTTTGTGGACTTTTTTATATTATCCTAATGGTAGTAATAATTGGAATATTTAATTTTATAGGATTAAGTTTAAGTGGGGAATTTGATAAAAAATTGTATATATTATTAAGTTCAACACCATTATTTTCGTCAATAGTTATTTTTGCAATATGCCTATTTTTGTCAACATTTACACATAAGACAAAGAAAACTCTTGGAATAAGTTTGGGGATAGTATTTGTAAGCTATTTTCTGAATATTATATCAGAAATAGGAGAAAGTACAGAATTTCTAAAATACATATCAATCTTTACTCTAGCAGATATAAGAAATGTAATTTTAAATGTCTCTATTAATCCATTATTTGTTGTATTATCAATAGGGATTGCAGTCGTATTTATAATTTTGACTATGTTTCATTATGAAAAAAAAGAACTTGTATAATAAGAAAGTAACAAATTACAAGTCAATTTAGAAGTGAGATTATGAATAAAAAAACAAATGATTAAATTACAATTTTGGAAACTCTAGGAACGTTTCCTGTTAAAAATAACTTTTACATTATATGATGTTAATGTGAGAGGAGAAAAATTATGAATCAAGAAAAAATCGGAAAATTTATAGCTGAATGTCGTAAAAAGAAAAAAATGACACAAAATGAACTTGCTGAAAAATTAGGAGTTACAGATAAGTCGGTTAGTAATTGGGAGAATGGTAGAAATATGCCAGATCTATCATTGTTTAAACCATTATGTGAATTATTAGACATTACTATTAATGATTTAATAAGTGGCGAAAAAGTAGCAAAAGATAAATATCAAGAAAAGTTAGAAGAAAATATTATTAGTACCATTGATTATTCTAATAAAAAAGTATCAGAAAAAAATAATTCTATTGGTATTATTTTAATTGTATTTGGTATAATGATTTCTATCACAGCATTGACTATATTTCCAAGTGAAAGTAGTTGGGGAAGTATTTATTCTATATTTGGAGGTATAGTATCTTTAATCGGTGTTTCTAGATTTTCAAAAAAACTAACTTATGGAAAAAGGTTATTGATTAATTTTGGCTATTTTATTTTGTTTATTGTAATGCTATTTTTAATTGATTATATAAGTGTAGTAAATATTAAACAAGCACCAAGATTTTGTTATTTAAAAGAAACTGGAGATAATATGATCATTTATAAGGCACCATTATACAATGTATATAGAATAAATGTAGATGCCAAAAATGAATATTATATAGTTGATACCAAAAAAATTTATACAGAAAATACTGTACCTATTACTCCCTTTAATAGAGACAAATCAGGAATTGATAACATAATAAAATACAAAAATAAATATGTTGGTAATAATAGTAATGATGGCAATTTAATCAGTAATTTACCACTTTCAGAATATGGATATGTATTTGAAGTGGATTCAGTAAATTTTGGCTTAACTATTGACTATCACATTACAGATTGGTATATAAATGAAAATCATTATTTAGAAAAGGCTCTATTATATAATTCAGTGTCCATATTTTCTTTAATTGATAATGTTAATGAACTTACCTTTAATTTTAGTGGAAAGACCTATAAAGTAAATAGAAAGCAAATAGAGGAGCAATATCCTAATTATGGTGATATATTTAGTAAAGAAATTGAAAAAAATAATTTCAATAAGTATTTAGAAAATAAAATGAACGATAATGATTTTGTAGAGGATGTATTCAATAAAATATTTAATAATTAATTTAAAAAGCGAATCACTAATATAGAAGATTTGCTTTTTTCATAGTATAATATAATTGTAAACAAAGCAAAAAATAGTAATCTGTCGAAATGTTAAAAACCTTTGACAATGTTCCAAAGCACTTTGGTAGATTTGTAGAGTAACGATAACCTATAATTATTAGTGAAAGGAGGAGAAAATGAAATTAGGAGAAAATATTTTAAAATTAAGAAAACAAAGAGGACTTTCACAAGAACAATTAGGAGAACAAGTAGATGTTACAAGACAAACTATTTCAAATTGGGAATTAGGAGAAACTACTCCTAATCCAGAACAACTAAAGTTATTATCTAAGGCATTAAATGTTAGTGTAGATGAATTAATTGATAATGATATTAAAGGAATATTGGAAACAAAAGTAAGTAATACTGAAAAATTAGCAGGGATCATTATAAATATTAAAAATAATTGGAATATCATTTGTAGTTTTCGTGATAATAGTTGTTATAGCATTTATTACGTTTGCTGCTTTTAGAAAAGAGTCTACCATTACTCATACTGAATCTATAGAACTATCATGTTCATTAAATAATAATGAATATATCATTGAAGTAGGTTCAGATGGCTATTTTAATTGTTCTAATTGTTCTAAAGAACTACAAAAAGAATTAAAAGATAATTATATTGATTATGGAGACATATCTGAAACAGCCAAAAGTATAAGTAGTTATTTTGAAAGCAACAATGGAACTTGTGAATAATAAATTACAATTTAACGAGCAGATCATATTTATATTTATGATTTGCTTTTTTAAGTGTGCCGTGCATGGCATATATCTAGGTGGTGAAAGTCCACTACACA
>CANTCS010000047.1 GCA_947652375.1 uncultured Mollicutes bacterium | reverse complement strand
AATAGAAAGGGATCAATCAATTAGATTAATATTTCTATAAGATTGATTATACGAGTATATAAAATGAGCAAATTAAAAAAAAATATTATAATAGGAACTATTATAACAATTATTAGTATATATCCATATAATTTTATAGCAAGCAATAAATTTTATCTAAGATTAGAAAAAAATGCTTATTATTTACTAGGAGCTATATGTTTAAATGAAAAAATCGAAAAAAACATAAAAAATATTAAGTTAGAAGAAGCAACTTTTAAAGAAAGAAAAGTTTTGAATAGAAAAATCAACTATAATAAAGAAAATTTAGGAACATACGGAAGACTTTACTTTCCATCTATAAATTTAAGTGTAGCTGTTTATAGTGCTAATCTAGTTATAAATGAGAACTACAATGCTCAGGCTATCGTAGATCGAGTAGACAGTGCAGCATACTTTAATATTGGAAACAAAGGTGTAATAGGTGATCATAATTACCAAGGCTTTAATAAAATATTGAATTTATCAATAGGAGCTTCAGCATATATTAAAAGAAAAAATGGACTAATAGAAAATTATAAAATGATAAATAAATTCCCTGGAAAAAACATTTCAAACGATTTAATTGATCTTAATGGAAATAGTGTAAATAATTATAACGGACAATTAATTATCTATACATGTTACAATTCAAGTAACGAAATAATTTTAACAATTTGGGACAAAATATAAATATAAAAAAGTTAAAATATCAAAGTTAAATTGACTATAAATTTCTTATATAATATTATATAATATAATAAAAAACGAAAAGGATTAAAAAATGAAAATTTTAGCAAGTGATTTTGATGAAACAATTTTTTATTTAGATAAAAAAGAACAAACTATAAAAAATATTGAAGCTATAAAAAAATTTGTAGATTTAGGCAACATATTTTGCATTATAACAGGAAGAAATTATTCAGATTTAAAAATATTAATTGAAAAATATAAAATTCCTTATACATATCTTATCTGTGAAGATGGAGCAAAAATATTTAATAATGTAGATTATTGTTTAGATACAGTATTATTAAAAAAAGAAGATATTGAAAAAATAATTTATATTTTAAAAGAAAATAATTGTGATTATTATTTAGATGACGGTTATAACAAAACATATAATTATAATGATTGTGTAAAAATTGTTATTAATTGTACTAATGATAAAGAAAAAGAAAATCTAATAAATAAAATAAAAAGTAGAGTAAATGTTAATATTTATGCAAGTAGATTTCATATAAATATAATTAATAAAATAGTTAATAAAGAAAATGCTTTAAGAAAATTATTTAATTTGGAAAACTTAGATTTAAGTTTACTTAAAGTTATTGGTGATAACGCCAATGATTATGAAATGTTAAAAACATTTGATGGTGGAATAATACTAAATCATCATCCTAAATTAGATACTCTACATAAAAAAGAATATGAAACATTAAAGGATTATATCGAAGAATTAATGCTAAATTAATTCTTTTTTTCATATTATTAAATAGGTGATTAAATGGCAGACTTTGTAATTGATTTAATAAGTAATTATGGATATTTTGGAATGTTTCTAGGTATGGTTCTTGAAGCCGTAATTATTATAATTCCTAGCGAGGCAATTCTAGCAACAGGAGGAATTCTTGCTAGTAAAAAAATTTTTACTTTTCTTGGAGCATTTTTAATAGGACTATTAGGAAGCGTTTTCTGTGCAATAGTAATTTATTTTATGGGATATTTTGGAGGCAAAGCTTTTGTTAAAAAATATGGCAAATATTTTTTTATGAAAGAAGAGGAACTAGAAAAATCAGATTCTTGGTTTAATAAATATGGTCTTTTAGCAGCCTTAATAGGAAGAAATTTTCCAATAGTTAGAACTTTAATTTCCCTTCCAATAGGTATTATGCGTTTGTCATTTTTTAAATTTTTAATTTATACAACAATAGGATCAATTCCTTGGACATTAGCTTTTGTTTATTTTGGTTATTCATTAGGAAATAATTGGATTTTAATAAATAATTATATAAGTAAACTAAAATTACCAATAAGAATATTAATTGCTATTTTTATAATTAATTTTATTTATAAAAAATTTTTAAAAAAGAAAATAGTTCATAAGCAAAAAATATAATTGCTATTTTTCTTTTTTTGTATTATAATATACCACTATAAAAAGGGAGATTTAAATGAATATTTTAGAAAAATTAGCAAAAGAATTAAAAAAAGAAAATACTTTACTTTAGAGTAAAAGAAAAGATATCTTTATCTACTAGTTTGTCAATTGTTTTCATGTGATACTATGGTATTTTGTAAATATGATTTAATTGGAAAAAAAGAAAATAGTTACGAATTTAATGAAATTACAGAAAGAATTGCAAAAACTTATGTAAAAGATTTAAAAGGAATTAATAAAGAATTTATTGATCGTAAAAGCTAAAAAATATTTATTTAAAAAAGAGAGGAAATTAAATATGCGAAAAAAATATTTAAAAAAATTAACAATTTTTAGTACAGTTGCTACTATGTCTATGATATCATTTTCAGGATGCTTAAATAAAACTAGAAACGATGAATTGAATAATACAACTGAAATAAATTTAGATAATCAAGAAAAAAATATAGAAGAAAAAATAAAATCAGCTTTAGAGAAAATTTAGGAAAATACTCAAGAAGAAACAACTAAGATTTTCAAACCATATGAACACGTATTTTTTGTAAGAGTTAATTTATTAACAGAAAAATCATCAGCAAGAAAAATTAAAGGTGGAAATATCATTGTTCCAGAAGGCTATACAGTTTTAGAAATAGAAAACTTTTCAGATAGAGACAGTTATGGTTCTCAAACAGAAGGTTATGATATTTGGTTTACTAATAAAGTTCCTGTTGAAGTTGAAACAATATTTAATGAAGCTTTAGAAAAATATGATTTTAGCAATTTTGGAACACCAATTATTGATAATAAAGAGAAAGAAAAAATAAGATAGTAAATAATATTATATTTTATATAAAGAAAAATATTAGAAAAAACTAGTATTTTTTTTATTAATATGCTATACTTAGTGGCGACATATAAAGAGGTGTATATAATGGAAAAAAGAAATGTAGCAATAATAGCCCATGTTGATCATGGAAAAACAACATTAGTTGATGGTATTTTAAAGCATTCTGGAATGTTCAGAGACAATGAAGATGTATCAAATATATCAATGGATTCTAATGCATTAGAAAGAGAACGTGGGATAACTATTTTAGCAAAAACAACAGCTATTGACTATAACGGAGTAAGAATAAATATCTTAGATACTCCAGGCCATGCTGATTTTGGTGGAGAAGTAGAACGCATCATGAATATGGTAGATGGTGTGTTACTTGTTGTTGATGCCTATGAGGGAGCAATGCCTCAAACAAGATTTGTTTTAAAAAAAGCATTTGAAGCAGGAGTAAAACCAATTGTAGTTATTAATAAAGTTGATAAACCAAGTGCTAGATGTAAGCAAGTAGTAGATGAAGTTTTAGATTTATTTATTGAATTAGGAGCAGACGATGATCAATTAGATTTTGATGTTATTTATGCATCTGCAATCAATAATACTTGTTCTTTAAGTGATGATCCATCAACTCAAACTCCTGGATTTAAAGAAATACTAGATAAAATTATTGAAGTAATTCCAGCCCCATCTGGAGATACAGAAAGTCCATTACAATTTCAACCAGCATTATTAGATTATAATGATTTTGTCGGTAGAATTGGAATTGGTCGTGTTCATAATGGAAAAATTAAAACTGGAGAAATGGTAACTTGTTGTCGTCTAGATGGTACAACAAAACAATTTAGAATTCAAAAGTTATTTGGTTTTTATGGATATAATAGAATAGAGATAGAAAGTGCAGAAGCAGGAGATATTATTGCAATAGCTGGTCTTGCTGATATATCAGTAGGTGAAACAATATGTAATAATGACAATATTAATCCTCTACCACAATTGCATATAGATGAGCCAACGCTTCAAATGACATTTGGAACTAATTCATCACCATTTGTTGGAAAAGACGGAAAAATAGTAACTGCTAGAAAAATAGAAGAAAGATTAATCCGTGAGACTCAAAAAGATGTTTCCTTAAAAGTAGAACCAGCAACTAATGAATCTTTCTTGGTTAGTGGACGTGGTGAATTACATTTAGGAATATTAATCGAAAATATGCGTCGCGAAGGTTTTGAATTAGAAGTTTCAAAACCAAATGTAATTATTAAAGAAATTGATGGACAAAAATTTGAACCATATGAAGAACTACAAATCGAAGTACCAGAAGATTCTGTTGGATCAGTTATAGAGCAATTAGGTATTCGTGGTGGTAAGATGGAAAATATGGCTAATTTTGAAAATCAAGTTAGATTATCATATACAATTCCATCTCGTGGATTAATCGGATTCTCAACAGATTTTATGACTTTAACAAAAGGTTATGGAATTATGAATCATACTTTTAAAGAATATTTACCATATGAAAATGTAGTAATTGGAGAAAGAAAACTTGGTGTTTTAGTTTCAATGGAAAATGGTAACTCTACTGCATATTCAATTGGTAACTTAGAAGATCGTGGAATAATGTTTATTGAACCAGGAACAGAAGTTTATGAAGGAATGGTAGTAGGTGAATGTAATAGAGATAACGATTTAGCAGTAAATGTTGTTAAAGGAAAACAATTAACAAATACTCGTGCTTCTGGTTCTGATCATACGGTTGTTTTAAAAAGACCTAGACCAATTTCACTTGAATATGCTCTAGATTATATTAATTCTGATGAATTAGTTGAAGTTACACCTAATAATATTCGTATCAGAAAAAGAATTCTTAATACAGAAGAACGTAAAAAAATTGATTCCAGAAAGAAAAATAACTAAAAAAGTTATTTTTTTTAATTTTTCTTTATAAATTGGTTTTGTTTTGATATAATGATATTAAGGTAGGGTGGTTAAAATGAACCAAAATATTAATGAAGATAATGTAAAATCAAAAACACTTTCTCAAGAAGAATTAATGAAAACGCAAGTTCTAAATTTAAAAGATGTAGAAGCAGCAATTAAATATGAAAAGAGAACAAGTAAAAAACCAGCAATAATACTAGCTTTTTTAGGATTTTTTGCTATCCTTTTAGGAACTAGTTTTCCATTTGTTAATTCTATGTTAACAAAAAAAAATACTGAAGTAAAAACAACAAGAAAAATTGAGAAAAAGAAAATATTAAATACAGAAAGTAACTTAAATTGCACATATTCTTCACTAAATAATTATGATGGTACTGATACAAATTTAAATATTCAATTATCCTTTAATAATGATAAATTGGTTAGGGTTATTAAAAACTATACAATTAATCCAACTGAAGGTAGTCCTCTAGGACCTACTACTATAATAAATTACATAAATGGCTATCAACCATTTTTACAACAAACAATAAAAGGATATCAAATAACAGTATATCAAGTGAACAGTGGATTAGTTGTTACTTCAAGTGTAGATTTAAAAAACTTTAATTTAGAAACATTTCCTGAATTATATAAAAATAATATTGCTACAAATGTCGAATATCTTTATGAAACTGATAAGATTGCAATCGAAAATGATTTAATCACTAAAGGCTTTTCTTGCGATAAATAAAATGAGTAAATGAAATTCCCTAAAAAGCAGTATTAAATAAATTATTTTTATAAGAGATTTGCTCTCTCCATAATTTATTGAAAAATTATTATCTCCATTATTCTGTTTATAAAATAAAAATAATGTTATGCAATAAAAATTTATATGACAAAAATATAATTAAATTCTATGAATTAAATAGTATTTTTTTTAGATTTATTTATAAAATACATACTAGAAAACTTACTGTTAAAAGTTTTGAATACAAGAAATTTTAAATTATATGTAAAAAAAATATAATAAAATATAGTTTAAAAGAAAAAAATCTTACTTTTTTATAAGTAAGATTTCCTAAATTAAAATTTCAACCGCACCACCCGGTGCGGCTTTTTGAGTGTGCCGTGCATGGCATATATCTAGGTGGTGAAAGTCCA
>CANTCS010000046.1 GCA_947652375.1 uncultured Mollicutes bacterium | reverse complement strand
CAATACTTGCACAACTTGAAATAGAAAGAACTAGTGAAAGAACAAAGTTTGGACTTATAGGAGCAGCAAAAAAGGGTCATATTTCGGGGAAGCCTGCTCTTGGTTATACAAAGAAAGACAAGAGTAAAAAGTTAGTGATTGATGAAATAGAAGCTGAAGTAGTCAAAAGAATTTTCAATATGTATTTAGAGGGTTCATCGGTATGTTATATATGTGAGAAATTTAATGAAGAAAATGTTTTAAATAGGCATTGGGCAACTACTACTGTTGATAAAATTCTATCCAATAAAATCTATATAGGAAATATTGAACATGGTAAAAGAGATAAGAAAAATGCTCAAATATTTGAAAATGTTGTACCAACTATTATAGATAAAACAACCTTTGATTGCGTACAAAAACGAAAAGAAAAGAATCTCAAAAATTTTAAGAGAAAAAGAACTTATATTTTTATGCAAAAGATACTTTGCCCTAAATGTCATAAAATTATGGGTGGAGAATCTAGTACAAGTGGTACAGGAGATAAACATATTTATTACAAATGTAATTGTTGTAAGAAAAGAATTAGTGAGAAAAGAATAGAAAAAGAACTCTTAAAATTTTTAAATGATATGTTAGATTTTTTTCTTATAGTAGATAATTCTTTTAAGCCATCAATGTGTAGAGATATAGAACAAGAAATAACAAAATATGAAAAAATGAAAGATGAACTAAACGATAAGGTAGCAAGAATAAAAAAAAATTTATGGATGGCGAAATTGCAGCCAAAGTTTTTGAAAAAGAACTCCATTATTTAGAAAAAGAAACTAAAAACATTGAACTAAAAATTGTTGAATTAAAAGACTTGAAACAAAGCAATGAGCATAAACAGGATGTCGAATTGTTTTTCAATGTAAAAGAAATAGAAAAACTAAAAATGAAATCGGAGTATGTAAAAGAACATAATTTATGGAATCAGTTGAGCCAAGAACAAAAACAATATATCATAAACAAATACATTGATGAAATAGAGATTAGTAGTGATAATAATCATAATGTTTCTATTTTAAACATTATCTTCAATAAAAATGAAATTGAAAATATTGGTCTTATGTTTAGAAATGATTGTTTCGATATGGTGGTCAATGTTGAAGATAGAGATGTTATTTTATCCCATGCAAAAAATGAGGAAGAAACAAAAAGTTATATAAGTACATTAAGAAATTTTTATAATATCAAAGAAACTACGATACAAACTGAATTATTTGATATAACAAAATTTAATTCAGATGAAGTTATACAAATCATTCCACAAGAAAAGAAATCTAAATTTGATAAAAATAAATTTACAATATTACAAATTGAGGTATAGAAATATATCTCTTTTTAATTTATGAGGGGGTTGATACAGTGAATTATTTTTTTAAATTTTTAATACCACAACTAATGGAATATTTTCATAATGATAAGGAAAAAATATTAGAGTTTATTCCAAAAGTTATAGAAGAAAAATATGAAAATGAGATAAATAATTTAGTTGAAATGAAAAACGATTAAATTGACTAAAATTATAGATAGGTTCAAAAAGGGTTCTTCAAAAATCCTTATAAGTAAAGGGAAAAATAAGGTTTCTTGAAGAATTTCCACTACAAAAAGGTCAAAAAAGGTGATTTTCGCAAGTGCGAAAAGTGTTGTTGGTGCAACAAAGGAACTGATAAAGCCTGTATTTTAAAGGGTTTATTAGTTTCGTGGTGCATTCCCATATCCTGTTGTTATAAAAATTTTAACTATTTTTAAAGAAAGGAGGAATTTTAAATATGAAATTTAGTGTATTATTAAATGAGGATGAAAGTATATTACTCAAAAATTATATGAAAGAAAATAAGATTAAAAGTAAAGCAGAAGCAATAAGAAAATGTTTGAAAACTGCTGTAAATATGGAATCAAAATATGATATGTTAAAAGACATGGATAGCAAATTAAATAAAATCATTTATAGAGAAAACATTCAAAAAAAATTATTAGAACAATTTTTTGCGAATATGGTTTTTAGAAAAAATTATGATGTAAAAACAGATGAAAGCTTGAATAAATTTTATCAAGATAATAATTCTTATAGTAATAAAATTATGTATTAATTTTAAATCCAAAATATAAAAAATTATTTTATAAATCATGATAAAATATATTTAATACAATGGTGAGCAGATTAGAAATAATTTACTTTTTCTAATTTTTTTGGAACTTTTTTTCAAAATATTCAACTATAATAGTGAGGTGAACAAAATGATCGATCAAGAAACCTTAAATAAATTTGATAAATTATATAATGGATCTTATTCAAATGTTTTAAAATATGTTATTTGTAATTGTTCTAATGCAGAAGATATTAAAGATATTGTTCAAAGTGTCTATTTAGAACTATTAAAGATTTTACAAAAAGATAAATCTTTTAATAAAGGTAATGCTTATATTCTAGGAATTACTAAAAATAAAGTTAGTGAGTATTATCGATTTAATTATAAAGCCAAAATAGTATCTTTATTTTCTAAAAAAGATGATTTTCTTTTGTTAGATTCTATTCCTGATAATGTTGATTTAGAAGAAGAATTTATAAAAAAGGAAGATTTAAAATTTATATGGAATTATCTCAAAAGGAAAAAGGTTATTATCTTTAAAATCTTTTATCTTTATTATTATACAGATATGAATATTAAGGATATTGGGATAGAATTAAATATAAGTGAGTCAAATGTGAAACACTATTTGTATAGAACATTAAAAGAACTCAAATTTATTATGAAGAATGGAGATGAGAAAAATGTCTAACAAAAAAATGATGAAAAAGGTATTTGAAGAAGAATTTAGTAGTGAAAAAATGAAACAACAAATACTTTTACAATATGAAAGGAAAGAAAAAAATAAAATGAGTAAAATAATAAAATATGCTATTGTTCCAGTATGTCTTGTACTTGCACTCTTTATAAGAGCTTCATTAAATGAAGGAAACAATATTTTGGAAGATAATGTTATAGGTGCCATGAAAGTATATGCCTATACTATGTCAGAAGATGAAAAAGTAGAAAAAACAGAATTAAAAGATAACATTAAATTAGGTCTTGCTAGTTATAATTTGGCAATGTCAAGTGTACCAGGTTATCCAATTGTGTTTGAACTAGAAAATGTAGATTATCTAAAGATCGAAGTTAATAATGGAAATATTTTAGATTGGAATGGTGATACAGGCAAAGTAACTAGTTTAGGCACTACATATCAATTATCTAATAATGGTACTTTATATTTTAATGTAAATATAAACACAAATATAAAAATAACAGGAATTAGAAATAAAAATGAAGTGTTTGAAAAGAATATAACCATTTTAAGTGATGATGATTTTAATTACTATGTGATATTAAAATAGTTATATTCAAAATAATTATTAAGATGATTTAGAATTATAAATATTTATAGGCTATGGAAACATTAAAATTTCCATAGCCTATTTTTTGTGTTTCAACTACTATTAAAATGTCTTAAAAAGATGTATAATTAAATTATCAAAGTGATGCACAAATAGTAATTTTTTGTTTAGATTGGAGAAAGAAAATATGAAAGAATCAAAAGTCATAACATTTATAGGAGGATTTTATATATTTGGAGGAATTATTGTATTGTTGTCATTAATATTTAATGGTAGTGGACTTAATATGATATTTGGTTTACCCAATATTCCAGATTATATTGTAAAATTATTAGTAGGTATTATATATATACCATTAGGTTATTTGTATATAAATAGGATAAAAAATTCAAACTGGATAGTATTAGCATTGGCTATTATATTCTTTTGCATTAGTGCTTCTTTGACAACAGAATTTAATGCACAACCATTTATAGGAAACTTGATATATTCTTTGTTTGTTATAATTGCAACCATTGTGAGAAGAAAAGAGTTTATAAATAGTTTGAATACAATAATAAAAAAATAATAGGTAACTATAAAATTACAATTTGAAAAAGAGGAGAAATATGAAAAGTAAATTAGGTTTAATTAGTTCAATAGTTCAATTAGTATTTGGAACATTAGCAATAGTAGCATTTATAATATTACTTATAACTGGAGAAGATATTTCCAAATGGTTGATAACATTATTATTAGCAGTAGCATTTGTAATTATAGGGATTATTGGAATTATTGAATATAAAAGTAATCGCTAGATTACAATTTGAAAGTGAGATGAGAATATGAATAATGAAGTTAAAAATGCTATTGAAGTATTTAAAGAAGTAAGAGATATATTGAAAAAGTTTGATAGTAGAGATGAGGCAATAGAATATCTAATAAAGGAAACAAAATTATCAAAAGAAGAATGTTCTACTGCTTATGATATTATTATTAAAATTAAAGACTAAATTACAATTTAGGAGTGAGAGTATGGAATGGATATTTGCTGATATAATAAATAGTACCAAAGTACCTAAAGTAGTAAAGTATATTGCAATAACTCTGCTAGTTGGATTTTTAGAATTTTTATTTATTAGTATTGCTATAAATGGTGTTTCAAAATTTGCTATGCCTGTTGGGATTAGCCTAGCAATAATTTTCTTTATAGTTTATATTTATTTAATTATTAAAATTAAAAAATATAACTACATTAACAAAGATAGTGATGATTAAATTACAATTTATAGATTAGAGGTGCAATTATGGATTATGATAAATTAGAAATAGAAACTGCCTTTAAAGATGGAAAAATGATTCCAATAGAATATACTGGATATGGAAAAAATATATCTCCAGAATTTAAAATAAAAAATTTATCCCCTAAGGCAAGAAGTCTAGTAATAATATTAGAAGATTTAAGTCATCCTATTAAGAATTTTACGCATTGGATTGCTTGGAATATAAAAGCAGAGTCTATAATTCCAGAAGATGTAGGCAGTATGAAAAATGTGATACAGGGAATTGCTTATGGATTTCATAAGTATGTGGGAGCAAAACCACCAATATTTCAAAAACACAATTATAGATACACAATATATTCATTAGATAATACTTTAGACTTATCATCTAATTGTATGAAAAAGAAATTATTAAAAGCAATAGAAGGACACATTTTACAAAAAGGGACTATTACTGGTTACTTTAAAAAATAAGCAAATTACAATTTATGCAACAAATGATATTGCTTTAAATTAAGATAAACGATATAATAAATATATCAAATATCAATGAACTTATTTTTTTATTGGTGAGTGCAAAACCCCATCAGTAAACGCACCAGTAAGCAATCTGTCCGAACTTTTATAGTTTAGGGCTTAAATATATAAGTATCAATTTCTAAAGAAGTTGGTACTTTTTTAGTGTTTAAGAAAGAAAGGATTGTTTAAAATGGTAAATATTACAAAGGAAAAATTAGAAATTGATAACGAATTAAAGAAAAAAATAGAATTTATATGTAGTTTTTGTAATACTACTCCTACTATTATCAATGGTAATATTAGAAAAATAAATAAGACAAATTTAAACTACATTGAACCTCATAGAATAATTATCAAAGGTATTACTTTTCTAGCATTTAATTATTCCAATGAAATATTTATTGAAAACTTATCTAAAAACATTAAATTATCAGATTTAGAAGACTTTATAAAGCAAATAAACTAATTAATATAAAATGTACCAACTTCTTCTAAAATCGTCTTTAAATAGGCAAAAAATGGTAATTATGTCTTGACTTTAACTACAAACTCTTTATAATAGAAAACCAAGAAAAGAAGTTTTATGTTTTTGAGGGGTTAATATAAAACAAAGTATTTTAAACAACTGATAGATTTATTAGAGGTGTCAAAGACATAAAACCAATTAGAATGTCTTTGTCGCCTCTTTTTTGATGAAGAATAAGAAAGGATTAAAGTTTATGAATGAAGAAAAGAAAATTGTTGGAATATACATAAGGGTTAGTACAGAAGATCAAGCCAGAGAGGGTTTTAGTTTACCAGAACAAGAAAAAAGACTTCGTGCTATGTGTGAATATAAAGGTTATGAAATATATAAAGTTTATAAAGATGCTGGAATCAGTGCAAAAACTGGAAATAAAAGACCAGCATTTGAAG
>CANTCS010000045.1 GCA_947652375.1 uncultured Mollicutes bacterium | reverse complement strand
TTTATAGAAATAAAGATAAGGAAAAATATATGAAATTTGCTAAAGAATTATATGAGCATGGTGCTTTAGATGAAGAAGATTTCAATCTTCTTCAAGATAACAAAAATACTAATAATAAAACTAAATCAATAATAGAAAAAGATGATATTGAGCGTTAATGCTTTTTATCATCTTTTATTTCTTTTTCAATACAATTTCTTCATCAGTATTTACAGATGAGTTTTCTTTCATAATTTCTAGGAAAGATTGATTGTTTGCGGCAATGTGCATTTTTGTATCATTATAAATTACTCCACCAGCTTGTTCCACTATAAATTGACCAGGTACATAATCCCACAAAGTATCCCATACAAAATTGGTTGCACTAAATCTACCACAAGCAACATAAGCAAAGTTTACTGCTGCACAATAAAAGTCTCTGCAATGACGACTAATTTGTTGCATTTTGAAACTTCCTAGCATTTTTCCTGGACCCTCAACAGTATATAATCCTTTATCAATTGCACAATTATTAACAGAGATAGGAGTTCCATTTAAAAATGCCCCATTTTCATCTGCATAATATAATTCATTTAATTTTGGTAAATAGATAACAGCTGCACAAGTCTTTTTACTTTTAATACAAGCTACTTGAATTCCCCATAATGGAATATTATGTGCAAAATTTATTGTTCCATCAATTGGATCTATTGTAAAACAATTATCAGTTAACTCATTATTACTATTATATTCTTCACTTATTATAGAAAAATCTGGATAATCTTGTTTTATTTTATCTATAATATACTTTTCAATTTTGTAATCAAAATTAGTTACTAAATCTCCTTTATCATCTTTTGCTTTCACTTCAAATTCATCATCTATTAATAAACTAGCATTCTTCACTAATTCAATTAAAAATTCTAAATCTTTACTCAATTTATTTGCCCCCATTCAATATCATATCAATTAATTTCATTGTAGCAATATTCTCCGAATAATAACTATCTTGATTAATAAATTCTTTCATTTCTTCAATATATCCATGTAAATATAAATCTTGTAAACCACCAGAAGCACTTGTTAAATAAGGTTTGATTATATGTTCTTCCTCATCTATTGTCTGCCAACGATTATTTGTAGTTATGTTTTGATCTAAATGATAGCGTATTTCTCTCACACTATCATTATACACATAGCCATTTTCACCAGTTATAGTGATTTTTTCTCTTTTTCCTTTCCATGATGTTAAACCTACAAAATTAATATTTCCAACTATCCCATTTTTAAATTTAATCAAAGATGTTAAACTAACATTATTATCTATAGAATTAGAATATGTTTTAACTTCATCAACTTCCCCAAATAACCATAACAATATATTAACAAAATGGATTCCACCTTTTTTCAAAAATATTTCATCAGTCCAACCAGCTCTACCAGATGTAATATAAAACTCGGCATTAAATTGTTTTATATTACCAAATTCAGGCATATTTATTATTTCTTTCATCTTTTTATAGCAAGGACTATATCTTTTCATAAAGCCAATCATAACTTTGCATTTGTTTTTTTCAGCAAGTTCTTCAAGTTCTTTAGCTTCACTTACATTCATTCCCATTGGCTTTTCAACAAATAATTTTTCTATACCAAAGTTTAGGCAATATTTTGCTATTTCATATTGTTTTTCTGCTGTCTTGCATAATACTGCTATTTCGGGCTTTTCACTTTCCAACATATCTTTATAATCAGAATAACTTTTTATTCCATCAAAAGTATCTTCATCTTTTAAATATTCACTAGCAATTGCAGATATTGATATACCTATCTCTTTTAAAGAAGGTATGATATTTTTTGTTGCATGAATACCATTACCAATTACACATATTTTCTTCATATTTTATAATCTCCTTTTTAAACAAATTTTGTAAATATCAAGATTAAAATCTTTTACTTTATTATACTATAATTTTATTTTTTTTACTAACAATCGTATAAAATTGAAAATATCTTTAAGCTAAATTTTAAAATTTCACTGGTAAAATATGACAAAATTTGCTTTTTGTGTTAATATATAGAACAATTATAAAAACTTAAATTAAATTTTGAAAAGTGGTGAAAGTGTGGAGAATAATACATTTAATGATAAAGGATATTATATTCAATTTTTAGATGATACTATGTTTGAAAATTTTGAAAAAATAATAAGTGAAGAAATCATAGAAATTTGTTGTGGCTATTGTAATTGTAATATTTATGAAATTCCTGAAATAGCTAATGAGTTTCTGCAAAGAGTTAATAAAAAAAATTCCAAGGACAATAGACATAAAATTGGTTATATAGGAGAACTTTTATATTATGTTTTTGCAAAATATAAGTTTCCTTTTTTAAAGTCAATTAATCCTATGATAAACATAGAAGAGCGTTCTTTTAAAAAAGGATTTGATATGTTATCCGTTGCGGATAATACTATTTGGTATTCTGAAGTAAAATCAGGAGAACTATTACTTCCTGTTCCTCCACTTTTAAATAAAATGAATATCGAGAAACTATCTACAGCCTACTCAGATATTAGTAGTAAATTAGATGGACAAGATAAAAATACAAATTATTGGACAACAGCAAAGGCAAAATTATGTTTATGTACAAATGATACAACAGAAATAGAAAATTTAGCTAAAATTTTAGATTCGGATATGAAACTGTCTAAAATTAAGAATAAAATAATTGTTAGCGTTATTTTTGGAAAAACTAGTGAGCTTATTAATGAAAACAAAGTTGCAGAAAAATTACATAATCTTAGAAAAAAAGATGAAAATCTAATAATTGTATGTATTCGCGAACAAACCTTAGATAGAACAATAAATGTTATTAAGGAGTTATGTAAGAATGGATGATAATAAAATAAAAATACAAAAACTTTTAAAAAAAAGTGGATTCAAAGAGGCTTATGAAAAATTAATGCTATTACATATTAAAGAATTAACAGATAAAGATTATATAAAACTTTTATCTGTTGGATTATTTTTATTAAATAGCACAAATTATGAAACTCGTTCTGTAGGTTATGAAATAATATTAAACTATTGTATAATAAAAGATGATTATACCCCTTTATATGAAATATCTTCTAGTTTACAAAATAACCCAACGATTAAAATGTTAAAATTACTAAATGAAGAACAATATAATAACAATATATATGATTTTTTTCAAACAATAGCCCTTGAAAAAAAGAAAAATAAAGATTCTGGAATATATTATACTCAAGAACAAATCAATATTAGTAACCAATTCAAATCATCCGAACAAAGTTCTGTAATCATTGCACCAACCTCATTCGGCAAAACAGAATTGATAAAACAATATGTATTAGATAATTTTTCAACTAAAAATATATGCATTATAGTTCCAACAAAAGTACTAGTTAATCAGGTTAGATATGATTTATTAAAATTATTTTCTAATTTAAGTAATTCGCCTAAAATTATTACACACTATGATTCTATAATTAAAGGAAAAAACAATATCTTTGTATTAACTCAAGAGAGATTGTTCAAACTAGTATTTGATAGAGAAAATGATTTTTCTTTTGATACTCTATTAATAGATGAAGCACATAACATTTTTTCTAATAATGAACGTGCTATCCTTTTAACAAAGGTAATAATTCTATTACAATTAAAAAATCCAAATTTGATTGTACATTTTTTTAGTCCTGTAATTGAAAATATGGAAAGTTTACAATTAAAATATAATGATATTCTTTCACTAAGAGAAATTAAAGCTCTTCCTCTTATAAAATCAAACAAGTATTTTTTAATAGATTTTAAAGAAAAGAAAGAATATTATTATGATTCATTATTTGATAATTATGTTCAGTTGAATTCAAAATTAGAAATTACTAAATATGATTATATTATTAATTATTCAGGTAAGAAAAATATAATTTATTTAAACTCTCCTGTAAAAATTAAATTAGAGGCTGCTAATTTTTCAACATTTTTACCAAATTTAATTGATGAAGAACTAGAAAATATTATTAAGAATATATCAGAGTATGTTGATAATAATTATGATCTAATAACATATTTAAGAAAAGGTATTGTTTATCATTTTGGCGGAATGCCTGATAATGTTAGGGTTTATATTGAAGATTGCGTGAAAAAATGTGATGCAATAAAATATGTATTCTGTTCTTCAACTTTACTAGAAGGTGTCAATATGCCCTTTGATTCAATGTTTATTTGTGAAAAGAAAATAGGAAAGGCTAATATGACTTACGGCCAATTAAAAAATTTAGTTGGAAGAGTTAATAGATATAGTGAAATTTTTAATTATAAAAATTGCAATATCTCAAAATTAATAAGCAACATATACTTTATTAAAGATATTGACTCAAAAGATGATTACATAAATTTTATAAAGGAAAGATTGAGATACAATATTTTACCAAAAATAAAGGATGACTTAGTTAACAATCCTCTTTTAAAAAAATCAAATATTGAAATTTCAAAAAGTGACTTACAAACATTAATAAATCTTTCGAATTATCCTGTAGAACAACAATTAAAGGATACATTAATTGTTAAAACTGATATTGGAAAAAAATTAATTAAATCTAATATAATAGAATTTAATATCAAAGAAAATGAATTGGAAATTGAGAAAAGAATAGAATTAATAAAAAATAATAATTCAAATTCATTAAATCTAATTGATAAAATATATTATATATTCTTTAAAGATATAGAATTAATTTCTAGGAACAAAAATAATATTAGACGACTAGATAATATTGCAGCTAGAAATTATTATCAAATGCTATTTGATCAAAGAAAGGAGAATATGTCTTTAAAAGAAAGAATATCAAGGATGGTTAATTATTGGATAAAGCACTATGAAAACAAGCATGCAATATTTGTTGGAGAAAGATGGGGATTTGTAAAGCGATACCCTACAGATAAAATTCCTTTATATATTGATATAACTAAAATGACAAAAAGCGAAATTGTAAACTATGCCATATTAAGAATTAAAGAAGAAGATGACTATATAGATTTTACTTTATTAAAATTTGTTGAGATTTTAAAATCTGTTGATATAGTTAGTGAATATGAATTTAATTTACTAAAATATGGGACTGATAATATAATTCAAATTTACTTTATAAAAGATGGCTTATCTTTTGAATTAGCAGATTTAATAGTAAATAAATATCATAGCTTTATATATGAAGAAAATAACTATTATCATATAAATAAAACTATATTAGAAAATTTTGATGATAATGAAATTTTACTAAATGAATTAAAATATTATATTAAATAATTGAACCTATATTAATTTAGTGTTAAAATACTATTAGTGATTGATATTTTATATATCAAATTGTTAAGAAGTGAAAAAGTTGTAGATATCTACGCCATTCGCTCCATTGAGAGAATTATTCACACCCTCGTGTGAGTTTTAGATTATAAAAAATCTCCCATATCACTCGTTGATATGGGATTTTTTCATGTTTGAAGGGAGAATTTACAAATGAAAATAACGATAGAAGCTTTAGAATTTCCTTTATGTGTTAAAGAAAACCTATTAAAGATACCTAAAATATCAAAACTACATATTGAATTTGTAAATGGGAAGAATATTCATTTTGATAAAACCAATCTTTCAATCAATGAACCATATCAAATAATTATTAGTAACGATTAATCTTGTATAATCATACTATCTCATCCAAATGATAATAATTTATATTTGAAAAATAGCTTAAAGATTATTACCCTTGAATCTATAAAATTTTTGATTTTAAAAATGCTCTAAAAAATAAATTTTTAAAATTTTATTTTTCCTTTATTTATAAGGCCTTGCGAGCAAAAAATAATTTTTAATGTCCGTTTACTTTCCGGTTAAAATATGATACTATAGTAATATACAAAAGTTCTAGATAATCGTATATTTTATGTATTTTTTGTAGTTCTTAACACAAGGAAATTCTCTTGTGTTTTTTGTCGTTCAATGACTTTTCAAAAATATGAGTAAAGATGAACTAACTAAACTTAAATTTTAAATTTACTTTATATAAGACAATATGTTAGAATAATAATCAAATTAAAAAAATGAAATATATTTTTCAAAAATAAGTAGTGTTTCTTTTTTTAATTTAAAACAACTTTTTAGGAGTAATGTAAATTTTATTTATAGTTAGCTTAAAAACATTTTATTTACATAATAAAAATCAGATGGAAATTATTTTTTTAAGTATACATTAATTTTCTATTAAAATCTTATTTTCAGGAATAGGCCAAAATAAATAAAGATATTTTATAAAATTTTTCTTTTTAAGGAGTCTTACTATTAAAAGTCAATAGATTTTTATAGAAAGATATAAATGGAAA
>CANTCS010000044.1 GCA_947652375.1 uncultured Mollicutes bacterium | reverse complement strand
CTTACTTTTAAATAATTTAAATTTTAACTTAATTTTATATCCCATAAAACACCTCTTATTTATCATAAAGGATATTACTTTATGATTCTTTATTTTAACTATATAAAATATACTATATTTTAATATTAAATACAAGTGATTAAATTCTTTACTTTTAATAAAAAATATTGAAGTATAAGGGCTAAAATAATCTAAAAAAAATATAAGCAGTCAAACAAAAAATCACTTTGATATTGATTTTAAAAACTAAAATAAATATTAAAAAAATTTATAAATAGTCAAATAAGTTGTCAAAATATTTTCATATTTAATAAATTCAAGTATAAAAGACATACTAATCATAAAGTAGTATCCTTTATGATTAAAAAATATCAGTATTGAAAAACACTAATATTTTTTTAATTTTTCTCAGTTTCTACAATCAAGATTTCAAAATCTTCATCTTCAAAATAATCTTCTTCTCCATAAATTGAATAAGTAATAAACGGCTCATAAGCTACTAAGTTTCCCTCTTTAACATAATAAACTACATTTTTCAAATAATCATCTATTCCTCTATAACTTAAAAAGCAATTATAATTACATTCATTTTGATGAAAATAACCATCACTTACGATATCTTGATAATACATTTTAAATTGATTATCAATTAATTCTTCAACAGTACTTAAATTTGTATCAAAAAAATCTAGTAACGACTCATTAGAAATTACTTCTAAAGTATTCAAATTAATATTATAACTTCTAAAATATGTTTCTGGAGCATATTCAGTATTATAATCTATAGCCTTAACTATCACTGACAAAATAATTCCACTTATATCATATTCATATAAAACAGTACATCTTTTATCAGCTATAAATTCATTAGTAAATAAATCAATATCTTCATTAACTTTTTCAATGACATCTCCTTTTAAATTAATAAAAGGTACAAAGATTTTATAATTTGAATTTTTCTTTTGATACTTTGTATAAACTAGGTAGTTATTTTTTTCTAATTTTATTTTACTATAATTATTTTCTTGCTTTTTTTGATAAAAATATATAATTAAAAAAACTATTAAAAATAGTGTTCCACTAATAATTAATGTTCTTTTTGTATTAATATCTATTCTTCTTTTATTTTTTCTTTTTATAGTTTGATTAGACTTTTTATTCTTATTTTCTTCTATTTCAAACATAAATCCTCCTAGTTAACTCCATTAATTCTCATAACTTCAAGAACTGTTTTTGACGAACAAGATTTATAATCAGAATCAACTACAACACCCCATTTAGTTCCTTTAGCATGGACCATTTCATTTCCGTTTCCAGTAAGAATACCAACATGTCCATTATACATTACTACATCTCCAGCTCTTATTTCACCATTAACTGTAGAATATTTACTTTTATCATTCCATTGTGAAACAGTATCTCTTCCTAAACTTATTCCAAAATGTGCAAAAACACCTTGAACAAAACCACTACAATCCGTTGGAGAGTACGGAAGTTCTCCATTCCAATTACCACCATATTTATATGGTTGTCCTACAAAACTTTTAGCATATTTTACAATTTCTTGACCTCTAGCACTCCCACTACCATTTCCACCTAATACACCATTAGAACTTCCAACAGTCGGTTTTTTTCTATCATTCCCTGGTTCATAATCATCAGGATTTAATAAAATTGGAGATTCTGTCTTATCTTTATCACTAATATATGTATTTTTCATACTTCTAATTAATTCTGCTGAAATTTGTGCTTGCTTCCAACATGCAGAAACACTAAATGTCTCAGGCATAAAACCTAACATTGCATCAACGATAACTGGTACAAAAAAACATAATACAGTAGCTAAAAATTTATTGATCAAAGATTTTTTTAATTTCTTATCTTCGGGATTATTAACCAATTTAATTAACTCAAAACACCCCATTACGATTAATACAATAGGAGCAATTAATTGCAAAAGATCCAAAAATTTTCTAGTTGAATCTAAAACAGCTACTAATCCATAATCACTACAACAAGTTCCTAAAGCTTCACTACAATCAAGTATTTGAATTAAAGACATATAATCACCTCTTAATAAGAATTATTATTTTCTTTTACTAACAGCCATTCCATCTCCAATATCAAAAAATTCTGTTATAAACATCTCATTTTCTTCTAAAAATACTTTATAATTTTTTATCTTTTTTACCAACTGTCGCAAATTACGACTTTCGATATTTTCTATATTTTCATCTACTAAACCATGAAAATTCATATTATCTGTAATTATTGTACCTTTATCAATTAAAGATTTTTCGAATTTTTCAAAAAATTTTATATTTTGCGCTTTACTAGCATCTATAAAAATCATATCATAGCTATCTTTTAAATCAACTTCTAAAGCATCTTTAAAAATTAAATTAATTCTTTCTTCTAAATTTGCTTTTTTTATATTCTTAATTGCTTCTAAATATCTTACTTCATCTCTTTCGATAGAAGTAAGTATAATATCTTCTGCTACATCACTCATTAAAATCGCTGAATATCCAATAGCAGTCCCAATTTCTAAAATTCTCTTAATATTATTTTTTTTAATATAATCTCTTAAAAAATTAATTCCCTCATCTAAAATTATTGGTACATTATTTAAGTTAGCATAATCTCTCATTTCTTTAATAATTTTTTTTTCTACCATATCCAATCACCATTAGCTTTTATCTCTGCAACTTTTTTATCATGTTCTTGATTAGTTTTTGTATAAAAAATATTACCATGCTTATCTGCAACAAAGAATAAATAATCACTCTCCGTAGGACTAATACTTGCTTCAATACTAGAATTACTTGGATTACAAATCGGTCCAACTGGCATCTTACCAATCATTGAAACTGCTCGAGTATTGTATGGATTATTACTTGCAAATTGCTCACTAGTTAAATCACTAGTCATAGCAGCTTGTAATCCATAATATGTAGTGACATCACTTCCTAGATTCATTCCTTTATTAATTCTATTATTAAAAACTCCTACTATCATTTTTCTATTTTCAGTATTCGTTCCCTCTAATTCCACAATAGAAGCCATAGTTAAAAATTTATGAACATTTACTCCTAAAACATTTTTATATTTTTCTAATCTTTTACTCATCTCATTAAGCATTACCTCAATAATTTCTGTTACTTTCACATCTCTATTATCAAAATAATATGTATCAGGAGCCAAATACCCTTCTAAAGGATAATAAATATTTGGATCTATTATCTCATCCGTTAAAAACCAATATTTGTCAATTAAACCTCTGACATAATCTAAATTCTTAAAATTTGCTATAACATCCTCATAACTATTATTAGTTTTTAAAGAAATATCTTTTGCGTAATCAGTTACTCTCTCTCCCTCTTTAAATGTAATTTTAACTAAATTAGGATTATAATTACTACCTTTTTCTAATTCTTTGATAATTTCTTTAAGATTCATACTTTTATCAAATATATAGGTTGCAGCTTTTAGCGAGTTAACTTTATAAAGTTTAACGTAAATTTTAAATAGAATTTCACTTCTAATCAAATTTTTTTCTTTTAATATTTTAGCAATTTCTGCAGTACGTGTTCCACTAGAAATTTCAACTTCTACTGTTTCTTTACTTTTATAATTTGTTGAACTTGTCAAATAATTAAAAAACAAAATTAAAGAACCTACTATCAATAAAAAAATTATTATTATCAATAATGGTTTTGGCTTTTTCTTTTTTACTACCATACAACCTCCAGAAAAAATAAAGAGCTATTGCTCAGTATTTCCATTACTCATTTTATTCTTAACTTCTTCCTGTAAAGTATCAAGTATTGTTTCTATTACTTTCCATTCTTTTTCTGTAGTAATAGCTTCTAATTTACTCTTAGGATCGTTAGGATCATAAATAGAAGCATAAACTTCTATATTCCCAGTTTCATCCTTATTATTATTAGTATAAACAATATAATTTTTATTAGTTTCTTCACTTTCAAATGTAAATAATACATCATATACTACTTCATTTCCATTTTCATCCAACATTGTAAACGTATTTTTCTTCATTTTATTTTCTCCTATCTAAAAACGTCTGTAATATTATAGTAGCAGCTACACTATCAACTACTTTTTTTCTTTTCTTCCTAGAAACATTCCCTTTAATTAACATATCTGTTGCACTCTTAGTTGAAAGTCTTTCATCTTGCAGATATATAGGTTGATCAATTAACTTTTCTAACTCTTCCTTAAATTCTAAACTTAATTTTCCTTTTGGACCAATAGTATTATTCATATTTTTAGGAAAACCTAATACTACAGCATCTATTCCCAATTCGTAAACTAAAGATTTAACTTCCATTAATAATTTATCATACTCTTCATTATGTCTAATTACTTTATAATTATTAGCAATTATTCCTAAATTATCACTTATCGCAATACCTAAAGTTCTACTACCTAAATCTAATCCTAAATATTTCATTTACTATTATTTTGAAATTCTAAAAGTAAAATTTCTACTATCTTAGCTCGATCAATTTCTTGTATCTTAGCCCTTGCATCTTTATAACTTGAAATATATCCAGGATCTCCACTAATTAAGTAACCAACAATTTGATTAGTTGGATTGTAACCTCTTTCCTCTAATGCCTCATAGACTTCTTTTAAAGTCAATCTTGTAAGTTCAGTATCTAAATCTTTAACATTAAATAAATTTGTTTTTTCTTCTATCACGTAATCACCTCACAATAATATAGTAATATTTTAACATTAATATAAACTAAATGCAATTAACTTTATTTACCCGTAAATATTAATGCCATATAAATAACAAAGATAAAGAATAATATAGTAATTATCCACCCATTTACTTTCTCACTATTTGATGATTTATCTTTAACACCTAATGCCATTGTAATAAATAATCCTCCAATTAATCCCCCTATATGAGCAGCATTATCTATCCCCTCTCCTAAAAAACCAATCGCAATATTTAACAATATTAAAGGAATAATTTGACTCTTTAAAACATTTCCAAGATAAACTCTATAAAAATATCCAAAATAAACTAAAGCACCCATCAAACCAAATATCGCACCACTAGCACCTATTGATAAAATATTACCTCCAAAGATAATTGAGAAAAATGCTCCTATAATACCAGAAATTAAATAAATAATTATATATTTAAATTTACCTAAAAAATTCTCAATCTGTGTACCAATTACATATAAAGCATAACAATTAAATATTAAATGCATAAGACTTCCATGTAAGAAAATCCCTGTAATCAATCTATAATATTGTCCTGCTCTAATACTAGGACCATGAATACTAAACATTCTAATAATATATTCATATTGTCCAGTTATCATTGGAAATATAAATAAAAATATATTAAAAGCTATTAAAAAATATGTAATAGATGGAACTTTACTTTTAAACACCTGTTCTAATTTATTAGCATCTTCTTTATTATGTTTATTAATATCATTTGTAATTTTCACAAACAATTCCATCCCATTTTCATTATAAATCATCTTTTTATCTAAATCCGGAAATATTTTTTTAATAATATCACTTTTTTTTATATCTTCCTCATCATGGACATTTATACATATAAGTTTAGGATCAATGTTAATTTCTTTAGTAACATTTTCACCCATATCTAAAAATATACTCATTACATTAACACTAAAAGAAAAAGTTTTTTTCTTTATCTTTTTAAGAATTCTCTTAGTTTTAAATACATCAAAATTAAATTGTTCATTATTATGAATATAACCTGATACTATTCTAACTACCTTACAATCCTCTTCTAAATTTTCAAGCCAAATTTCATTTTCTACTCCCTGTAAAATAATTGGATTATAATTTTTTTCAGTTATAAAATAATGTAATAACTTCATAGTAATAACATTCTTATTATCTAGCATCAATTCACTTTCCATAAAATCCCTCCTAAAAGATTAATATAATTATAATATAAAACATAAAATATTTAAAGAGGAGATGATTATTTGTTAAAAAAAATCTTTATTTTTATTATATGTCTTATACCTTGGTTTTTTAATAGTGTATTACCTATAGATTATAATTATTATAATGAAATAAATTTACCATTCTTTGCTCCACCACCTATATTTTTTAGTATAACCTGGACAATAATCTACATACTTATTTCTATTTCTTTATATAATATTTTTATATCTTATAAATATAATGAAATACCACTTAGCTATAAAATATCTTTATTTATAAATTATTTATTCAATCAAAGTTTTGTTTTTTTATTCTTCATTTTAAAAAATCCTTTCCTAGGATTTATCTCATCCTTAGGAACATTTATTTCAACTTTATTTTTATATGAAGAAACAGCATTAATTCAAAGTAAACAAAGCAAATTAATAATTCCTTATATTATTCAATCTCTTTTTGCATGTATTTTATCTGTTACTATTTATTTAATTAATTGATAAAATTATAAATTCATGCTACCATCTTTGTAGGTGGTATTTTTATGGAAAAAGAAATAAATTTTAATGAAAATTATAGTTTTGATCAAATCTTACAGACATTAAAAGAAAATAATCCTTCGTTTATAAAAATAAATAATACTATAATTTCAAGTGAAAGTAATAATTTAGTCGGAGATATCTTAAAAGCAATAGACTCTATCCCCCTAGATAATATATCAGAAACACTTTTAAAATTAAAAAAATCTATTGAAGAACAAATACTTTCAAATATTGAAATAATTAAAGAAAAGGATTATATTTATCAGTTCTACTTAGGGCAAGTGAAATTTTTTATAAACGATTCACTTTTAGAAGAGTTTGAAAGATTACAAATATTTACTTATAAAGAAAATAGAAAAAGTTTTATTTTAATGATTAATATTTTGCAAGCAATAAAAAATTTTGATAAACAACAAAAAAATATAGAATTAAATAAAATTTTTAATAATATAGACTTAGCAAAAGACTATGAAGATCTAAACAATGCTCTTAATCTTATTAAAATCTATACAAATTTTGATTTAAAATTATATGAAGCTCTATACGCTAATACTTTAAATAAAGTACATGCTAACCAAAAAGAAAAGATAAAAATGATTAATGAAAAACTAAAAATAACAAGTTAATCCTTATTACTTGTTATTTTCCTAAATTGAAATTTCAACCGCACCACCTGGTGCGGCTTTTTGATACAATA
>CANTCS010000043.1 GCA_947652375.1 uncultured Mollicutes bacterium | reverse complement strand
TAGTATATTTAATATAGAAAAATAAAAGTATCATAAAGTATCTACCTTTATGATTTTTTTAAAAATAATATTCTTAATTATTTATCTAAATATCTAACATAATACTCTTCCAAAGTAATATCTTCATCATATATTATTTTCGCAATTTTTTTACCGACATATCTATAATGCCAAGGTTCATTTCTAAAACCAGTAATATTTTCATATTTTTTAGGAAATCTCAATATAAACCCATACTTATAAGCATTATCTATAATCCATTCATATTCTTTTGATTCTTTAAATACATTACTCTTGCGACTACCAATATCAAAACTAAGACCTGTCTGATGTTCAGAAAAACCAGGTTTAGCTACATATTTATCAACATAGCTTTGTCCATATAAATCACGATATGTTTTAACAATTTCTTCTTGATCCTCATAACTTCTATAGCTAGAATTAATAACTAATTCCATATCTTCTTTCAATGCCGCTTCACTCATTTCAATAAAAGCATTGATAGCAACTCTACTAGCTTCCATTCCCTTACTACTAGCATATTTTGAGCTTATTTTAGAAAGATTCTCAGGAACAAACTTTTTATCTAAATATCGATGCTTATTAATAAGCATATCAGTTGAATAGTCTTTAACTAATTGTGCATCTTTATAATCTTCTTTATCAATCTCTAAATTGACAAACAAAACAGTAGTTTCTTCATCTTCACCAGTCTCATCAGAATAAGCTACATATCTATCATAATTATCAAGTTTTGCATAAGGAATACTAAAAAATTCTTCTAAATATTTAATTTTTCCTTTTTTTAAAAACCTTTTTACACTAGCATTATCTCCATGAGCTAATATTATATTTATGTCATTATTACTATAACCAATTTCTAAAAGTTTGTTTATATTACTAATTAAATCTTTATGATTAACAAATTTTATTTTAGTATAATTATCCAAATACTTCTCTTTAAAATTATTACTTTCATATGCTCGATTTAAAGTTTTATTTTTACCTACAGCTAAAACATACTCTTTATTAAAAGAAAATAAAATTTTCTTACTAGCTTCCTTACTATAACCAAGTTTACCTAAAATATTAATTTCTCGCACGTAAAAAATAAACATCCCAAACAAAATACAGAAAACAATTCCTATTATTTTAAATATTTTAATATATTTATTTTTTAATTTAAGTTTTTCTTTTTTATTCAAGCATATCACCTAGCTTAATAATATCACATTTTATTGAAAAAAATCTACATTTTATGATATAATCAATTAGTTTTAAAAACAAATTTTCAAATAAAAAAGAGGCCTTAATGAATAATAATTTTAAATATAGTAATACAAATAAAAGATATCATACTTTAGACTATTTTTACAAAAATAAATTTAATGAAAAAGTTTTTAAAGTTAGTTTAAATGCTGGTTTTTCTTGTCCCAATATCGATGGAAAAGTAGGATATGGAGGATGCATTTATTGTTCAAAAACAGGTAGTGGGGAATATGCTGGTAATATAAATGATTCTTTAGAAAAACAATTTGTAACCATAAAAAACAAAATGCATAAAAAATGGCCTAAGGCTAAATATATTGGTTATTTTCAAGCAAGAACTAACACATATGCTCCTGTTAAAAAATTAAAAGAATTATATGAGTCTATTTTAAAATTAGATAATGTTATTGGACTAAACATTGCCACTCGTCCAGATGCTATTTCTGATGAATGTTTAAATTACTTAGAAGAATTAAGTAAAAAAACATATCTAACAATTGAATTAGGTCTTCAAACATCTAATGAGAAAACATCTAAATTAATTAATCGATGTCATTCCCTAAAATGCTTTGAAGATATGGTAAAAAAATTAAGAGAAAAAAATATTGATATTGTAGTTCATATCATTAATGGACTTCCTTATGAAACAAAAGAAGATATGCTAAACACTGTAAAATATTTAAATAAATTAGATATACAGGGTATTAAAATACATATGTTAAGTATAATTAAAAATACTCCCTTAGAAAAACTATATCAAAAAGAAAAATTTAAAATTTTAACTAAAGAAGAATATATTGATATAGTAATAAATCAACTTGAATTATTAAAAGAAGAAATAGTAATTCACAGAATAACAGGAGACCCAAAAATAGACGAATTAATAGAACCATTTTGGTTAACAAAAAAATTTTGTATTTTAAATGATATTGATAAAGAAATGGTTAAAAGAAATACATATCAAGGAAGAAAGAATAATGAAAGTAATACATAATATAGACCCTATTTATAATAAAAACTCTAAAATTTTAATTTTAGGAACAATTCCAAGTATCAAATCAAGAGAAAAAGGCTTTTACTACTCCCATCCTCAAAATAGATTTTGGAAAGTTTTAGCAACTATTTACAATGAAAAAACCCCTAATACAGTAGAAGAAAAAAAAGCTTTTTTATCAAGAAATAATATTGCTCTTTGGGATACAATTCACTCATGCAACATCACTTCATCAAGTGATTCATCAATAACAAATATAAAAGTTAATGATATATCTAAGTTAATAAAAAAAACAAAAATAAATAAAATTTACACAACTGGAAAAAAAGCTTATGAAATATATCAAAAAGAAATAAAGCAAACTACAAATATCGAAGCTATTTATCTTCCAAGTCCCTCACCCGCTAATGCAACCTATACAATTGATAAACTTATAAATGAGTATCAAAAAATAAAAGAGCAATCTTAGCTCTTTTTTATATAAACATTTGCTCTATTTTTTAATTTTTCTTCTCTTTCCTTATTAACTAACTCTTCCTCTTCAATCTCATAATCTAAGATTAAATCACAATACCTTTCATGTAAAGTATTAAAAACCTGATTTCTTGCTTCAAAAATCTGTTCGTTATAAGAATTTTCTGTCTTATCTTTAATTAAATGAAAAACTTCAACAAGCTTTTTATTCGAAATAGTAGAAGCATATAAATCAAAAAATAAATAACCCAATTTAACTTTTAATAAATGATTAGCATTCCTTTTTTGAGAAAGTTCTTCAAAAATTTCAAGCATTTCTTCTATTCTTATATTATCATAACAAATTGCAACTTCTTCATCATTATAGCCCAATTCACAAGACATTTTAGTTGTAGCATCTAAAAAATCAATAGCTAATATTGAGTAATCTTTTATTAAATATTCTTCAAGAAAACGATACGTAAAAAACATGTCATATATTATTTTATAAAGTTCACTTTTAGATAATTGATTTCCAAAAATATTTTCTTTTATTAATCTGTTTATCATATGTACAAGTCTTACAATATCTTCATCTTCCATTAAATTTTTAAGTATAAATTTAAATTCTTCATTTATACTTTCAAGTAATTGTATCTGATTTATTTCACTAACATCATTATTGTCATCTAAACTTTCCTCAAAATCTGTCTCACTCTGTATTCTTCTATCAAGCTCTTCAAAAATTCTTCTAACTTCAATATCTTCATCTAAATTTTTCATATAATTTAAAGTAAATGAAGAATCTACTAAATTATAATTATCAAATACATCTCTATACAATTCATTTAAATATTTTTCATCATTACAATTTTCTTCTAATATTAAAAAATATTTTTCCTCAAACTCTCTATAAGTAGCAATTGTTTTGAAAATATTACGTATAATTTTATCTTTATCAGCACTATTTTCAATTTCAATATCAATTATTTTTTCATAACATTTCCGTATAGCTTTCCCAATATTGATTAAAATTTCAATATTTTTATTTTTTTTCATTATAAATCACCTATTTCTTGCAAATAGTATAAATTATTTTTCTTTATATTTCAATCAATTTTTCAAAATAAAATACTCTAAAATAATTTTTAAAGTAACATATTATTTGTAACTATTTAAGTTACAGAAAAGGAGTTTTTATGTGTAAAAAAGGAGAAAATATTTTTAAAAGAAAAGATGGACGATGGGAGGCGAGATATATAAAAGAAAAAGATCTTAACGGTAATAATAAATATGGATATATTTATGGTAAGACCTATATTGAAGCTAAAGAAAAAAGAAAAGAAATTTTATTAAATATAGAAAAACAAACAAAAAAATTAGAAAAATATAAAGAT
Source organism: uncultured Mollicutes bacterium (assembly GCA_947652375.1). Lineage (GTDB taxonomy): Bacteria > Bacillota_I > Bacilli_A > RF39 > UBA660 > UBA3789. Next base: position 3,143 of record CANTCS010000043.1, on the reverse strand, counting down.
ACATTTCAGTTCTTTACCGAAAAATGGCTAAATAGTATTAAATATATGGTGAAAAAATCAACTTACGCCCACTACTATATTATTACAAAAAATCATATTATTCCCAAATTAGGTTCTTTAAAAATTAATATCTTAAGTTCAGATATCATTGAAAATTATTTTAATCAAATGTATGAAAATGGGAGAGTTAATAATAATAAAGGACTAAGTGAAAAAAGCATTAGAGATATAATGGTTATTTTAAAACAAATATTAACATATGCCAATTTAAATATTCCATTTAAATTACCAAAATCCAAAACAAAAGAAATTAGTATATTAAATAAACAAGAACAAAAAGCTTTAGAAAATATATCAATTATACAAAATACATCTTATTCAATAGGTATTCTAATAAGTCTCTATACTGGTATAAGAATAGGTGAACTATGTGCCTTAAAATGGAAAGATATCGATTTAAAAAAGAAAGTAATTACTATTAATAAAACAATAGTCAGAATTAAAGACGTAGAAAATGAAAATAAAACTATTGTCATTATAGATAATCCAAAAACAGAAAATGCTAAAAGAGAAATTCCAATTAACAAATTTCTCTATAATTACATAAAAGAACTTGAAGAAAAAGATAAAGAGAAATATTTTTTAACAGCATCTTATAAATATATGGAACCAAGAACCTATTATAATCGTTTTAAAAAAATTCTAGAAACAGTCTGTAAAAAAAAATATGGATTTCATACTCTAAGACATACTTTTGCAACAAGATGTATAGAAATAGGAATGGATCCTAAAACTTTAAGTGAAATTTTAGGACATTCAGATATTAAAATTACGTTATCTCTTTATGTTCATCCAAATAATAATTTAAAAAATAAATATATTCAAAAATTAAATTTTCTTATAAATTAAAAGTTGTAGAAATTTTCCACAACTTTTATTTATTATTTTTTTCACTAATAGTTTCTTTTAGAGTAGTTCCAAATGTTGCTAAATTTTGAAGTTCACTAGGCACAATAATTTTAGTTGCATTACCATTAGCAACATTTACCATAGCTTCATAACTTTTTAATTTTAAAACAGCTTCATCCATTTTTGCATCTTTCAATAATTTTAACCCTTCAGCAGTTGCTTGTTGAATTTTAATAATTGCTTGTGCTTCTCCCTCAGCTTCTTTAATTTGCGCTTCTTTTTTAGCTTCAGCTCTTAAAATTGCACTTTCTTTTTCTCCCTCAGCAATTAAAATTGCAGCTTTCTTTTCACCCTCTGCTTTTAAGATAGCTTCACGTCTTTCACGCTCTGCTCTCATTTGTTTTTCCATTGAATCTTGAATATCTTTTGGAGGCAAAATATTTTTAACCTCAACTCGATTTACTTTAACTCCCCAAGGATCAGTAGCCTCATCCAATATAGCTCTCATCTTAGTATTAATAACGTCACGAGATGTCAATGTTTCATCGAGTTCTAATTCTCCAATAATATTACGTAAAGTTGTCGCAGTTAAATTTTCAATAGCATTAACGGGGTTTTCAATACCATATGTATAAAGCTTAGAATCTGTTATTTGAAAATAAACAACTGTATCAATTTGCATAGTAACATTATCTTTAGTAATAACTGGTTGCGGCGCAAAGTCTTTAACAATTTCTTTTAAACTAACATTATTTGCAACCCTATCTATAAAAGGAAAAACATAATGTAATCCTGTTTGTACAGTTCGATGATATGCCCCTAACCTTTCAACTACATAAGCTCTTGATTGTGGAATAATCTTTATTCCTAATGCAGCAATCACTACAAAAATAATTAAAACAATTAATCCTAACATTTTTACTCCTCCTCTTTTTTTACAATGAGTTTAACTCCATCAATAGATAAAACTTTAACTTTTGTTCCAATTTCTATTCTACTATCACTACATGCAGTCCACACATTACCATAAACTTTAACTTCTCCATATTCATCCTTGTCAATCGTTTTAATAACAGTAGCTCTTTTTCCTATTATTCTATCAGAATTTGTAGGAACTACTTCCTTATTTTTTACTTTTTTTATTAAAGGTTTCGTAATCACTAAAGAAATTAAACTAACAATAATGAATATAATCATTTGAATAAAAATCGATTTTGTAAAAAAAGCCGTAAACATTGCCGCGATAGCACCTATTGCAAACCAAATAGAAACTAAATTAATTGTAGCAATTTCAATAACTAGTAATATAACAAAAGCGATAAACCAGTAAATAGCCATAAACTCACCTCTAACTAAATTATATGTTAAAATATTATTTTTTTCAACAAAATTGAACATATTTACTTGTAACAAAAAAAAATTTATATTATAATTGAAATAAGATAGGAGTATAGTTATGAAATTAAATAAAAGAGAAAAACTTATACTTTCTGCTATAATTGGTGGTTGGGGATTATTTTTAATAGGTAGTGGTCTCGCTATGACTAATAATATGAAACCTATTATAAATACAAAATATAATTTAAAAATTAACGAAAAACAAATAGCAAAAGCTCAAGCAAAAAGCAATGAAATTAAATTAAAAGATATAACTATTGAAATAAATAATCCCATAAGTGTAGATGTAAAAGACTATTTAGAAGGACCTGAAACTTTAACACCCGAAACACTAAAAGCATTAAAGTTAGATACATCTCGCGTAAATATAAATCAAGCGGGAACATATCAATATACTATAACTTACAAGAAGAAAAAATATATCGCAAACATTATTATAAAAGAAAAACAACTACCTAATGTAACTTTTACATTAAAGCAATTATCACTATTAGCAGGAGATTCTTTATCAACAAATCCCAGATCTTATATTAATGAACAAATTTCTGATGAAGTTTTAAATAATATAACTTTAGATTTATCACAAGTTAATAATCAAACTCAAGGAAATTATGATTATTATATAATTTATAACGGAACTAAATATCAAGGAAAAATTGAGATAAGATATCCTGGGGCAACTGTAATAACTAGACCATCAGAAGAACAAAAACCTAATGAATCAAAACCAGATGAAAAGCCATCTACACCTACAACTCCTGAACCTGAAAATCCACCTACAAAATCGAGTAGAGAAAACTTTACACTAAAATAGTGAATACTTTTCCCTCTCACAC
>CANTCS010000042.1 GCA_947652375.1 uncultured Mollicutes bacterium | reverse complement strand
TTTTCAAGATTTTTGAAGAAAATGACTTGACTTATTATAGTTAGTCATCTCCATTAAATATTTTTATTTTAACAGAAATTTGGCTAATTGCAATAAATATTTTTTTAAATTCGATAATTGTTGATTTGACAATGATAATATCATATGTTATACTCTAAATGTTTGACGCCTCATGCTCAAACCGCATTGAAAAGGTAAAAACATTTTAAATGTACCTTAAGAGCGAGTCTTAAGTTTAAATGAAGGAGGTAATTTGATGAATGCTGTAATCAAAGTTGGTGGAAAGCAATATTATGTTACTGAGGGATCTGAAATTTTTGTAGAAAAATTAGATTGCGAACAAGGTGACATAGTAAATTTTGATCAAGTTTTAATGCTTGATAGTAAAATAGGTAATCCTTATCTTACTGGTGTTACTGTTCAAGGTGAAGTATTAAAGAATGGTAAAATGAAAAAAATAAATGTTTTCAAATATAAAAGTAAAGATAGATCTAACCGTAAAAAACAAGGTCATAGACAACCATATACAAGAATTAAAATTACAAAAATTGGTTAATTTATGATTACTGTAGAGATAAAAAAGGAAAATTCAAAGTACAAAAAAGTTACGATACTTGGTCATGCAATGTATGATGATTATGGTAAGGATATTGTATGTAGTGCTTGTAGTAGTATTGTTACAACTACAGTGAATGGAGTACTTGCTCTAAATAATGATAGTATAAGTTATTTAGTTAGTAAAAAAGGTATGTGTATTGATATAAATAGTTTTGATAGGAATACCCAATTACTTGTAAATAATATGATAAATCTTTTAAAAGAGTTGGAGAGAAACTATCCAGAAAATATTGAAGTAAAGTAAGGAGGAGAATTATGAAGTTTTTAAAATTAGATATTCAGTTATTTGCTCATCATAAAGGGCAAGGATCAACATCTAATGGTCGTGATTCTGCAGGACGTAGACTTGGAGCAAAAGCAGCTGATGGTGAATTTATAACAGCTGGTTCTATTATATATCGTCAAAGAGGAACAAAAATCTTCCCAGGATTAAATACTCGTCGTGGAAATGATGATACTATTTATTCTACAATTGACGGAATTGTTAAATTTGAACGCTTAGGAAGAGATAAAAAACAAGCTTCAGTTTATCCAGTAGGAGAATAATAGAAAGAGCTAAGGCTCTTTTTTTGTTTATAAAATATACTGGACATTAAGTATCTATGTTGTTATGATATTAGCATGTGGAATGGAAAGTTACAGATTACTTTATAAATTACACTTATTTAATATTAGAAAAAAATCATTTGATAAATATAAAATATTAGTTAAAATAAGATATCTACAATTAGATTTTGAAAATCAAAAAGTCAGTAAGGAATTTGCTATTCTAAAAGATAAAAAAGTACAAAAACTATGTTATAATGAATATAATTAGAAAGGGGATATAAAAATGTTTGTAGATGAAGTTGAAATAAGGGTTGAAGCAGGAAATGGTGGAGATGGATGTACAGCTTTTAGACGAGAAAAATATATTTCTATGGGAGGACCTTATGGAGGAAATGGTGGACATGGAGCCGATATTGTTTTTAGAGTTGATGAGGGACTTCATACTTTATTAGATTTGAGATATCAGAAAACTATTAAAGGACAAAAAGGTGAAAATGGTCGTGGAAAAAATCAACATGGAAAGGGAGCAAACCCTACAATTATAAAAGTGCCACAAGGAACTGTTGTAACAGATTTAGATACGGGCTTAGTAATTGCAGATTTATCAAAAAAGAATCAGGAAGAAATTATTGCTAAAGGAGGCCGTGGTGGTCGTGGTAATACAGCTTTTAAAACACAAACTAATACTGCGCCAGATTATTCTGAAAATGGAGAAGAGGGTGAAAAAAAACATTTAAAGATAGAAGTAAAAATGCTTGCTGATGTTGGATTAGTAGGTCTTCCAAGTGTTGGAAAAAGTACGATTATTTCTTGTGTATCTAAATCAAAACCAAAAATTGCAGCTTATCATTTTACTACTTTAAATCCTAATTTAGGAGTTGTAAGGGCAAGCGATGGAAGAAGTTTTGTTATGGCAGATTTACCTGGATTGATTGAAGGAGCTAGTTTAGGTGAGGGATTAGGAGATAAATTCCTAAGACATATTGAACGAACTCGAGTTATTTGTCATGTGATAGATATGAGTGGAAGTGAGGGGAGAGACCCTTATGAAGATTATCTTTTAATTAATAAAGAATTGGCAGCTTTTAATGAAAAATTAATAAAAAAGCCAATGATTATTGTTGCTAACAAAATGGATATTGAAGAGGGACGAGAAAATTTAGAAAAATTTAAAAAGAAAGTTAGTTGTAAGATATTTGAAGTTAGTGCAGCAACAAATACTGGTTTACAAGAAGTAGTTGATCATCTTGCAGATTTACTTGATGAAATACCTGTAAATCCTTTATACGATGAAAGTCAGATTGAAAGTCATGTTCTTTATAAGTTTAAAAAAGAAGAACCTTTTACTATTACAAAAGAAGAAGATGGATTATGGCAAATTTCTGGTTTAGAGGTAGAAAGAATTTTTAAGATGACAAAGTTTTCATCAGATGAAGCAATTTATAGATTTGCTAAAAAGTTACGTCGTTTAGGGATTGATGATAAATTAATAGAGATGGGAGCTAAAGAAGGAGATCAAGTTAGAATTTGTGATTTCTACTTTGATTTTAAAGATTAAAATGTTAAAAATAAGTACATTTAATATTCAAAATGATTATAAATTTTATAATAAAAATAAATCATTAGAAATTATTGCTTTTCTTAAAAAAAATAATATTGATATTTTAGGACTTCAAGAAGTAAATAAAAAAATAAATAGAGATTTAGAAGAAGAATTAGAGAAAATTAATTATACAATGCAGGGAGAATATCGTTTTCGAATTCGCTATCTTTTAAATAAAATCAATGAAAAAGTACCAGTTATAACTAATAGGAAAGTGATTGATACTCATACATATCAATTACCATTTTTACCTAATCCGCTTAGAAGAATAGTTACAAAAGTAATTATTTCATATAAGGATAAAATTATAAGTATTTATAATACACATCTTGATTTTTTATTTGAGAGTGTAAAAAAAAGAGAATTAAAAAAATTATATGATTTAATAAAAAAAGATAGTAATCTAATAATTTTAATGGGGGACTTTAATTTAAAAAATAATAAAGAAATATTTAATAAATTTGAAGAATTGTTAAGAAAGAGAAATATATATAGAGTGGAATTAAAGGAGAAGACTTTAAAAAGCTCTAAATATAAGAGAGAAATTGATCATATATTTTTATCTAAGGAGATTAGACTTTTAGAAAAAGAGGTTATAAAGGATATAGGGGTTAGTGATCATTATCCTGTATTAATAAGTGTTGAAATTTAATTATTTATTCTTTACAGATTTATTTATTTTTGTTATCATATCTTTACATTAATTTGAGGAGAGTTTTTTATGAATGAAATCGAATTAAAAAGACGTTTACTTATTATGGAGTATTTTAAAAAGTATCCTAATGTTTTTAGTGAGATGGAGAAGAATTTCATATTAAATTATTGTGAGACTAAAGCTAATGAAAGATTAATACCAGAAGTTGTTAGAGAACTTTACGATGAGTTGGGATTTTTATGTGATACTGAAAATATTTATATTGGATTTATAAAATTAATAGATGAAATATTTAGTATAAAAGACAAAAAAATTATAGAAGTTGGAGGAGGAGTTTTACCAAGATTAGGGGAGCGAATAGCTAGTTATCAAAATAAAGGATTTATTACTGTTTATGATCCAAGACTTAGTGTTTATAAAGTGCAAAAGCAAAAATTAAAGTTAGTTAGAGAATCTTTTGATAAAACAGTAGATGTAAGTAATACGGATTTGATTATAGGATTAATGCCATGTAAGGCAGCGGAAATTATTGTTGATGTTGCGACTCATAATAAGAAAGATTTTGTTGTTGCTCTTTGTGAGGGAGGGAGTCATGGAGAAGAATATGATTTTTATGAAGATGATGAAGAATGGCGTAATAGTTTAATAAAACAGGCTAGACGAGAAGTTAATAAAAATGCGATGGGTAAATTAAAAATAAAGTACATGCATGAATATGCTAATCCTTATCCAGTAATTTATAACGAAAAATAAAGGAGAAGTTATGAAAGATATTATAGAAGAATTAAAAAAAGAACCGACTCAAATTAGAGAAGATTCTGAAGAAATTAGAGAAGAATCTAAGGAAGAAATAGAATATTTAATGAAATATTTTAAAAAAGACGTTGATACTTTAAAATATGATGCGTTACTTAAAGAGTTTTTATCTGCTATAGAATTGGATGATGAAAAAAAGATAGTAGATACTTTTCATAAATTTAAGGGTATTTCATTAGATGAGCAAGTTTATGATTTGAATTTTTATTTATTACTTTTAAATTATATTTATGATTTAAAAGAAGATGATTTAAAAGATGTTAGTTCACTAAGAAGACTTAATGGTGTAAATTTATTATTGTTTGATGTGTTACCTGCGAAATATTATTTAGAAAATAAAATAAGATCTTTGGTTCTTAATAATAATATGAGTGCTGCTTATGCTATTTTTGTAAAATTTAGAGGTAAAGAAAGTCAAACCAGAATTGATAGAATAATTACTTATAAATTATTATCTAAATGTAACGTGGAAGAAGATAAAGATTGTAATAAAATGTTTCAATATATTTCTAATAAGAAATTTGAGAAACTTGATCAATTTCTTAATAGTTATACTCAAGAAAAAAGGAATTCGGATTTTAAAGAAATATTAAAACAACTTGTTAGTGATTATTTAGAAATGAGAAATTCCAGTAAAATCTTAAATAATAAGAAAATAGAAAGTAATTCGTTTAAAATTCAAATAGAAAATAGAAATTATAGAGAAGCTTTAGAGATTCTTGAAAAAATGAAAAATAAATCTAATTTATATTTTAAAAGTTTTAAAGAGATGCTTACAATTATTTGTCAGTTAATTGAGAGAAAAGAATCTCAAATTGGTCAGAAAAAAAGTTTAAGTGCTAATAATTTAGAGTACTTAGATGAAGTTGCAAATTTAATTTCTGAACAAAATATGGATTTAGAAGATAGTATTAATACACTTAATTTAGAAGCTGAATATGCGAATATGGTTAAATTATTTTATATTAGAGATTGTTATTATTTAGGTTTATTTAGTGAAGGAGATAAATATTTACGTAAAGCAGAAAGAGTTAAAAACAAATCAGGTCAATTTAAAATGCTATTGGAAGAAATAAAAAGGAATAGACTTTTTTATAAAAATAGGTTTGATGAAAAAGGTGAATGTTTAGTATTAAGAAAATATAATTAATTGTATTTTCTTTTCTTTTGTTATATAATCAATTTATAGTAGAGGTGTGGTATGAAAAATATAAGTTTTTTAAAAGAAAATGGAATTAATATTGAGAAGAGTTTAGAAGTATTTGGGGATATTAAAACATATAATGCTACAATTGGAGAGTTTTTAGTTGGGATACATTCTAAAATAAAACAAATCATTAATTTTTTGGAAATTAAAGATATTGCAAATTATGCAATTATAGTTCATTCAATGAAAAATGATGCTCTAAATTTTGGATTTACAAAGTTAGCAGAAGTGGCATATGAGCATGAGCTTAAAAGTAAGGCCGGAGATTTATATTTTGTTAATGGACACTTAAATAATTTAATAGAAGAAACAAATAAAGCAATTATTTTAGTTCAAGAATATATGAATGGTAATGAGGCGGAGCAAGTATTAGAAAATACTTCTATTACAGAGGAAGAATTATATAATAGAAAAACTATATTAGTTGTTGATGATTCAAATATAATTAGAAATTTTGTTAAAAGAATTTTTAGCGATAAGTATAATGTTGGAGTTGCTAAAAATGGGGAAGAAGCTATTAAAATTATTAATGTTAATAGCAATAATAACCTTATTGAAGCAATACTTTTAGATTTGAATATGCCAAAAGTTGATGGTTTTGCTGTACTTGAATATATGAGGCAAAATGATTTATTAGAAAAATTTCCAGTATCGATTATTTCTGGAGATTCAAGTAAGGAAACAATTGATAAGGCTTTTACTTATGATATTGTGGATATGCTTGAAAAGCCTTTTAATGAACAAAGTGTAAGAAGTATTGTTGAAAAAACTATTTATAGAAAAGATTTTAATAATTATTCAACCACTAAAGAATAAATAGTCGTTAGGTAATAGTACTTTATAAATAAGAAATGAAATAAAGTAATGTATACAATAAAATAGAAGTTAATTTGTTTAAAAAAATATCATTGTTTATTTTCAATGATATTTTTTAGAATTAATTTCTCTCCTAATTTTAGATGTTTACATGTTTCTAATGGCAAATAATAAATATTTTTAGCCTTAAATTTAAAAATTCTTTTTTCTGTTTTTACATTTTTAAAAAGGGAGATAATTTTATCTTCTTTATCTGTAAAACAAATATCGACTCTTTGACAAAAAAAATAAGTATTTGCTATTTTTTTGTTAGGAATTTTTATGCCATAATTAATTTTTTCTAAAACAAATTTTAATGATTTAAATCTATCTATAAATTTATTATATTCTAAAATTTCGATTTTTTGATTATTTATTTTTAAATGCATCTAATCACCACTATTTTTATTATAGCATAAAATATCTTTTAAAGAATCAAAAAATGTGGTATTATTAAAAGAAAGTGAGGAGGTATTAAAATGAGTGGACATTCAAAATGGGCAACAATTCATAGAAAAAAAGGCTTATTGGATGCGGCTAGAGGAAAAGTTTTTCAAAAATTAGCTAAAGAAATTATGGTGGCTGCAAAAGGTGGAAGTCCTGATCCAAATCAAAATGCAGCTCTTCGTATGGTAGTTGATAAAGCGAAAGCTCAAAATATGCCTAAAGATAATATTCAAAAAGCAATTGATAAAGCCAGTGGAGCTAGCGATGGAGCAAATTATGAAAATGTTCGTTATGAAGGATATGGTCATGGAGGTGTTGCGTTTATGGTTGATTGTTTAACTGATAATCGTAATAGAACTGCATCTCAAGTTCGATCTTCATTTACTAAAGCTGGAGGTAATTTAGGAACAGATGGCTCTGTTAGTTATATGTTTGAACGTCGAGGTTCTATTGTTATACCTAGCGATTATGATGAGGATACAATGATGATGACAGCATTAGATGCTGGTGCTTTAGATTTTGAAAAAATTGAAAATTCTTATGTTATAACAACTGATGCTAATACTTTTGTAGCTGTTAAGGATGCACTAGAGAATGCTAATGTTAAAGAATTTTTAGAATGTGAACTTACATACATTCCAAATATGGAAGTTTCTCTTGATAGTGAGGGAGAAGAGAAAGTTTTAAAGTTAGTGGAGACTTTAGAAGATTTAGATGACGTCCAAGATGTATATTATAATTTAAAAGAAGATTAGAATTATAGGTGAGATAATGGAAAATGAAGAATTAAAAAAAATTAATAAAGAGTTAAAAATAATTATAAATGAAGCAACTTTTATCTCGATAAAATGTCGTAATAAAATAATTAAAATTTTAGGTGAAGAATTTTCTGTTAACTTGCCACTTGAAAATTTTAAAAGTATTGATATTACCATAACTGATAAAGGTAATATTATAATGCGTGATGAAGAATACCAAGCACAAGAAAGTCTTTCTTTTGAAGAGATTCAAAAAAGATATTCTTGTTTTTTTGCAAGGTGTGAAGTGATTTTAAGAAAAAAAGAGATAAATTATTATAATTTAAATGATAAAAAAAATATTATAAACTTGTTAATTTTGCTAGTATTATTTATTATATTTTTAATTTTCTTAATCTTTGCAGTAAAATCATTTCTAGTAGGAGATTATTTTAATTGTATTTGGTTATTCATATTTATGTCATCATGGTTAATGCCAGGAATCAAAGAGAGAGTGATTCAAGGGATCAATTTTATAAAAAGAAAATTAAAAAAATAGAGTTTGTTTTTTTAAAATATGCCCATTAGTTTATCTAATGGTTTTTTATGGTATAAAATTTTAAATTTTATAAAATATAATTAGTAGAATTGTTTTTATAAATAATTAAATATTTTCTTTCTTGACAAATAGCTGGGGGGGGGTATTATTATAATAGATAAGGTAAGGAGTGAGTAG
>CANTCS010000041.1 GCA_947652375.1 uncultured Mollicutes bacterium | reverse complement strand
TAAAGAAATTCAATCGTGAGGCATTTGAGAATATGATAGAATGTATCATTGTAGGTGATTATGATGAGAATGGTAATAAGCTACCTAGAGTAGCAAGATTTGTTCTAAAAACAGGAAAAGAATACAAATTTGAAATATCAAAAAATTCTAGTAATAATAAAGGCAATAGTGATAAAAATAATGAGGTGTCATTATGTACTAGGAACGTGTCCAACTTTTATTGCACCAGCTAAACCTATTTTAGTTCTCTCACTTGTTCTTTCTATTTCGTTTTGTGAAACAGTAGTTAAGAGTCTTGCGACCATTTTACCATTTGCATTTGTTGTATTTATATCATCATTCGCACAATCAAGATAAGCATTGTTTTCCTCTAAAAATTTCATAATATGTTCCATATCATAAACACTACGAGTTAACCTATCTAGTTTTAATACAACAATAGTATTACATTTTCCATCTTTTATATCTTGTAATAATTCTTCAAATGATGGTCTATGATTTCCTGTTTTTGCACTTATTCCTGCATCTTTATAGATTTTATAAACTTCATAGCCTTTGTATTCACACATTGCTCTTAATCGTTTTTCTTGCTCTGGTAAACTAAATCCCTCTCTGGCTTGATCTTCAGTACTTACACGAATATATAAACCTGCTATTTTCTTTTCTTCATTCATATTTTTTTAATCCTCCTTTTTATCTTTGAAACCTAAAAAGAGGCGACAAAGACACATTAAATATTTTTATGCCTTTGACACCTCTTAAAATCTAAATAAGTTGTATTAATATAATCTAAACTTCGTTTCATATTAACCCCCAAAAACATAAAACTTGTTTCTTGGTTACCTATTATAGATATTTAAACTTTAAAGTCAAGACATAATTACCATTTTTTGCCTATTTAAAGGCATTTTAAAAGAAGTTGATTAGATTTTAATACATTTAATCTATTGATTTAATAAAACTTTCTAAATCTTTTATTTCTAGGGAATTTGCTAGACTTCCAACATATATAGTTTTAGAATAATTAAAAACTAGAAAAGTAATACCTTTAATAATAACTCTATGAGGTTCGATATAGTTCAAATTTGTGTGTTCTATATTCTTGATACTACCATTTATTATAGTAGGTTTAGTATTACAAAAATCACATATAAATTCTATTTTCTTTTTTAATTCTTCATCAAAGTGTAATTCTTTTGTTTTTAATTTAATCATCTAAATCTATTCCTTTCTTTCATTAAATGCAAAAAATCAACTTCTTTTGAAGTTGATACTATATGCTTAAATCTAACAAAAGTTAGAATAGATTGCTCAATGGTGCGATTACAGAGCCTATTTTGAACTCTTGCACAAAAGTAGATTGATAAATATCAAATCTACTAATATTTTAACAAGCTATAATTTATTTTGCAATATTATTTTAAATTTTAAATTTACCTAATTATTGTGAATTAATTATTTTCTAGTGTCTTTATTAAATTGACATTAATATCTTCAACAGAATTTACAACTATAGTATCTATATTATCAGTTAATATATGTTTAGAATTAACAAAAATAGTATGAATACCTAATTTTTTCGGAACTTCAATATCCAAGGCAAGATCATCGCCAATCATTACACATTCACTTGGTTTGTTTTTTCCACAAGCCTTGATATAAATATCTTTATTTGGTTTTATTAATTCTTCCCCATAACATTCAGAAAACAGATTTCCAATCTCCATATTGTTAAGTCTATTTAGCTGTGATTCTTTAAAATAATTAGTTAATAAAACCAATTCATATGTTTTTGATAATTCGGAAATAACATATTTCAAAGTTTGGTTATTTATAGGAATGCAATCTTTTAATTCATTGAAAAATATATCTATAAATTTATCATCTAATTTGACATTTATAACTTCACCAAAATAACTTAAATAATCATTTTTATTATAATTACTAAATTTATTTTCATATGTATTAATTGCTCTTAAAAATCTATTTATATTCTTTTCTGAATATATTCCAATTTGTTTTAAAGTACTTTCTATTGCCGAAATAAAGTTAACATTAGTTATCAAAGTTCCGTCAACATCAAATATTAATCTTTTTATCATACTATTTTCCTATCTAATTGATAAACAATGCTATTTAAAATTAATTTTGTGATTTAAAGATAGTATCTTTCAATCCATCTTCCATATTAATTTTTGTTGGAATTATATATTTTGCATCAATTTTATGTGATATTAAATTAGTAATTACTTTCATTGCTCTTGAGCCGTCAAACCACAATGGATTATCACTGTTTTGTCTTATTCTATCTAAAGAAGTAACAAGTGCATCCTTATCATATTTATCACTCATCTCTTTTGTTATCATATATTTTTGATTTTCGCAATTATATAAAGTATTTTCTGCTAATTCATAACCTGCACTATTGTACCAATATAAATGATCTCCACCAGCTAAAATTAAAATATCTGCCTTAATATCTAGATTACCAATCAATTCATTAATGTGATTATATATCTCATCAAAAGTACAAGTTGGAATATCATTTTTTAAACTATCAAATTTTTTGGTAACATCTACTACTCCAAAATTATAATATTTTTTCTCAATAACTTTTCCATTATTAACAAATATAAGTTCAATAGAACCTCCTCCACCAATGAATACACATATATTACCATCATAATCTATATTGCCATAACAACCTAATGCTGTATAGTGTGCTTCATTTTCTTGAGATACAACTTCTATTTCTACATTAAATTGGCTTTTTAATTTTGAGTTAATGTCATTTAATTCTTCAATTTTAATATTTCTAAAAATACTACATCCATATATATGAATATCACTTGTATATTCTAATGCTTTTTTAATTATTATAAATAACTTATTCAAATCATTTTCGTTTATTTTATTTTCAATTTGATAGTTTTTCTTAAATTCTATTGTAGTATTATTTTCATATATTACTTTTTCATCTTCATAAATATGAGTTTTAGTATTATTACTTCCTATTTCAATAATCGCAAATATTTGTTTATCCATCTTCTATACCTCCCAACAACAAATGTGATTTTATTTGACATATTAATTATATCAGATTTTTTATTTACATTCTACTGATTATCGTTCAAAATCATCTTTTTCTTTTGAGTAATAATTACCTTGAATATAATCAATATCATCACTATCTAAAATATTTTCTTCTAGCATTTCATCAATAACTTGTTCATATATTTTATCTTCATGTTTGGAACTGAAAAATTTGTCTTGGAAGAAATCTCTTATTCTTTGCCATAATTGTTGCCACATTTGAATTATTTTTTCTAATCTTGATATTTCATTTTCTAAATCTTTAATTTCATTTCTTTGTTCAAAAATTTTATCTTGTTTTGTAATATTCTGCTTTTCAAGAGTTTTAATTCTTTGGTCTTGTTTTTTAATTTTATCTTGCAACTCACTGACTTCTTTATCTTGAGTTTTCAAATTTTCTTCAAAATCTTTCATAAGAGTAGTTAAATCATTTACACTTTTTATATCACTAACATTCTTATCAACATTTTCAATATAATCATTAATTACATTTATTTGTTCATCATTGATAACAAAATTATTTTTAGTAATTTTAGTTGGTTTTAAATTAGAAATAATTTCTTTTACTTCTTTAGATTTTGAAAGAGTAGTTTCAGTTTGCTTATTTACTTTCTCTAATCTCTCACGATTACGATCAGCTTGTTCTTTTAGATAGGTATATTGTTTAGCCATATTTTTCATAGGAATATCTTCATTTCTACCTTCTAATTTTTCTAATAATTCTATATTGGTTTCGTAGATTTTATTAAAAGATTCCTTGCAGTATATTCGCATAGTATCTTGTATTTCATGCAAAGATTCTTTTGTGAATACAGTAGATTTTCCAACTTGTTTTTTCATACCATTTTTGTTTCCATCTTTAACAGGAACACCAACAATATGTAAATGAGGACTAGCCTCATCATAATGCACAACTGCATTTGCTACTTTAAAAGATGGAACAATTTTTTCTAAATCTCTAATTTGTTCTTTAAAAACTTCTGTCATTTTTCTTTTATAAGAATCATCTTTATCTTTCCAAAATTCCATATTACCAAGTTCAATAATTATTTCAACTGCCAAATCGTTTTTATCATTATTAGAAATATGAGAAAAATAATTTTCTATTTTTCTATCATTCCTTGTTTGTTTTTCATTGTACTCAATTCTTGCCTCATCAAATTCTTTTACATATAATTTTTTCACATCTTCATAAAGGCTATTTGTTCCACAAATGAGTTCAATCACTTTTTCATTATCATCATATTTTCTTAAATTATGTTTATCAACTCGTGATAGTGCCTGCGCATTTTGAATTGCATTATTATTAAAAACTTTATCAACAACAACACCATTCTTAATAGTTTTCCTTGATCTTTTACTTTTATTTTTATCATTTCCAATATGAAATGAATATGCTAATTTTTGTATAAATATCATCTCCTTAATCTTTTATTATTTTGGTTTTACTAAACACTCATAAAATAGATAGTAAACCACGACAAAATTTCTAACTCCCTATATGTTTTGACGCTGGGCATCAAAACATGGGAGCTAAGGTTTACCACCTTAGAATCCGTTTGTCTTATTTCGTAATATTTCAAAACTATCGTAATGAAATAAAATTACATAAGACTTTGATAAAATAGAAAGTACTACTTTCAATTTTATCTTTGGAAATTATTCGTAATTTCACAAACTTCGTAAGTGAAAAATCTCATAATTTTTTTATGCAAACTATCGCCGCTTTCATTTGCTAAAGCAAACAAAAACGTGCCACGTTTGTTATTACTTTTTTAGAAAAAAGTAAACAAAAAACTATGAATCATTACAATTCATAGTCATCATTTTTTTCTACTTTATCTCTAAAAATATATTCATTACTTGTTATATCATCAGGTGGAATTGTAGAAAATAATTCTTCTTCATTTTCTACACGAACTTCATTATCTTTTGATACACCGATCATTCCCATATTGATTTTAGTTTTTGTTGTATCAAATTTTTCTAATGGGAATATTCTAATGACTTCATCATCATCTCTCTTTTGTGTATCAAACATTCCAGTTTCAAAATTTAAGATTCCTTCATAATAATGAACGTCATAATATTCTCTTAACCTCATAATATGTTGTTCAACTTTTTCTTGTGGAATGTAATTAGAAAATCTAACATAACCGATACCATCTAAATCAAGACTCACAAACTTCCAATCAATATAACCCTCATCATATAAACTTTTAAAATCTTTAAAGAATGTACTTCTAAAATTTACTGTATCCACAATATAATCACCATCCACATCAAATTTTAAGGTTACATCTTCTATATAATTCATTATGATTTTTCCTTTTTCTTCTCTTGTTAAATCTTTCCAAGTAATAACAATTTGATTATATAGATTAGGTAGTTTTATTTTGTTAATGAAGTCAATATCTCTTTTTATTAAAATATCTTCTTTTGTAAATTTTAAATCTTTAACTTGTTCGTTTTCTAATATTTGTCTTTCTAACTCTTTGATATTATTTTCAATAATAGATATTTCTGATTTATATTCTTCCAGAGTAAATACCTCATTGATATATGCTTTTCTAACTCGTTCTTTCTTCATTTCTTGAACCTTTAATTCTTTTGAAAGTTCTTCTTTAGGATTAGTTAACTTACTCTTTAACATAGGTAAAAAGAAGCTATTTACTACTGAATCATATTCTAAAATATCACTTAATAAATGTAATATAGATTCTTCAATTTTATCTTCTTTTATATTGTTTTTACATTTCTCACAACCATAGTAATAATAAATCTTATCATTTTTCTTTTTATAAGTAGCTTTACCACCTAATATTCTTCCACATTTAGGACATCTAATTTTTTGCAAAAATAAATATTCTTTGTATCTCATATAATTTCTAGAATTTTTCTTTTTTTGAACTTGACAACTTTCCCACATTTCTTTGCTTACTAAAGGTGGAGCAACATTTTCATAATAAGTAGGTTTCCCAGTTCTTTTTCCATGAATAAAATCGCCTTTATAAATTGGATTTTCTATCATTTGTAAAATGGTATTATCTCTCCATTTTTTATTAGCAACATTTTCTTCGTTAAAGATGTTGGCGATAGTTTGATAACTATTACCTTCAAAATATAATTGATACATTCTGACAATAATATCTTTTGTAAGAGGATCTGGTACAAATTTCTTTTCTTCTCTCTTATAACCTAATGGAGTATGTCCTGGTATATTTCCACTTTTAATTGCTCCAGATAATCCTATCTTTGTTCTTTCTGAAGTTCTTTCAATCTCATTTTGGCTAACACTCATTAAAAGTCTTGATACTAACTTACCATTTGCATTTGTTGTATTGATTTCATCATTTGCACAATCTAGGTAAGCATTATTTTCCTCCAAAAATGTAATAATAGATTCCCAATCACGAACTGAACGAGTTAATCTATCTAGTTTTAAAGTAACGATTGTATTTATCTTTTTATTTCTTATATCATCTAACATTCTTTCAAATTCTGGTCGTTTATTTCCAGTTTTAGCACTTATTCCTGCATCTTCATAATAATCATATATTTCATAACCTTTAAATTTACACATTGCTTCTAATCTTTCTCTTTGCTCTGACAAACTAAAACCTTCACGAGCTTGATCTTCTGTACTAACACGAGTATAGATTCCACATATCTTTTTTTCTTCATTCATAAAATCACTTTCCTTTCTTATTTTTGAATACGAAAAAACACAAGAGTTTTTTCCCTTGTGTTTCTAGAGTTTGATTATATAAAGATAAATTTTCTTCGCTACTTATTCCTAGCATATACTATTGTATCAGTATTACTTGTATAGTCAATACCCAAAAATATGGTAGTTTTACTAGTAAAATTACTAGTAATTTATATGGTAATTCAACTGGTAGTTTCTCTTACCTAAATATGTATAAAACCTTTTAAATACAAGTAAAACTTATGGTAATTGACTATAATACAATATTATCATTTTAATAGTCTTCAAACAATAAACTAAATTGTATTTTTTTAGTAGTCGAAAAGTAAACTAAATCGTATGCGAATAGTACACTAAATTGTATTTAAATAGTTCACTTAAACTTCATAATGATACCAATACATTACTATATTATCACATTGACTATGTAACTTACTAGATACTTTGCTCTGTAAATTACTCGGTAAATCATACTGTAATTCACTCTGTAAGTGGTACTGTAAATTAATTTTATTCCAGTACAATACCATATTATCATTAGCGATAGGCAAAGTCTAGGCAGAAATCGTGCAAATTTTGTGCAAAAAAGATGCAAAAAGTAGGCAAAATTGTTGCAAAAATCATGCAATTCTATCTTTTAATCTTTTGAAACATTTTAGGAAATCAATAATAAATTGTAGGAATGGAATGATTTTTAATTTTTATACTTAATTTAATGACTTAATATATTCTTCTAAATCACTTAATGGAATAGGTTTACTTAAATTTTCTACATAAACATTTGGCTCATAATTAAATGCTAGATAAGTAATTCCATTTATAATAACTCTATGAGGTTCTACATAGGTAAGATTTGTGTGTTCTATTGTTCTAATACTTCCATTATGAATAGTTGGTGTAGTATTACAAAAACTACATATAAATTCAATTTTATTTTTTAAAGCAGTTTCAATTTCAATTTCTTGTTTAATAATATTAACCATTAAAGATTCTCCTCACTTTCTTTTACACAACAAAAAATCAATTCCATTTCTAGAATTGATATTTATCATTAAGCTCTTACTTTATAAAAAGTTCGAGCAGATTCTTCTCTGGTGGAGCTGAGGAGAATCGAACTCCTGTCCAAAAATAAAGCTACATAAACTTCTACAAGTTTAGTTAACTAATTAATTTCATACACTAATCAAGTAGTTAACGACCAAATTAATGTACTAGTCTAAAAATTCTTTCTATTTAGTAGACACTAAATAGCTATAACCTATAAAAATTGAACCTCTAAATAATTCCTAGGTAAGAATTAAAAAGAAGCACTGGCCTTATTCTATTATTAGGCAAAAGCTACAGCTTGGTTACCACCAAACATATTAGCTACAGCATTTTTTAATTTATTTGCATTTATTTTTTTGTGTCCGTAACGTGGACAGTCGACTTGCCATCTATGCTCTATTATTCCTGTCGAAACCAAGTCAGCCCCATATAGCAAATTATATCATAAAAAATAAAAAAAATAAACACTTTTTCTTTTTTATAACTATGTAAAAAATTGTATGTAAGTTATTTTTGAAAGTGCACAATTGTTGTGCAGTTAATTTTGTAATCCAT
>CANTCS010000040.1 GCA_947652375.1 uncultured Mollicutes bacterium | reverse complement strand
CTACTGACATTTTCTCAAAATGATTTTACTGACATTTTCAAGAAATTTTGACAGGCATAATTACCAGTTTTTGCCTATTTAAAGGCGATTTTTCAAATATTCTTCTAGTTCTGATAATTTTATCTTATTAGATAAGTTTTCAATAAATATTTCGTTAGAATAGTTAAATATTAGAAATGTTGTATCTTTTATAATAATTCTATTAGGTTCAATATATGTTAAATTGGTTTTGTCTATCTTTCTAATATTACCATTGATAAAAGTAGGTGTTGTTTTAGCAAACTCACAAATAAACTCGATTTTCTTCTTTAACTCTTGTTCAATAGTTAGCTCTTCCTTAATAATATTTACCATAGTTTCAATCCTTTCTTTGAAGGAATTAGTTCTTAAAACACAAAAAAACTAATCCAAAATTTGAATTAGTTATCTATCTAATACTCGACAAGTTCGAGCAGATTTCACTATGGAGCGGATGATAATAGGGTTTTAAACCTAAAATCTAAAAAAATATCCCTCACTCGTTAAATAGATTATATTCTATTTTTTTAATTGAATCAATATTTATTAGGAAATTTAACCGGAAATTTATTAGGAAATGATTTTCCTAATAAAACTATTTATAATAAAAAATCGATAGTTATATAGGAAATTATTGGTATTTATAGTATAATTATATCAACAAGAATGCTTGTAAAGGAGGAAATTATGCTAGAAAATAATGATAAGTATTTTGAAGTATTAAATGACATTAAGAAAACTCTAATTACTACTAGAAATAAGATAGTAGAAAATGCTAATAGAGATTTGGTATTGATGTATTACAATATTGGTTTAAAATTAATTGAAAATAACAAGTGGGGTTCATCTTTTATAGATACTTTAGCAAAGGATTTAAAAATGGAGTTTCCAACTTTAAAGGGAATGTCAGCTAGAAATTTAAGGTATATGCAAAAATTTGCTACTGAATTTGATAATGATGAATTTTTGCAAGGAGTCCTTGCAAAATTGTCTTGGAATCATAATCAAGTATTATTAGATAAAGTTAAGGACAAAGAAATTAGAAAATGGTATGCAAAAGAAACAATAGAAAATGGATGGTCTGTTTCAATACTAACTCATCAAATAACAAGTAAGTTATATGAAAGACAAGCATTGCTAGAAAACAAAACTACTAATTTTGATGAAACATTACCAACTCCAACTAATGAACAAGCAAAAGAATTATTAAAAAATCCTTATATATTTGATTTCATAACAGCTGACAAAGATTTAAAGGAATTAGATATTGAAAGAGAACTAACTGCTAATATAACAAAATTATTATTAGAGCTTGGAAACGGCTTTGCTTTTGTTGGAAGACAATATCATTTAGAAATAGAAAATGAAGATTACTATATTGATTTGTTATTCTACAATTTGAAAGTTAGGAGTTATGTAGTAATTGAATTAAAGACAACAGAGTTCAAACCTGAATATGCTGGTAAATTAAATTTTTATTTAAGTGCTGTTGATAAGTATATTAAAGATGAAAATGATAATCCAACATTCGGTATATTACTTTGTAAAGATAAGAAAAGAGTAACTGCTGAATTAGCTCTTAAAGATATTAATAAACCTATTGGAGTCAGTGAATATAAAATATTATCAGAGATACCAGAGTTTTTGGAAAATACTCTACCGAGTATTGAAGATATAGAAAAAAGATTGGAGGAAGATTCTGAATGAATATAAATATAAACAAAGTTAAAATATTTGTAACAATTTCATTAGAGAATGTAGAAGAAGTTAGAAATGTTGTATGTGAGAGTGGAGCCGGGATAATCGGAAATTATTCGTTTTGTACTTCGGCAACAAAATCAATAGGGACATTTAAACCAAATGATAGTGCTAATCCATATATTGGTGAAAATAATAAACTAGAATTTGTTGAAGAAGAAAAACTAGAATTTATTTGTGACATTGATAAAGTAAAAAGCGTTATTTCAAAACTAAGAGAAGTTCATCCATATGAGGAACCTGCCATTGATATCGTTCCTTTGCTTGATGAAAGTTATTTTGAATAGATGAGGTGAGATTATGAAGTATAATAAATTTATTATTAAAAATTATAGAGCTATTGAAGGACCAATAGAAATTAATATAAATAAAAACAAACTTGTTCCTCTAATTGGTACAAATGAATCTGGAAAGACTACAATATTACAAGCTATTTTTGCCTTTGATTATGCAAATGATAAAGAGTATGAAGGAAGGCATCTTCAAGAATTAAGAAATTTTTATAATCCACAATGTAAAGATTGTGCCATTATCTCAGCGGAAATAGCTATAAAAAAGAATGATTTTTTAAATTGTATATCTAACGAAGAATTAAGAAATAAATATTCAACTATTGATAAATTTTCTGAAATAGTTATCTCTAGAAATTTGGAAACTAAAGAATATAGCGTTTCGGTAATTGATGATGAAAATGATGGAAAAATAATTGGAAAAGAAATAGTAAGTCGATTACCTTATATAATTTATAATGATGATTTTATTGAGAGACCTAAAAATGAGATTGCAATTCCAGAAGATTCCAATGAATTGTATGGTTGGTTGGGAATTTATGAAAGAGCTTTTAACAAAATAGGATCATCAATTTTTGATATTGTAAAAGAACCAGAAGATAACATAAAACTGGGAATATTAAGTGATGTAGAATCAGAAATAAATAAAACTTTAATTAAGGAATGGGGAAAAATATCCTTAGATGATGGCGGCTGTTTGAGTATAAAATTAAGTATAGAAAATAATAATATACTAAAAGTACAAATTGTTGAAAAGAAAGGTGATAAAGATAGATTCTTCAAAATAGAAGAAAGAAGCAAAGGATTTTTATGGTTTTTTAATTTTGTAATGAAAATTAAATATAACCCAAAATCCTCAGGTTCTAATAACGATATAATATATTTACTTGATGAACCAGGTTCATATCTTCATTCCGTTGCTCAAGAAAAATTGTGTAATATGATTAAGAATATTTCTAATAAAGATGGAAAAGTCATTTATTGTACTCACACTCATCATTTATTAGATCCAAAATATATTCCCCCTAAGTATATTTACATAGTCCAAAAAGATAAAGATAAGAAAATTGAATTAAGCAAAATAACTGAAATAAAGACAGATTTAAAGAAAATGACAGAATTGCAACCTGTTTATGAAGCATTAGGTGTTTCTGACTGGGACTTCTTTACTCAAAAGCAAAAATTAATATTAGTAGAGGGTATTCATGACAAATACGCATTAGAAATATTCTTAGGAAAAGAATTGTCTGATTATATAATAATTCCGGGAGTAAATGCAGAAAGCATTTATAATAATATTCCAAGATTAATTGCATACAACAAGAAGTTTGTAGCTATTTGGGATAATGATGATGAAGGAAAAGAATATTTTGATAAAGCGATTAAATCCTTTGGTAAATTAGAGGCTAACAAGATGATAAAACTTCCTAACATTTATAAAAAAAGGAAAGTAAGAATGGAAGAAATGTTTGAACAAGATGATTTTAAATCATTAGCAAGATATTTAGAAATGCCAGAAAACACATCTTATTCTAATATAATGACTGCTATAATTTGTAGTGATGACCAAACTATTGAATATTGTAAGTCATTAATCTCTCCTAAATCAAAAGAAAGTTTTAAAGCATTATATAATATGATTCAAGACGGTTTTAACAAAAAAGTAGATTCAAAAAAAATTAAAATAGCAATTGAAGAACAAGAAGTTGTTTAAATAAGGAGAAACTAGAAAATGAAAAATAACTATTTATTAGTACATGGAAGTTTTGGAAGTCCATTTTCAAATTGGATTCCATATTTAAGAAAAGAAATTGAAAATAAAGATTTAGAAGTATATACTCCAGATTTTCCAACAGGAGTTGGCTATCAAAATTATGAAAATTGGTCTAAGATTTTAAAAATTTATGCAGAAGCAAATATCATTAATGAAAACACAATTATATTTGCTCATTCCATAGCGCCTATCTTTGTCTGTAAATTTTTAGTTGAGAATAAGATTAAAGTTAAGAGATTAGTTTTTGTTTGTGGATTCAATAATTATCTTGGAATTGATAAGGATTATGATGCAGTTAATGAGAGTATGTATTTTGATAATCTTGCAGATATTAAAAACTATTGTGACAACATTGTTTGTTTCTATTCTGATAATGATCCCTATGTTAAATATGAAGCAGAAAAAGAATTTGCTGATACCATAACTGAAAACCAAATTATGATTTCAGGAGGAGGTCATTTAAATTCTGAAAGTGGCTATACAGAATTTATCGAATTATTAAAATATGTATAATGCACACGCCAATTGACTATGTCAATTTGCAAGTGCGTTCTCTATATTATTAAAAATATAGTATGTATCAAGGCTATGACTATTCAAAAATGTCATAGTCTTTTTCTAATTCTTCATTTTTTAGTAAATTATTTATAGTAATTTCTTCATCAGTATCTTTAGATATTTCTTTTAAATCTAAAGAATTATATAAGTTGTTATCATAACAATCTTTTAAAATATCTATCGTTTTTTCTTTCGTCTTTTTATCATTAGATAATAAAATCTCTCTAAAAAATTCTTTTAAGATTAATAACAAATGATTAATAAAATTTAATAAATTATTTTTATCTTCATGTAATTTACCATTTTCTTCTTCTAAATAATTAATATCAACAAGACTATTTTTATACTTTCTTTCTAATGTTTTATAATCACAAGTAAAGTCATTTAAACTTTCTACGAAGGTTTTACTTGTAACCATGTTTTGAATTTCTTTACTATACATATCTAAAAAATCTAATAGAATATGATAAATTTCACCATCAATAACTACTTTATCAGTTAGTGCTTTTTTCTTAGAATTTTGCAATGCTCCTTTTATTTTCCAATACTTTTCATCAATATTTTTCTTACTTTTATATGCTTGTCTATCATAATATCTAGCCACATTTTTAAATTGTCCCATTGATAAATGTTTGACTCCTGAGTGTTTTTCACCTCGTTCTAATTTGAATCCTTTTTTGGCTAATCGTTCCTGATATTTATCTTGTAATTCAACTAAATGGACTTTATCTTTGATATATGATCGTTTAGAAATGGAATACTTTTCAATACCAGCTCGTTTATCAAACTTCTTAACAAGAGGTACAACAACACAATGTAAATGGGGTACTTTTTCATCCATGTGAATAACGGCGTGTAAGACTTGTTCTTTCGTATAACCTAAATCTTCATAAACAAAATTCATAGTTTCATTTGCCCAGTTCATTAATTCTTCTTTACTCATGTTTTTAAAGAAGTCTTTGTCACTTGTGAATATCATTTCATCAGCAACAACACTTTTAGAATCATTAACCATATCATGAAAAGACTTTTTTCTATCAGATCTCATATTCTTCATTCTATCATAATGTTCTTTTTGATACTCTCTTGTCATTTCATAAAATTTGTCTATATATTTATTGCATTTTATTATTTCAATATTATTTTTACTATCTTCAACTCTAATATTAGGATTAGATTTATATTTTTCTTTTGTTCTTCCATTATGACTACCTTTTTGTGATAATTCATTTAAAGTTTTAATACCTTCACCTCTAAAAATTGCATAGCTCATATTTTATTTTCCTTTCTGATTATTTTTATTTTCTTCTTTTGATAATTCTAAAATTTCTTCAATTTGTTCTTGATATTGTTTATCATTTCTTAAAACTTCTAGAATTAGATAGTTAGGAATTACTTCTTTATTTTCCTTAAAATAATCAAGAATTTGGGGTACTACTACTTGAAAAAAGTAGTTAATAATTTTGCCTCCTTTCTAAATTTAGACAACAAAAAAGAGCAATTTCTTGCTCGATAAAGATTCAAAATAAATTATACAAAATATTCTTCTTCATTAAAATTCAGTTTGTATTTTTCTTTTGCCATATTAATAGCATCATCTATTAATTGATTACCTGCTAGGTCAGGATAATTTAAATAATTTTTTACATTTTTAATATTTGCCATAAATCTTTTATAAGTTTTTCCATTGTCTATATCTGGTTTATTTTCTCCAATATTTTTAATTTTTGCTATCATTCTAACTTGTGCATACTTTTCGTTATTATCTTCCTCAACAAGTAAATATCCTAAATAATAAATACCTTCAAGTTCAATATTTAATTCTTCAATATATTCTCTTTTTAAAGTTTCTTCAAAATCTTTATCATAATTTTCTGGCTTTCCACCTGTTAATTTGTATTTGTTATCTTCTACTCTTAAAAGAATATTACCTTCATTAGAAAATGCTATCCCATAAACTTGTTTTATAATTAAATTTTGAGGAACGCCTTCTTTTATCCAACTATATTTTGCCATTTTAAAAACTCTTTCAATTAAATTTCAATTGATTCTTCTATTCCTAAAACTTTATAGTTAATACTAAACTTATCAAAATTTTCCTTCATATAGTTTACATCAGTAGGATATTTTTCATTATCCATATGAATTGGTAAAACTAAGTTTGCACCTAACTCTTTAGAAAATAATGATGCCTCAAATGCAGACATAGTAAGTCCATAAGCCGTAACTGGAAGAGCAACAACATCTGCTTTATAATCATTATTGAAACAAATAGTATCGCTAGTTGTATATAATCTATGAGATCCATCGTCTATAATGTAACCGACATTTTCAAATACTTGCCCACCATTTTTTAATAACGGATTATATCCATGAATTGCTTTAACCACTTCAATTTTAATACTATCAAAATCTAAAATATCATTTTCTTTTACAATATTGAACTTTATTTCTGGATAAGTATCTTGCACTTCTTGTGTTGAATAAATAGGAATGTTAATATCTTTTAATACATCGCTTTTAATATGATCTCCATGTTTATGTGTTATAAGAATTATATCAGCTTTTTTCCATTCTTCTAAAAATTTATCTTGATATTTTAAACCTCCTGCATCAATCAAAATTCTTTTGTTATCTGTTTCAATCATTAAACATGATTGAGGATATTTTGTTATTTTCATATATTTTCTACCTTTCTGAATGAATATTACAATACAATTTTACCATATTTTCAGTTTGATTTTAAGCACTTATCTGTAATAAAGTATATTTTTCTTTCTCAAATTTATTTTCCTTTTTGTTGGGAATAATCTGTAGAATAGAGTTATTAGATAAACTATCAATATCTAACTTGTCTTTTTCAATTGTGATAGGAGCTATTTTATAAAATTTATTTAATGACTCGATATATTTAGTTATATCTTCTTTAGTTCTTTCATTAGATAAAATGACATCTCTTTCATTGATATTAACTGCCATATCAAAACAATCATTTCTAAACATATAACCAATATTTTGAATTTCCTTTTTGTTGATATTGATTTTCTTAATGATGATTTCATCTTTCTTTTTCTCAATTTCAATGGAATCAATATACTTAGTTATTAGTTCTGCTTTTTGTTCTTTAGTGAGTTTATTCCACAAGCCATTCTTCCTAACATAGTAGGATTTGTATTTCATTTTCTCTAATTGAAATAGGTTATTATAAAGTCTTAAATCATCTTTATGATTTAGATTTTCATCAGCGTTATTCAAATTATTTAACTTAATTTTAGTTTCTTCAATTTGCATTTTTATGCTTTTTTCTTCATCTATAAAATCATCTTGTTCAATATCACTATTTAAATAGGCATTTTTAATCCTTTGTAGCTTTGTATTCAAGTCTTTTAATATCTTCTCATATCTTTTTATTTCTATTGTTAAATCCTCGTTAAAAAAAGATTTATAGTTGTTATCTATAAGAAAATAATAATCTAACATATCATTTAAGAATAGCATTAATGGTTGTTCAATTTTCTTTTCATTGATTCTCGTATTACAACAATTACATTTGTAATAAATTTGAGTGGGTTTATTCTTAGATGTAGTAGAAGAACCACCCATAATTTTATTACATTTAGAACAGACAATCTTCTGCATATAAACATAAGTGTGTTTCCTAGTGTAATTCTTTAAATTCTTTTCTTTTTGCTTTTGTACTAATTCAAAATCATGTTTATCAATAATAGCAGGACATACATCTTCAAGTAAGATAGTTTCTTCATTTTGTATTCTTTTTCGGTGTTGATAATTGCCAGCATAGATGTAATTAGATTACATTCTATCGATTGTAGTTGTTCTCCAATTACGATTTAAAGATTTCTTTTCATTTAGTTGTTTTGTTATTGTACATACTGACAAGCCACTTAAATAAGACTTAAAAATATCTTTTACAACTTCACTTTCTACTTCATCAATCACAAGTTCTTTATTGATTTTGCGATAACCAATAGGTGCTTTTCCGGAAAAATGACCTTCTTTAATAGGCTCTTATTCAAATAACGTGAACGAAGTGGATTATATCAAAAATGTATGATATA
>CANTCS010000039.1 GCA_947652375.1 uncultured Mollicutes bacterium | reverse complement strand
TTTATAGAAATAAAGATAAGGAAAAATATATGAAATTTGCTAAAGAATTATATGAACATGGTGCTTTAGATGAAGAAGATTTCAACCTTCTTCAAGATAACAAAAATACAAATAATATAACTAAATCAATAATAGAAAAAGATGATATTGAGCGATAAGTTAATGCTTTGTATCATCTTTTTTAATTATTAATATTTTTTATACCAACCTCTGGTATCATAACATTAGAAGGAGTATCAATAATAAATTGTATTAATCTTGCAACTTCTTTTGTATCAACACCATTATCCATATTTTTTTGAATATTCATTTTATTAAACATGTCTGTTTTCATCATGCCAGGCATAACATTAGAAACTCTAATTCCATATTTAGCTACTTCATCTGCCAAAGATTTAGAAAAACCAGTTACACCCCATTTTGTAGCATTGTAAACTACTCTTTCAGCCTTATGATTTATACCAGCTTGTGAATTAATATTTATAATTAAACCATCACAATTTTGTTTCATGACTGGAATTACTGCCTTAGTGCAATTTATAACTCCCAGTAAATTAACATCAACAACAGAATTAATTCTTTCACTATCATTGGTATCTAATTCTTCTTGAATCCATAATCCTGCGTTATTAATTAATACATCAATTTTCCCAAATTTTTTAATAATTTCATTAATACTTTTTTCTACTAAAGAATAGTTACTTACATCACAAACTTTATAATTACAATTATTGTTATTTGCAACATTTGTCAATTTTTCTTCATTTGTAGCTAAAATAATTACATTATTTTCCTTTGATAATGATTCAGTCAAGGTTTTACCTAAACCATCACTTCCACCTGTTATTACAATTACTTTTTTCATAATCATCTTTCTCCTTTATTTCTTCTTAATACTGGTGTCATTTAAGTTAAAAATTTCTGATAACTCTTCTAAATGTTTTTCTCCCTTTTCAATCATACTCTTTAAAAATGGTGTTTGTTCATAAGTATATCTTTTAATTCTTAATGCCATCTTTGAAATTGTATATCTTAGTCTCATTAATTGGAACATCTCATCAAAATTATCATACATTGGTGTTTCACTAAAATATCCTTTTAAAAATGGTTTTATTCTTTCTGGATCAAAGAATGTTGACCAACATGCTATTTCTTGAATTGGATTTCCTGCAACACATTCATCCCAATCTATAACACCAGTTATAGTATTACCATCGGTTAATAAATTCCAATCAGCAAAATCATTATGAATTAGAACTGACACATCTGAATTAAGTAATTCATTATCATCAAATAATGCTTTCATTTTATCTGCTATTTCTTTTGTTAAAATATTGTATGTAACTAATCTTTCAAGATTTTCTTCTAATCCTGCATTCACAGAATCTTTTAGTGATTTGTGTATTCCTTTTAAATTACTATTCTTAGCTTGTTCATTATCAAAAGGACCAAATCCATTAACTTTTATTTTATGAAGTCTTGCCATCGTTTTTCCCATTTCAATAACAAGTTGTTCTTCCTTTTCAGGATGTTCTTTTAAACAAAATTGAACTGTATCTCCATTTAACTTTTCTATAACTTGATAGGAAATATCTTCTTCACTTTCTAATTCATGAATTAAGTAAGTTTTATAAGCAGAAAGTCCATTATCTAATGCAATTTGAGATGCTAGACTTTCAGCATAAAAATAACCATTTCTAACTCCTTTTGGATGACATCTTATAATAACTTCTTTACCACTTTCTAAAACTCCAACTCTTATTGAGTTAACATTACCTAAACTTGTTTGAGCATTTTCATCAAATGGTTTGATATATGCTAATTTATCATCTTTTAATTCTGAATTGATTTTTTCTAACAATTCTTCGTTAGTTATGGCTGAATGTCTATCTTTCCATATCATAGCAGCTTCTTCAGCACTTATTTTTCTATCAGTTTGCCAATAAAAACAATCTGATCTATCGCTAATTCTTTGATTTATTTCTTTTAAATTCATATTATATCCTTTCTTTAACTATCTAATTTCCAATTTTTGTTAAATAGTGTATGTTGTTCATCTAATGCTATCACTTTACTGTTTTCTAACGAAACAATTGTATCCTTAGAAAATTTATTAATTTCATCAATTGCTATAAATGTTTGGCGTTCAAAAGACTTATAAATATTTACTAAATTATCAAATGCTGGTACTTGTATATTTTTAAATAAAATAGAATCATGTATTAAAAATGGTAACTTTGTCAATTTAAAAATTGCTAAATCAAAAGCTATAAGATTTATGTAAGAAGATCCAGTACCTCTGTCATTATACCTTTTCAAATTATATGTTTGTAAATCCATACTAAATGTTGGCGATTTTCTGGTATCTTTATATATATCAGCAAAATAATTATACATTTCGATATTAACGGATTTTGTGATTTCAGAAATTACCTTTGATTTAATCTCTTTTAAACTTTCTTTTATAATACTTAATTCATCAAGATTTTTTTGTTTCTTGTCATAATATTCATTCATTTGCTTTATATTATTTTGTTTTGTTAGTAAATCAGTAAGTCTTTCTATTCCATATTGAGGAACACTTTTCAATTTTGTTTTTTCAGCTATGGATGAGTCTACTAGTCTTATGTCATCATCTAATATTTTCAAATAATTTTTGTAATTTTCCTTCTTTCATATAAGAAAGTGACTTTTGACATAAAGGACAAATTCCGTTAACCTGATTATACAAAGTAGATTGTTCTATAAGAGAAAAATTTTTTCTACCATTGCTCATAAATAACACCTCCTAATAAAATTATTATACCATTTTTTGCTATGTAAAGATACCCTCATAAGTAAAAATAATATTGGCTAATTAATAAAAATATGATAAAATACAACTATGGTTGATATTTTATATATCAAATCGTTAAAAGGCGAAAAAAGTTGTAGATATCTACGCCATTCGCTCCATTTAAAAACAACTTACGGACTGTAACAAGTTCGTGAGTTTTTATTTTGTATAAAACTTAAAGTTCTCTTTCTTAGGAAGGAGGACTTTTTTGATGTTGGAATTTAAAACTATCGAAACATTAAAGCCAAATAGTGAGATTTTGGAGGTTATTAAAGATTACACATACAAAATTAAGAAAGGAACAATTAAGCATTTACTTCATACCAATTTACAAGTTATAGAGCCTACAGAGTATCTAATTACATATCCTACTATTCTTACGATACTAGAGTATAAAATTAACGAAATATCTAACAAGTCATTTTACATCAAAGAACATAATCAAAAATATTCATTATCAGAAATTATTCAAATTTTAAAGAAATTGAAAATTTAGGGTTTACTTTTTCCGTTTTAGTGAGGAAACATATGAAAGAAATCATAAGATTTCAATTTACTGTCTGAATTTCGGCTTTTAAGTGAGGAAACAAGTGAGGAGATGATTATTTTATGAGATGTGCAGTATATGTAAGAGTAAGTACAGATGACCAAAGAGATAATGGTTATTCTATTGATTCACAACTTCGTATGATTAAAGAATATTGTGAAAAGAATGATTATAGCATTGTAGATGTTTATAATGACGCAGGTCATTCTGGAAAAGATTTAATGCGACCAGAAATGCAACGATTACTCGCAGATATTAAATCTAAAAAGATTGATAAGTTAATTGCTATTAAGGTAGATAGACTTACGAGAAACAACTATGATGGGTTTTGGCTTTTAAATTATTGTGAAGAACATGATGTTAAGATTGAGTTAATACTCGAGCCTTATGATGTATCTACTGCTAATGGTGAAATGATTTTTGGTATGAATTTAGTATTTGGGCAAAGAGAAAGAAAAGAAATTGGTGCGAGAACTAAAAGAGCAATGGAAGAAATGGCACTAGAACATATTCACCCTAGTAAAGCCCCTTATGGCTATACTAGAAACAAAGATACAGGACATTTAGAAATAGAGCCTATCGAAGCCCAAGTGGTTAAAGAAATATTTAAATTATGCCAAGAAGGTCATTCTACTAGAAGCATTGCTACGATTATGCAAGATAATAATGCTTATTTAAAGACTGGAAAATGGAGAGCCGATAGAGTTTATAAGATACTTACTAATTCTATCTATATAGGCATATTTGAATATGGAAAATATAAGCGAAAACCACAAGACATTTTAAGGGTAAAAGACTATTGTGAGCCAATTATAGATGAAGTTACTTGGAATGCTACTAGAAATGTATTAGTGAAAAATAAGCACCCAAATTATGGAGAACTTATTCATTTGTTTTCAGGATTGGTGAAATGTCCGATATGTGGCAAAATTATGGCTTCATCGGAATCTTTTAAATATCCCAATGGAAAACAAAAAGTTTATTATCATTTAAGATGTAAAAATCATAATTGTAGTGGCTATGGACTTCATTATAATACCGAGAAAATAGAAGTGAAATTAAGGCGTATTTTAGAAGAATTAACTATCTTTATGATGGGAGCAAATAACGAAATTATTACTTGTAATTCTACAAAAAGTAATGATGTAAAAGAAATAGAAAAAGCCATTGAAAAATTAAAGTTACAGGAAAAAAGGTTAGTTGATTTATATTTAAGTTCGACACTAGATGTTGAGGCAATTAACCATAAAAATGATGTTATTAAAAAAGAAATTGAGAAATTAAACAAGAATAAAATAACTCTTGACCCAGATAACGAATCAAAAGAATATACAACTGAACTTCTGAAAAAACTAGATTGTAAAAAGGAAAATGATAAACTGATATTCAAAAATGTTAAAAAGATGGAATTTACTTTTTTCTACAATTTACTATCAAGAGAAGCCAAACGAGATATGATTCATAGGCTTATTTCGCAAATAGAAATAACAAGAGATGATAATTACAACATTGATATTAAGTATATAAAATTTACTGATGAATTTATTACAAAAAGTAGTACAGAATTTATCAAATACTTATATATTGTTCTAAAAAATGATACTGTTGGTATTAAATATCTAAATGGAATAAATGAAGAAGAATTAGAAATCAAGAAAAAGGATTATGATGTTTTATCCATTATAAAAATGACAAATAATGAATATTCAAGTGAATTTGTAGATGATTTTTTTGATAAAGCACATAGTCATTTCTATGTAGATGGTATAATTGGCAGTCCTTATTTTGAGGAAAATGTTGCCAAAGATTTTCTACTATTAGTACCAAAAAAAGAAATAGTAAAAGCAAATTAAAAATCAAAGGAGTTATCAATAAAACGATTAACAAAAGAAAATATTTTAAAGAATCAAGTAGATACCATAGAGCAATTTAAAGTTCTTGATTATCTAAAAAGGCAATTATCTATTGATGCGTTTTCTATCTATTTAATTGATAGATTTACTATTAAAGTTATAGATAAAAACAAAGAACAAGGTTATTTTAAATACAATAGCAAAACAAAATCAGTAGATTTTTACGAGAGAAATATTAAAAATCAAGAAATGGAGAGATGAAAAAATGAAATTAAATTATACAAAAGTTGGCGATTATTTATTACCAAATTTAACAATTGAAAGACAAAATAATGAAAAAATTAACAAGTATGGATACTTAAGATTGCACTATTTAAAAGAAAATAATAAGCCACTTTATATAACGCTTTTAATGAAAAATGAACTAACAAATCAT
Organism: uncultured Mollicutes bacterium; assembly: GCA_947652375.1. Lineage (GTDB taxonomy): Bacteria > Bacillota_I > Bacilli_A > RF39 > UBA660 > UBA3789. Next base: position 4,399 of record CANTCS010000039.1, on the reverse strand, counting down.
CTTGTTTCAGTCAGTATTGAAGCAGAAAATAGATTAAATATTTTAATGGAACAATATAAAAATTCTGATAAATTACTATCTGAAAAAAGTAAAATGAATAGTCAAATTGAATGGGTAAAACTAATGAATAATTATAAAAATGTGGCTGAAGAAATTATCTTAAAAGAACTAATATATGTATAAAAATGGGACTTCAAAACAAGCAGTCCTTTAAATTTATCTTAAAAATATGTGAGTACAAATTAAGACTTATGTCCTAGCCAGCACTGAAAACCTACTCCCGCACGTTTTCTATTATGGGAAGTTCCCATACCCTTATATTAGAAATACTATTTTAAATTTTGAGACACAGAAAGAATAAATTCTGCCATAGTAGTAGAAGAATTTACTGCTAACCTTGCATGGTAATCTGAAATATTTACACGCCTGTTTCCAAGTCCGTGAGAATCACTTCCATTATTTCTCATTTCGGCAATTGACTGTACAATATTTTCAAGTCCAGATAGTAGTTTATTGATTCTTTTATCCATATCCTTGTCAGCATGCATATTATATAAATCTTTTACTTGTTTATATAATTTTCCTATATCGCCACTATCAGAAGCCTCATTTCCTTTCAGTTCAATAGCATAACAAAAAGTTTCTTCTAAAATAGTTCTGGATTTCGTAATAGCACTATCTAAATTTCCGTCATCTATATCTTTCATAGCACGTGTAGATAACTCTTTTATATAATCTCTATCAATCACATTTATATTTGGAACATCAATCTTGATTTCTTCATTAATTTCTTTAACAATATATTGATTGTTAATAATAACTAATTCGTGTCCACCAAAATATAATATTGAATTAATCTGATCTAAGACTTTTTGAATTATATATTTATACATCTTTTCTATATCATTAACATTATTTAGTTTTCTTAAAGAATCGGAAAATCTTTCTTTATTCATCATATAAGATAGAAGTTGGCTTGCTTTATTTTCTTTAATAACATACTCTAGTATCTTATCCATATATTGCCATCTACTTAAATTAGGTTTAGAACTATTACCCCAATAATATTCTTGATAAAATCCAAATTTTTGAGATAACGTACAAAGATCAGGACCACTCAGATATGGCATAGCAATTTGTATTTCATCTAGTGTTTCAATTATAGTATCCCCATCCAAAATGGCAATAATATCTTTATTTCTTAATAATTCAAGATTTGACTTCATATTTTCATTTCCCAACTTTTGAAGTAAATACACTTCATTTGATTATTAAAATGTATTTCATAAATACCATCATACACATCATCATTCTGTTCTAAGTACCACTCTACAATTACATTATATCCATCAACTGCTAAAACTCTAAATTCAATTTTTTTAATATCTTCATTCTTTATGTGCTTCCATTCATCTGCTATTTCATCAAGAGTAGTATATGGATTTACAAATGGTGTTTCTTGGTAATATTTCGTTTCTGTAAATAACGAAACAGCACTATCAACATCCTTATCAAGCCAATATTTTTTTAAATCATTTAACCAGTTATTAATAAACTCTAAAATTTTTCTATCCCTAAATACTACAAACTTTGTATGATAAACAGATTCATAGTCTGAAGCAATTAAATTATTGTAACTGTTTTTAATAAGTTCTAATGCTGTATAAGGATATTCCCAAGTAAGAATTGCCCCTTCATCTTTCTCTTTTTGAGTAAGGTGTAAAATTTTAGTATCTTCTATCACTTTTCCAACAAATACAAAAGATGTTTGTTTAAAATTATCTTGTGATTTATATTCCTCTGTTGTGCCCAACTCATCAATGATTTCAATAATGCATCCTGTTTCTTCTAATACCTCACGTTTGAATGCTTCTTTTGGATTTTCATTTTCTTCTATTCCTCCACCTGGCAACTTATATTCGTTCTTTTTACTTTTGTTGAATACGGCAATCTTTCCATCGTTTCTTATAACAATACCTCTAGCGCCATATCTTAATTTTGGATTTGAAATTTCAACGCTTTTTTCATTTAAATCTTTATCTGTTATCGCACAAATTAAACCCATATTTTTCCCTCCAATATTTTAATTATGGCAATTTCGCCATAATTAGATTTATTCATTTAACTCAAAATTTTTCTTTTCCTCTTCAACAGCAGTAATTAATTCTTGCTCTGTTGGCATATGTAATTTGTACTCTGATGAAAATATTGTTTTATTGTCCTCTGGTAAGGTATATTTTACAATAGTTTCATTTTTATTTGTTGATAATAATATTCCTACAGTTTTATTTTCATCATCTTGCTTTATTTCTCTATCATAATAATTAACATACATTTGCATTTGCCCAATATCTTGATGTGTTACTTTTCCTATTTTTAAATCTATTATGACAAAGCATTTTAAAAGTCTATTATAAAAAACTAAATCTGGATAAAAATGTTCCTCTTCTAAAGTTAATCTTACTTGATTTCCAACATAACTAAATCCTTTTCCAAGTTCTAATAAAAATTCTTTTAAATGTTCTATAATATTCTTTTCTAAATCTGATTCTAGATAATTTGTATTTTCTTTTATATCTAAAAACTCCAAAACAAATGGATCTTTTACTAAATCTTTACTTGTCTTTAAAATTTGTCCTTTTTCAGATAATTCTAATATTTTTTCTTTATCAGCAGATAAAACTAATCTTTCATATAGCAATGAATCTTTTTGCCTTTGAAGTTCTCTAACACTCCATTTAGAATTAATAGTTTCTTTGATATAAAAATTCCTTTTAGGTTCTTCATCTATTTTTAATATTTCTAAATAATGCGACCAACTTAATTGCGACGACACTGTTGTCGCAATTGGAAAATAAATATAAAATTTTCTCATTCTCTCTAAATTTCTTTTAGAAAAGCCTTTGCCAAATTCATTAGTTAATTTTTGTGATAGTTTCTCTAAAACGGCATCACCATAACTTGCTCTTTCATCACCTTGTTGTATTTCCATAATTGCTTTTCCTATATTCCAATAAAGATTAAGCATTTCAGTATTTACGGCACTATATACTTTATTTCTACTACTAATTACTAATTCTTTGATATTATCAAATATATGATTAATTTCATTATCATTTTTAATTAATTCATTGTCCATTAATGGCCTCCAATCTTTAATTTAATCATAAGATTTCTTATGTCTAAATTATACTATATATGGCAAAAATTTACTATACTCCCATTGAAATTTATTAACAATTCATATATAATATTTTTAGAAAGAGAACAAAGTTCGTAACTTGTATGTGATTCGCTCCATTGACGAATCTGTTCGAACTTTTCGAACATTGATATATAGAAATCAATCGAAAGATTGGTTTTTTTGTTATTTACAAAGAAATCATCCTAAAGGAAGGATGGTGTTTATGATTAATATTATTAAGCAAGAAATTGAAATGGAAAAAGGTTTAAAACAAAGGTTAGAATTTATTTGTAATTTTTGTAAGACTACTCCTATTTTTATTAATGGAAGCATTAGAAAGATAGATAAATCCAATTTGCAATATGTAGAACCTCATAGAATTATCATAAAAAACACAACATTTCTTGCATTTAATTATTCTAATGATATTTATATTAAAAATTTATCAAACAAGATAAAATTAACAGAATTAGAAAATTATCTCAATAATATCAAGTAATACCAAGCTTCTCAGGTGATGGACATTTTAAGACAAAAGTTGTATAATTAATATAGATGGTAACTTAGTTACCAAGAGTCTTACAATGTAGTTTAGAGAAGTGAAAGTATTATTTTGAGTAGTACCTTTACTTCTCTTTTTTGAATTTAAAATAAGAAAGGGAGATGAAATTAGAATTGAACGAAAAAGGAGAAAAAGTAGTATGTGGTCTGTATTTAAGAGTTAGTACAGAAGATCAAGTTCGTGATGGTTTTGGACTACCTGAACAAAAAGAAAGATTAGAATTTTATTGTAAGTGTAATGATTATGAAATTAAAGATTACTATACAGATGCAGGAATTAGTGCCAAAACAGGTAATCATAGACCAGAGTTTGAAAGAATGCTAGAAGATGGTAAAAATGGCAAAATAAACATGATTATTGCCTATAAAATGGATAGACTTACTAGAAGCATGAAAGATTGGGAATCACTTATGGACTATTCCAAGAAGTATAATGTTGACCTTGCTTTCGTTAATGAAAAAATTGATACGGCTAATGCTAACGGGAGAATGGTTTCAAGAATAATGATGAGTGTTTAACAAAATGAAATAGAAAGAACAAGTGAAAGAACAAAAATAGGTTTAGCAGGTGCGATTGCTTGGCTCTTATTCAAATAACATGAATTAATCTAATAAAAAAATTTTGTTTCTTAGAAAATTAAACGAGCATCTACC
>CANTCS010000038.1 GCA_947652375.1 uncultured Mollicutes bacterium | reverse complement strand
TATTGTATCAAAAAGCCGCACCAGGTGGTGCGGTTGAAATTTCAATTTAGGAAAAGTATTACTTAGTTTGTAATACTTTTTATTTATGTGCAGAATAAATTAATTGTTTAGCATTCTCATAATTTCCATCTTCTAGTTTTTCTAAAGTTGTTCCAAAAGCAAGACATTTTATCAGTAATTTTTGATTATATGTAAAACAATTTCTGCCTTTTACTGAAGTTAGACTTTCTAATGATAGATCATGTACAGCAAGTCTGCCATTTTTAGTTTCTCTTTTTAACTTAAATAATTCATTTGCGATAGTATAAATATTTTCTTTAATCAAAACTATTTTTTTCGAATAATCTTTATAAACTATTTCTGAATCAGAATTAGAGTTTTCTTCTGTTAAAACACTTTCTAAATAATTTTTTATATATTTATAAGTAGTATAAGCACCTTTATAATTTCTTTGATTTTCTTCATCACTAAAAACTTCGTCTAACATAATTAGTTTTTTAGCTTTATTAATGATTCTACTAAAATTAGTATCTGTAAAAATTGGGTTTGAAATATCTTTATTTAAAATTATACTGGCTAATTCTTTACTATTTGAAATCTCATATTTTTTGGCTAATTCTCGACCTCTTCTATCTAAAAAGAATAATGCTTCGGTTGTTAAAAAGCCATTTTTATTATTACCTGGAATAATATTTAGACTTCGATAGAGAAATTCGATACTAAATATATCTGTATTTGTTAGATAATTTTCTAATCTACTTAAAGTTTTAGGTTGTTTTTTATTAAGTATTTCATTTATTCTTTGTATAGTTACTTGGTATTCTGCTAATAATTTTTTTAAATCATTTTCATTTAGATTTTCTAAATCAATAGTTTTCATATATTTCTCCTTTAAATATTTTAATATTATATTAAACTTATTTGTTTTTGTAAATAATTTTTTAACTTGAAAAAGAAAAGAATAGTTAGTATAATTGATTTAGAGTAAAAAGTTAGATAAAGAGGGGATAAAGATGTTTGATAGAATTACGTATATAAGTGATCAATCTGCTAATATTAAAATAAAAAATGATGCTGAAGTTACAATGAATTTAATGAATTTACATTTGGTTTTTGAAGATGATACAAAGAAAATTTTAGGTGAAGTAGATGATTTAAATGGAGATATTGTAAAAGCAAGATTTTTAGGTGAAATAGTTGATAATAAACTTCTTGGTGGTACGATTAGAAAACCTTCTTTAGATGCTAAGATAAGAGTGATTGAAAAATCAGAGATCCCTTTGATTACAGGAACAGATACTTTAGGATTTATGAAATTAGGAGTGAGTCCTTTCTATGATAATTTTCCGGTTTTTTTAAATGTTAATAGTTTTTTTAGTAATCATTTTGCAATTTTTGGTAATACAGGTTCTGGTAAATCTTGTGGAGTATCGAGATTATTTCAAAATATGTTTCAAGATCAAAGATTAAATCCTTATAAAGCTAACATTTTAATATTTGATTCATCTGGTGAATATTATAATGCTTTTAGTAATTTAAATCAGATTAATAAAAATTATAATTATCGTTTTATTAGTACTAATGAAGTGGAGGGAATAGGCGAGAAATTACGGTTACCAATTTATTTATTAAATAAAGATGATTTGGCTCTTTTATTACAATGTACATCTCATTCACAATTACCAATTATTGAGCGTATGTTAAAACTTGCTTTGGTTTTTAGTCAAAATGATGTAGATTCTAATGCTTATAAGAATCATTTAATTGCTAAAGCTATAATGACCATTTTATATACTAATGAAACTGCTCCTAATAAAAGAAATGAAATTTTTTCTATTTTGGCTAGTTGTTCGACTGAAGAATTTAATCTAGAAGCGCCTGTTCAAGGAATCGGATATATTCGTAAGTTTAGAGAATGTTTCTTAATTGATAATTCAGGTAATTTTTCAGAGAGTGTTTTACTTACTGAATATGTAAATTCTTTCATTAAAGAAGAATATGATAATTTTGAACCTCATACAGGTGTTTATTATGATTTACAAACTCTTGAAAAAGCACTTAATTTTACGCTTATTAGTGAGGGATGGCTTAGAAATGAACAAACTTATGGTGATTCTGTAACTATTAGAGTAAGACTTCATGCTTTAATTGTTGGTGATAATGCTAAATATTTTGATGTGAAAGATTATGTTTCATTAGAGTCTTATTTATCATCATTAATAATTAATAATGGTAAAAAATATCAAATAGTTAATATCAACTTAAATGATGTAGATGATGATTTTGCTAAAGTTCTAACTAAGATATATTCTCGTTTAATTTTTGATTTTTCAAAGGCTTTAAAGAATAGAGGAAGTATTCCTTTTCATATTATTCTTGAAGAGGCACATAGATATATTCAAAGTGATACGGATAGATTTTTATTTGGATATAATATTTTTGAAAGAATTGCTAAAGAGGGACGTAAATATGGAGTTGTTCTTGGACTAATTTCTCAAAGACCAGTTGAAATTTCTGATACTGTAATTTCACAGTGTACTAATTTTTTAATATTTAAAATAAATCATCCAGTAGATGTTGAATATATTCGTAAAATGGTTCCAAATATTACTGATGAGATAGTAGAAAAACAAAAATCTTTACAATCAGGAACTTGTCTAGGTTTTGGATTAGGATTTAAAATACCACTTATAGTTAAAATGGAAATGCCAAATCCATCTCCACTTAGTAGTAATTGTGATGTAGTTAAGATTTGGAGTGGCTCATCTAATTCTAGTTTTAGTTCTCAAGCTACTGTAAATAATATTTCTAATTTTAATTCTCAATCTTCTGTGAATAATTCTGCTAACTTTAATTCTCAACCACCAGTGATTAACACTACTAATTTTAGTTCTCAACCACCAATGAATAATACTGTTAACTTGAATTCTCAGTCGGTCAATAGTTTGATAGCTAACAATGATGAATTAAAAAAAGATAATAATAGTATTATGACTTCTCCATCTCCGATTATAGAAATTCCAAAAATAGAAAAAGATAAGAATAATGAATTTTTAAATAATCCAGTTATTACACCAGTTGCGTCTATCCCAGGTAATGTTTCTCCAAATATTAATGGTTTAAAAGGAAATACATTTATGATTACTAATGCAGGAGAAGATGAAAAATTTGATGATTCGTTTATAATAGATAAAGGCAATGCACCAATGGATAAAAATACTACATTAGAAAATAAATTTATTCAAGAATCTATTCCTGAAATTGCTCCAGTAAATATTGATGATAATGGTATGACTCCAATTATTGGAACTGAGAGTAAAACTGAACCTCTTATAGAATTAATTGATGAAGATGATAATGATGATATATCTGATTTTGGACCCGATTTTAGTTAAGATAGTGATATTTATTCACTATTTTTTCTTTGTATATCATTATATATTTGTTATAATAAAAATTAGGTGATATTATGTTTGAAAATTTAGGGGATAGATTACAAAATGTTTTACATAAAATTAAAGGATATGGAAAAATAACAGAAGAAAATATTTCTGAAATGATGCGCGAAATTAGATTAGCATTATTAGAGGCAGATGTAAACTATAAAGTAGTTAAGGAGTTTACTAATACAGTAAAGGATAAGGCTCTTGGTGAAGAAGTTGCTGCAAGTATTAATCCTGGTGATTTATTTGTTAAAATTGTTCAAGATGAACTTACTGAGCTACTAGGAGGAGAAAAAGAATCGCTTAATGTTAAGGGAGATCCAGCAATTTTAATGCTTGTAGGTTTACAAGGTTCTGGAAAAACGACATCTATTGCAAAAATTGCTAATTATTTACGAAAGAAACATAGTAAAAAACCTTTACTAGTAGCATGTGACGTATATAGACCAGCAGCAATTGATCAATTAAAGCAATTAGGTCGACAATTAAACATTGAAGTTTATGAAGAGGGAAAGAAAGATCCCGTAGAAATTTCTGCTAATGCGATTAATTATGCTAAAGAAAATGGATATGATTATGTTTTGATAGATACTGCTGGTAGACTTCATATCGACGATGAATTAATGAGTGAACTGGATAAAATTAAAAATAAAATTAGTCCTCAAGAAATATTATTAGTAATAGATTCTATGATGGGTCAAGATGCAATAAATGTTATAACAGGTTTTAATGATAAATTACCTCTTACAGGTGTTGTATTAACAAAATTAGATGGTGATACTAGAGGTGGAGTAGCATTATCTGTTAGACATTTGACGAATGTTGCAATTAAATTTATTGGAACAAGTGAAAAACTTGATGGTTTGGATTCTTTTGATCCTGAAAGAATGGCTGGAAGAATTTTAGGAATGGGAGATATTGTTTCTCTTGTTGAGAAAGCAACAGAAGCAATAGATGAAAAAGAAGCTGCAAAAACAGCTAAAAGAATGCAACAAGGTAAATTTGATTTAGAAGATTTTTTATCGACAATGAAACAGATGAAAAAATTAGGCCCTTTAGAAAATATTATTAAAATGCTTCCAGGAGCTAAAAAAATGGGTCTCACAAGTGTTAAAATAGATCCAAAACAAATGGCTCATGTTGAGGCTATAGTTTTGTCTATGACTCCAAAAGAGAGAAGAAATCCAGATATAATTAAGGCTAGTAGAAAAACTCGAATAGCTAGTGGTTCTGGTACTTCTGTTCAAGAAGTGAATAAATTGTTGCAACAGTTTGATCAAATGAAAAAAATGATGAAACAATTTTCAAATGGTAATATGAAGTTACCTTTTTAAGGGGAAAAATGAGTAATTTTTCTTTTTAAAATAAAATTTTGAATGATTTATTATGAAAAATAGTAGTTGTGCAATAAATGCTTATAGGTGATAATTCAATTAAATATCTCTAGTAAATATAAGACAATAATTTGTCTTTTTTTAGGCTTTTTAAGTAGAAGTTATTTAATGATAACATATTATATTTTAGGAGGTAATAGAATGTTTAGTAATGAATTATTACAAAATATGAATATGGAAAACAATGTTAATGGAGATAATAATTATATTAACAATGATATGAATGTTGATGTTAATATGATGAATTATAACAACAATGCTCCAATGGGGGGAGCTCCAGTAAACGAAGGAGTTCAAGAAAAATGTGTTCATAGAACTTTTGTACATGAAGTTCCTCAAGTGTGATAATTTATGATAGACTAGTATATTAAGAGAAAATAAGTACAAATGAAATGTGTTTTGATGGGAAAGACCTTTTTGTGTGTTATAATATCTATAGGTGATTTTGATGAAAGTATTAAGCTTGATAGAACCTGGAGCAACTTTAATTAAAGAAAAAAAGAAGTTAGTCGAGACTAGGAGTTGGAAAACGGATTATAGAGGAGAATTATATATTCATGGTAGTAGTGCATCATTTTTTAAACTTTGGAAAAATGATGAAAGAATATTAAAACTTATCAAAGATATTCCTTTGAGTTACGGTAAAATCATTTGCAAATGTAATTTAGTAGACTGCATTTATATGACGAAAGAATATGTAGAAAAAATGAAAAAGAACAATTATCAAGAGTATATTTGTGGGGTATATAAAGAGGGTAGATATGCTTGGATACTTGAAGGTATAGAGCCACTAAGGACACCAATCAAAGCAAAAGGACAACTTAATATTTGGAATTACTATAATGAATTTGAAGTCATGGATTTAATGAAAAATATAGAATATGGTTGGGTGGATAAACAAGGGAGTAAACATAATATAGTTGATGAATCCTATTCAGATAATTATATTTTGCAAAGTCCTAAAGAAATCATAAAAAATAAAGTTGGTGTATGTTGGGATCAAGTAGAATTAGAAAGATTTTATTTTAAAGGGAATGATTGGAATATTAAAACATATTTTATAGTTCATTATGATAATGATAGATGTCCTACTCATACATTTTTAACTTTTGAAAAAAATAATAAATATTATTGGTTTGAACATTCGTGGGAAAGATTTAAAGGTATACATGAATATAATTCTTTAAAAGATTTATTAATTGATGTAAGAGATAAATTTGTTAAATATGAACTAAATAATAATTATAATCAAAATAATCTCTATATATATAATTATAAAAAACCAAAATTTCATCTAAATGCTTTAGAGTTCTATAAGCATTGTGAAAATGGTAATAATATTTCATTGGAGGATATGTAATATGGAGATAAGTAAAATAAAAAAGGAATTAATTGTTCAAAAAGAATCCAAGTTTAAAGGTAATATCTATCATTATTCACAAGTTAATTTTTCTTATAATTCAAATAAGATAGAGGGCAGTAGATTAACTAGTGAACAAACTGAAGCAATATTTGATACTTCATCTTTTATTCCTAAAAGTGAGACTCTAATAAAATTAGATGATTTAACTGAGTCTAAGAACCATTTTAGATTATTTGATTATATGTTAGATAATGTTGATAATGAATTAACTAAAGAAATGATTATTGAAATGAATAAGATATTAAAAAGAAATACGAGTGATGAGGAAAATCTTAGATATAATGTGGGAGGATTTAAAATAGTTCCAAATATGATAGGTGTTGTTAATGTTATAAAAACAACTGCACCAGAAAAAGTCGAAGAAGAAATTGATGAATTACTTGTTGAATATAATTCTAAAACTGATATTGATTTAGAAGATATTATAGATTTTCACTATAAATTTGAGAAAATTCATCCTTTTGGAGATGGAAATGGTCGTGTTGGAAGAATTATTATGTTTAAAGAATGCCTAAGAAATAGTATTATTCCATTTATTGTATTAGATGATGATAAACCTTATTATATGAGAGGGTTAAAAGAATATGAAATTGATAAAATGTTTTTGATTGATACTATAAAACATGAACAAGATTTGTATGAAAAAACTTGTGAAGAGTTATTAAATTTTGAAATAGAAGAAAAATAATATTAATTTAAGGAGGATTTGTATATGATAGATATTCATTCACATACTATTTATTCTGATGGCAGTTCTAGTGTAGAACAACTTTTAAATGAAGCAGAAAAATTGGATTTAAGTTTACTTTCTATAACTGATCATAATACTATACAAGCTTATTTTGAATTACAAAAATTTAATATAAGAGATAAATTCAAAGGGAAAATAATATCTGGAATTGAAATAACTACAACATACAAGGGAGAAACAGTAGAGGTATTAGGTTATGGTTTTGATTTAGAAACTATGCAGCAATTTTTAGATGTTTATGTATTAACTTTTGAAGAAAAGCAATTAAAAGAGTATGAATTAATAAAGAATAGGTATAATGATATAGGAGTAATATTTGATGAAAATAATATTAAATTTGATCCAAAAGTTGAATCTTGTAGACCAGCATTTGCTATTGAAATAAAAAAACATCCTGAAAATTATAAATTTTTCTTAAATCAAGAATCAATAAATACAACTAGTGGATTTACTAGAAATGAAGTATATAATCCTAAAAGTCCATTATATGTGGATGAATCATCACTATTTCCTAGCCTAGATTTGGCAATAAAAATGATACATAATTCGGGTGGACTTGCATTTCTAGCACACACTTTTGCTTATTCACCTAATATAGCAAATGAGTTATTAAATATAATAAATAATTACGAATTAGATGGGTTGGAGTGTTTTTATACAACATTTACAAAGGAACAATCTGACTATCTAATAAATATTTGTAAAAGTAGAGGAATGTATATGAGTGGTGGTAGTGATTTTCATGGAACTAGAAAAATAAATCATAACTTAGGTACTGGCCATGGCAATTTACATATTGATGAGTCTGTTGTTGATAATTGGATAAGTGATTATATACCATCTTTTGGTAGCATTAAAAATATTAAATAAAAAAATTATCATCCTATAAAATCTAGTGAAAATTAGATAATAGGATGATTTTTTTTACTTAAAACTATTGTTATTATTAGATTTGTCCTAAATATTATTCTACAAGTAGAACGAATTTCGTAAATACGAAATAAAATTGTGAATATGATTTTCTTTGTTCTATAAGGAAAATATTGATACGTAACTTTCTTATCTTTCTTATTTCATAATTTATTAAATTATTAATGTTTTTTAGAATGATAGGCAAAATTTTATATATTTTATAACTTATTGTTTTAATGGAGGTATCATACATCACGCAAAAAGGAGATGATGTTTATGATAATTAAAAAGAGAGTGAATGTTTATAAGTAATACTAAATATATGTGTAATTTAAATATTATACAATTTAGTATTACTAAAATCAGTTATTTATCCATATGTTTAAGTGAGGTGCTTAATATGGATAAGTACAAAATTAATTATATTTATAATGAAAATAATGATATAAATGATATTTTTATAAATGTTTTAAACAAAGAATTGAAAAAGTATATTCAAAAGATTTGTAAAACTAAAAAAAGTGAAGTACTTTCATCATGTGCGCGATTTTCTCTAGAAGGAGGTAAGAATTGTTAGAGAATTTAAATAAGATATATAATGTGGGGCTTTATATAAGATTATCTAGAGAAGATGATGATAAAGTATCTGAAAGTGAGAGTATTACAAATCAAAAAAGTTTATTACTTCAATATGTGAAAGAAAACAATTTAAGAGTTTATGATATTTATATTGATGATGGATATTCTGGAACAGATTTTGATAGACCAGATTTCAATAGATTATTAAATGATATTGAATTAGGTAAAATAGATATGGTTATTACAAAAGATATGTCAAGACTTGGAAGAGACTATATTGGTACAGGAAATTTAATAGAAAAGTATTTTCCAGAGCATAATGTTAGGTATATTGCGGTTACTGATAATATAGATACCTTTTTAGATAGCTCTAATAATGACATAGCACCATTTAAAGCGATAATGAATGATATGTATGCTAAAGATATTTCTAAAAAAATTAAATCTAGTTTAAAAGCAAAAATGAAAGAAGGAAAATGGGTAGGAGGCAGAACTCCGTTTGGATATGACCAAGATAAAGAAAATAAAAATCATTTAGTAGTGAATCCCCAACAAGCAAATGTTGTTAAAAGAATATTTGATATGTGTTTAGAAGGGTTATCATTCTTTAAGATAGCTAAGCAACTTACAAATGAGGGGGTAAAAACTCCAGCTCAGTATTATAATTTTGAATGGAAAAGTAATTATAATTTAAAATATGGAGAGTGGCATTCAAAAACTATAAGAGATATTTTAACAAATAGGATGTATATAGGTGATATGGTACAAAATAAGCGAAGTAAAGTAAATTATAAAGTGAAAAAAGTGATTAAGAATAATCCGAATGATTATATAGTTGTAGAAAATACTCATGAGGCAATTATTGATAAAGAAATATTTTATGAAGTTCAAAAAAGAATACCTAAAAATAAGGGAAGAAATGAAAAGAAAGAAATTCATTTACTAGATGGACTTTTATATTGCGGTGATTGTGGACATAGAGTTTCAATTACATCTAGAAGAAAAAAAGACAATAAATGTTATACAATTTGTAATTATTATAGGGCTTATATAAAGCAAAAGTTGTGTACTACTCATTCAAATAACTATGATGAATTAGAAGAGGTAATAATTAAATCATTAACTGAAATGTGTTTAAACTATATTGATAAAGAAAAGATTAAAAATAATATTTTAAATAATCTAACTGAGGATAATAAAATTAATAATAAAAAAGAGTTAGACATGCTAACTAAGGATATTAAACAAATAAATGATAATTTAGATATTATTTATATTGATAAGTTGAATAAAAAAATAACTGAAGACCAATTTGAAAGAGTAAAAGTAAAATTAGAGAATGAATTAAATATAAAACAAAAAAGATATAACGAATTAAATAATAATATAAATGACAATATTAATGAAGAATCTAAAAATAAGATGATTAATGAATACATAAAAAAATTTTTATCTATGAAAGAACCAAGTAGAGAATTAATAATCAATTTAATTGATAAAATAGAGATATTTGAAGATAAAACTATAAATATTAAAGTAAGTTTTAGTTAGTTTAGCGCATAATAATAGTAAAAAACAATTGACAAATGTATAAACATTGTATATACTATGAATAAATGGAGATGACTAACTATAATAAGTCAAGTCATTTTCTTCAAAAATCTTGAAAA
>CANTCS010000037.1 GCA_947652375.1 uncultured Mollicutes bacterium | reverse complement strand
ATATAGAATTAAAATATAAATAAAATGGTGCGGTTGAAATTACAATAAAGAAAAATAACAAGTTAATCCTTATTACTTGTTATTTTTATATGTCTTAGCAATATCTAAGACTTTTTTATATTCTTTTTCTAATTCTTCAAAATTATTATAAACAAATTCTTCATCGTTTTCTTTACTTTTAAGCTCATGTTGATATGCAATATCTGCTAAAACCATAAATCCTAAATATTTACAATCACTCTTTAAAGAATGTACTTCTATTGCATAATTTTTCATATCATTTTCATTTTTATATAAATTAATATTTTGCCATTTCTCCTCTACCTCATCTAAAAAATCACTAATAGTCATATCATACATTTCCATATCACCAAGTAATTCTAAGGCATGATCAATATCAACACCGTTTTTAACTAAAAAGCTTTTTCCATAATTTACTAAATTAATTTCCTTATCAACATTTATATCTTCACATTTATTAGTTTTTAATTCTTCCATTTCTACATCTCCAATAGGAATTATCTCATCCTTCAATTCTTTACTATTACTTAATTCTTCTTTAGGGATTTCTATACTTTCCGTAATACTTCGACCTAAAATATTATTAAAAACATGAATTAATTGGTCTTTCTCAATAGGTTTAGCTAAATAATCATTAAAACCATCTTCTAAATATTTTTCACGCATACCACTAATAGCATTAGCTGTCATTGCAACTACTGGAATATTAAATTCAGGAATTTCTCTTAATTTTTTTAAAGTTTCAACTCCACTCATTTTAGGCATCATATCATCAAGTAAAATTATATCATAAACTTTTCCTGCTTTTATTTTTTCTAAGCATAAAAATCCACTATCACAAGTATCAATCATGTTTGCATTATACTTTTGAAAAAGTTTCGTTGCAACTTTTAAATTAAGTAGAGTATCATCAACTAATAATATTTTTACATTTTTAAGATCTAATGTTGATTTTAG
This sequence comes from uncultured Mollicutes bacterium, assembly GCA_947652375.1. Classification (GTDB taxonomy): domain Bacteria; phylum Bacillota_I; class Bacilli_A; order RF39; family UBA660; genus UBA3789. The sequence continues at coordinate 9,330 of CANTCS010000037.1, read as the reverse complement.
TCTTTTTTTATTTTTATCCTCATCTTTTTCGATTTTTTGATTCACAATCACTGTAAATTTAGAACCTTGTCCATAAACTGTATGAACTATTATTCTTCCACCCATAAGTTCAATCAATTGTTTTGTAATTGCAAGACCAAGTCCAGTCCCTTCAATAGTTGCATTTTTTTCTTCATCTAATCTTTGAAATTTTGTAAATAATTTATCAACATCACCATTTTTTATACCCTGTCCTGAATCTTCAACAGATATTATCAATTTACAAATATTATTACTATTCACACAGTTAACTTCATAATGAACAAACCCACGCTCAGTATATTTACAAGCATTACTAAGTAAATTTGTAATTACTTTTTTCAAATTTGCATAATCACCACATAAAGTATTAGGAATATCACTAGCAATTTTAAAAGAAAAATCAAGTCCCTTTTCTCTCATCTTTGGAGTTATTAGTTTAGCAAGCTCTAAAAAAACATTAGAAGCATTATAATTAGAATTTATAATTTCAATTTTACCTGCTTCAATTTTTGAAATATCTAAAATACCATTAACGATTTCTAATAACGTTTGTGAAGCATTAACAATATCCTGAGCATTCTCTTTGGCCTCATCTAAACTTTTAGCATCAACTATACAATCACTAAATCCAACTATAGCATTCAATGGTGTTCTAATCTCATGAGACATACTAGATAAAAAGTCTGTTTTTGCTTGATTTGCTCTATTTGCTTGATCTCGAGCTTCATTAAGTTGAACAATTAATTTCATATCAGGATTTTCAATAGTAAAAAACATTAAAATTGTTACAAAAGTTTCCATAACAGTAATTATTAAAATTGAAGGATTAGATAATTGTATTAGAGTAATAAAAGTTCCAATCAAAATATAAAATAAAATTGGTATATATTTTTTTTGTTTAATATTTTGAAAATTCTTTATTAAACATCCTACCATTATAAATATATATAATGTAGATAATGCGTACATAACATTAGCGCCAACTCCATGTGTATAAAAACTTAACCCCTCTACTTTATAATCTAAAGGTAATATTAATAATAAAAATGTGATTGGAAAATAAATTATTTCTATTCCTCTTTTTAAAATATTATTTTTCTTATCAAGTGATATTACTATAGTATAAATAGTCATTAAAGAAATCCAAGTCAATAAATAAATTAGATATAATTTATTAATAAAAATAAAGAATAAATTATGATAATTTTTAAAAGCCATAAATACACTAATAAAATCAATTACAATCCCACAAAAACTTGAAATAATTAATTTTGAATAAATCTTATTCTCTATACTCTCAATTTTTTGCTTATGAAAATAAATTGTTAAAACTAAATTCAAATATATAAAACTTATTATTAAAAAATACAAATTATTCATTACACACCTCTATAATAAAATTATAACATATTAATTTTTATCAACAAATAAAAATGTATACTTTCTTATGTATACATTTAAATTGATTTTTTATAAACTTTTTTAGATTCAATATATTTTTCATTCTCTTGCTTCAATAATCCTACTTTTCTCATCAATTCTTCATTAACCTCTAAAACATCATCTAATGGAGATACACGAAAAGGTTCACCAAATCTAACAATTTGTTCCCTTTTATTATCAGATGAAAAATTTACAGCCATAGGAACAATTAAAGATTTACTAGCTTGTGCAATAGAGACTGCACCGGGTTGAAAAGGTAAAAGAAAATCCTCTCCTCTATTTGTTCTTCCTTCTGGAAAGATGAAAATATTTTTATCATGTACTAATAACTTTGTTACCTCATCTTTAGAAAATTCTCTATCATCTTTATCCTCCCTATCAATTGAAACTGCTCCAGTTTTAAGATAAATAATTCCTCTTTTCATATTTAACATTTTAGTTGCTGTTAAAAAATGAATAGGCCTATGATCTCCAATAGCAGAAATAATTGGAAATTGATCATAATAATTATTATGATTAGAAACAAAAAGCAATCCATTTTGATCTGGCACATTTTCTCTATTAAAAACAGTAGGCTCTGCAAAGAAATTATATAAAGGTAGTGCACACTTAGAAAGACGTATATAATTTTTTTCAGTAGCTTCATACATATTATCATCAAAAGGTAAATTTTGATAATAATTATAAAGTTCTTGAAAATAAACTTCTTTTTCAGCATCAGTCAAGTTTGCTATTTCATCATGATGCATTTTCCTAAAAGTTTTCTGATATTTCAATTTTCTTATTTCATTATAAATTTGATTTGTATTTTTAACACGTGGAACTTCTTTTTCAAAGTTGTCTCTATTATAAATTCTATCCCTACAAATAACATTAGTAACTTGACTTATAAATTCTATATTATCTTTTTTATCATCTATAATAACTTCTATTCCATTTTTTTGACAAATTTCACGCTTTTCTTCTGCACTATTTTCTTCTGAACAAAAGAAAATATGATCATATGCTATATTTTCCTTTTTTAACATATGTAAAAGCATTAATCTAAAAAGTTTTCCTAGTAATCCCGATTCTGTAGTATGTGCTCTTCCAGTAATAATATAGATATCATCACCTTCATCTTTTAATTTTTTTGTTAAAGCTCCAAATCCCTTTTCAAAGGGCATGAAACAATATTTCCATATATATTTTATCCAAAACTTTTCTCTTTCGTCTTTTGTACAATTAAAAATTTCCTTTATATCTATTTCATATTTATTAATATCTTCTTCTTTAACATCCTTAAAAAATTTTTTACCATAATTTAGTTGAAAATTTTCTAAATCTGTAAATACTCCATCAACATCAAATGCAACTTTCATTTTATATTCCTCCGATTTTTTTTAATACTTTACCCTGATTATTATTTAACTCTTCTTTTTTTAGCTCTGCATGACTTACTTTTCCTAAAAGCGTATGAGGTAATTCTTTTTTATATTCATAAGAATATGGTAGCGAATACCTATCTAGATTTTTTTTACAAAGACTTTCAATCTCCCTAGTTATTTCATCTGTTAGCTCATAACCATCTTTTAAACATATAAACGCTTTAGGAACTTCTTCTTTATATGGATGTTTTACTCCTATTACAGCACAGGAAGCTACTGCTTTATGTGACTCAATAACCTGCTCTATTTCATTAGGATATACATTAACACCACTAGAAATAATCATATTTCCTTTTCTTTCACTAAAATATAATTGTCCTGCATTTATATAACCCATATCTCCTGTATGTAACCATCCATCTCTTAAGGCTACTTGAGTTTCTAAAAGATTTTTATAATACTCTTTCATAACAGTAGGTCCTTTAATGCATATTTCGCCAATTTGATTATTTTCTAATTCATTTCCAGTACAATAATCAACTATTTTTATATTCGTATGTATCATAGGAATACCAACTGAATTTTCATCTTTCATGGTTTGATCAGCAAATGTAACCCCTGCAACTGCTTCAGATAAACCATAACCTTTACTTAGTTTTATATTCCCTCCATTATTTTCTATAAAATCATCAATTTCTTTTTCAAATCCATTATTTACAAGTGAACCTCCACTTACTGCATATTTTAAATTAGACAAATTAAAATTTTTTATCTTTCCTAATTTTTTCTTCTTATTAACTGTCATTTTCATTCCTTTAAATAAAGTTGGTACACCAATTATATCATTAATTGAATATTTCATAATTAATTTATCAATTTGTTCTATATTTATTTTAGGAACTAATACAATCGTAACACCATATGAAAGTGGTAAATGCATAGAACTACATAATCCAAATCCATGAAATGGAGGCATTATAGTTAACATACGATCTCCTCGTTCAAAATTTCGTGCATTAACTTTAAATTGTTCAACCATTGAATTAAAATTATAATCAGTTAATGCAACACATTTAGATATTCCTGTTGTTCCTCCAGTTTGTAAAAGAACAGAAATACGTTTCTCATCATATTTTGCAATATAATTTGAAACATTAACATCCTTGCCTTCTTTTAAAAAATCTTTCCATCTAACCATATTCTTTTTTTCTTTTAATTTTGTAGCAGTTTTAGTTAATGGATAAATTTTATTTAAAGGAAATGGCATAGAATCATATGGAGCTACAGTTACTATTTTTTTAATATTAGTCTGATCACAAATATTTTTTACTTTTTCATATGATGCATCAATAGTTATAAATAATTTTGAATCTACTTTATTAACATAGTCTTTAATTTGATTTTCACTAGACAATGGATGGACCATATGTGCTATTGCACCTATTTTATTTAATGCATAAAAAGCTACTAAAGTCTCTGGAGTACCTGGCATACATATTGTTACAACATCTCCTTGTCTAATATTATTTTTTATAAGACTAGCAACACATTCATCTCGCTTTTGAAATAATTCTCTATAAGTTATCTTTTTATCAAAATATATTATTGCATAATTATCAAGATATTCTAAATTTCCTTTTTCCACATAATCTGAAATAGTTTCTTTTGGTAATTTGCTTTTTATTTGCTCTTCAGAATAATATTTTAACCACTCTTTATCTACACTAGGTAAATTAGTTAATGGCCCTTGAATTTCCCCTATTAATAATTTTCTTAAGTATAAATTTCGCAAAACTTCTTCATCAAAAGTTAAATTTTTTATCTTTATCATACTTCTCCCCCTTACAAAAAGATTATAATACTATTATATAACAAAAGTAAAGCATAGCAACCATCAATTGCTACGCTTTTTTACTAATTCATTTGATTTATTATCTGTAATCTCTTTATCATTTTCATTTACTTTTCTTATTATCTCTGCTTTAAACTCTTTATTTTTTCCGAATGAAACCACTGCTCCAACTTCTTGTTTATATATTGCTTTACCTAAATCACTTTCAACAGAGATTATTTCTACTCTTTCTTCAATTTTTCTTTGATGAACAGTTCCCAAACGTAAAATCATTCTCTCTATATCATTATCACCATAATCTAAAAGGAGTTCTAAAACATCACCAATGTCAACTACATTACTATCTTCATTAGATGAACCATTAATAATTACTGCATTATCTAATATTGTTTTTAACTTACTAATTTCATATTGAATACTAATAACATATTCTGCACTAAAGTTAGAAGCATTCCATTCTTGTGTATCTTTATGCATATATTCTTCAATTTTTTCACTTTGCAATTTCGATAATTCTTTTTTTAATCTAGCAATGTCAGCTTTTATACTTTGTACACCTTTTTCATCAAGCCTAAAAACTTCTTTAGCATCTTTTCTTCTCATAAAAATTTCTCCTCTTTTTTCAAATATTATAACATAAAAAAAATATTTTAAAAGAGTATTCTTTATAAAATATTTATAACCATATCATTTTTAATAATGTTGCTAATAAAAACTTTCCTTTTCTATAAAAATTCATTAAAATAAATGCTAAAAAAACATAAGTATATTTTAAAGTTTGATTTTTCTTAATACAATCTACTGTATATTCAAAACTTTCTTTAGTTGCTGAAAACTTATCCATTAATGTTAAAATATAACTTTCTTTATATTTTGGTGGGGTAATTGTAACAGGCCACATATGTTTTACAATAATATCTTTTTCTTTTTTTGATAATTTAAATATCTTAGAAGCATTATCATATGCAGCTTTAGGATGAGTAAATGCATGCAAACCTTTTCTATCACTTTTAACTCTCCAATCATATAAGAATAAATCATGTAACATAGCAGCTCGAGCTACAGCTTTATAATCCCAATTAAATTTTTTACAAATTTTATAACAATAAAAAGCTGTTCGATAGCAATGATCATAGCATGATATATTACAATGTTGTCTAAAATTTTTCATTTTTTGAACTGTTTCATTATTTATTATATCTTTAATTATATTATCAAACTCTTCTCTTTCACCTTTCACAAAACTCACTTCCAATTTTTTTATTACACTATATTAATATTTTATCACATTTTTTTATATCCATACATTACAAATTTGTTATTTTTATAAAAACTAACATTATTTTATAATAAATATTCAAATTAATTAAATTTTTAATAAAAAACTGTTAACTGTTTAACTTTTTCTTAATTCTTCCAATTTTTCTCTAAATTCTCTTGGAGCTTCAATTTCATAGCTAAGTAATACTCCTGTTCTTGGATGAACAAATTTTATAGAATAAGAATGTAACATTTGCCCAAATTCTGTTGCTTTTCCCCTTCCATAAGCTGGATCATTACAAACTGGATAACCTATATAAGCAAGATGTACTCTAATTTGATGAGTTCTTCCTGTATCTAAAATACATTCAATTAAAGTATTATTATTAAATCGCTCTAACACTTTAAAATGTGTAATAGCATCTTTACTATTAAGACTTGAAACTGCCATTTTTTGTCTATTATTTATATCTCTTCCAATTGGTGCATCAATTTCTCCAGTTTCATGCTTTATCACACCATCAACAATCGCTAAGTATTTTCTTTCTACCTTTTTTTCACTTATCATTTTAGATAATTTCTCAAGCATATCTTCATTTTTCGCAACAATCATCAGCCCACTTGTATCTTTATCTAAACGATGAACTATCCCTGGTCTTAAATTATCTCCACAACTTATATTTTGATATAATAAAGCATTAACTAAAGTTTGTGAATAATGTCCAGGAGCAGGATGAACAACCATTCCACTTTTTTTATTAATAATCATTAAATCATCATCTTCAAAAATTATATCTAAATCAATATTTTCAGCTTCTACCTTTGCCTCGTAATTTAAATTATCTTTTATCTCTATTTTATCATTTAATTTAACTTGATAAGAACTACTAACTTTTTTTAAATTAACTGTAACTAAACCATCTTTAACTAATTTTTGAACCTTACTACGTGATAACTCTAAATTATTCGCTAAATAAATATCTAATCTACTACCAACATCTTCTTTTACTTCTATCACAACAATCCCCTCCTTAAATCCGCTAATATTATAGCAAAAACTAAAAAAAAAGTCTAGTTTATCTAAAATTTGATAATATAAATTATTTGGGTAAGACACAGATAAAGAAAGACCTGATATCATACTTGATAACAAAATAACAGCAATATTTCTATAGATAGAATATCACAAGTAAATTTATTGTCTCTTCATATATATTTACATTTATTATCTTCTTTCCAAATTAAAATTATTTACCATAATATTTTTTTATATCTCGGATAAAATTTATTACTTTTTCTTTTTATATTGATAAAAATTTGAATAATAAGAAAAGTCCACTAGTTTGAAATAGTGGATATATTATTTTCGATATCTTTCAATTAGAACATATTTATCTTTTTTCGGATCTAATATGTTTAGCATGTAACACTATTTTTTCTTTTTCATTATAACAAGTAGAAAGTGTTAGTATTTTATCGTTTACATTAACTGTAGTTGGAAACTTGTATATACTTCTGTTGTTTATTTTATCAATGAATGAGAGAAAAGAATCTTCGTTTGAGAAATCAGTTTGAATATAATCATTAGTTGTTTCTATCCTATAAATACTGAATACTTGCCATAGACTATTTTCAAAAGGAGTAGATAGTTTAACAATATGATTTTTAGGATTTTGATACCAATTTTTATTAAGAGTATTTTTAAGAGTTCCAAACATGGAACCATTTTTTCTTCCATGAGCATATAAAATAGTGTTTTGTTGAAAAGTTTGAGTTTGATTTCGATAGTCCATAAAGACCCAACCAGCATCATTTTTGGTATGATTGAAACTATGATTTAGATAATATTCATTATCAGAATGTTGTACAACAGGATAATTAATATTTGTTTCGTTAACAGAAATCCAAGCAACTGTTTCTTTATTTGTTTTTATTAGATTGGAAAAATTTACTTCCATATAATTCATTTTTATAAAGTCCCAGTAGGGATTAGAAGAGTTTTTTTCTTCTGGTTTTTCATTCTCCTCTTCATTAATCTCCTTTTCAATAATAGGTGTCTCTTCTTTTATCTGCTTCATTTCTTTATTTATTTTATGATTATCCAATAACCATGGAATTATACAAATAACATTATAGATAATAATAATAGTAGATAAAATGATAAGCAGAAAGAGAAAGAATTTTTTCTTTTGCAAATATAATTTTCTTTTTTTCATTGTATGCTCCTAAAAAGCTCTATGCTTTCACATAGAACTTTTAATTAAATTTTTTATATAGAAATGTACAGCTACATAAAATGATACTTCCAAAAATTAATGATAGTATATTTTTTTCAATTCCGTCTAATGTATCAGGATTTTTTTCCATTATACTATTATTACTTATAGAATCATTCATTCCATATATAGCATATTCTGATAAATGACTTGTTGTAAAATTAACAAAACCATTTTCGTAAGTTGCATCTAATGTTTCCATTATTTTGTTATTTTCAATATAAGCAATCTTGTAAGTACCATACTTTTCAGATATAGGTATTTTAATTTGAAAAGAACCATTACTTAATGGAACAATGTTCCCTCCGTCATACATTGAAATATCATAAGCAGCTATATATTTAAAATTATCAAGAATAATATTTTGAAGATTAATAGCTGATGCTTTCAAAGTATATTTACTATTTAATAATGCTTCACTTGTTAAGGTAATTCCATTATCAGTAAAAATTTTATTGTTATTGATATTTTGATTACCATTCAACATTTCATCAATTACATCATAATTAGTATTTGATCGAATCGTTGCTTCGATTTCATTTCTTATTTCATTATTATGATAGATAGCTCCTGAGAATGTTTTACTTCCTACAACAACATAGGGAGTAGCATATGTTGTTTGACTTTCATTAAAGAAAGTTGCTACTTTATTTAATAGATTAAAATTTGAAGCATTAGTAGATAATTCATAACTAACTACTTTAAATTTATCACCATATTGAGGAAGTAATACATCTTTTATATAAGTTAAAAAGTTTTTACAATTTTGACAACCATTTTTTCTAAATAAATAGATAGGTACCTTATCACCTGTTTCACTATAATTGCTAAGGTCATATGAAGTAATTCCTTCAGCATCAAAAGCCTCTTTTAATGTTTCACTAGTAGTTCCAACCAAATTAAAATCTTGAGCAAAAACACTTGTAGGGATTGTAATAATTGACACTAAAAGTATAGCAAATATCCAAATTATATTTTTTTTCATTTTCTTTCTCCTTTTCTTTGTTTTCTGTATTCTATCTTACTTTTTAGAAAATGTCAATTAATAGATTTTTAATTGTAATCATTTTGTGATAATGTCATGTTGTATCGTTTTTTGAAAATGTCAGTA
>CANTCS010000036.1 GCA_947652375.1 uncultured Mollicutes bacterium | reverse complement strand
CTACTGACATTTTCTCAAAATGATTTTACTGACATTTTCAAGAAATTTTGACATATATTAATGTTTTTATTTAATTAACATTGCATCCCCAAAAGAAAAGAACCGATAATTGTTATCTACTGCTATCTTATAAACATTTAATATCTGTTCTCTACCAGCAAGAGCTGATACTAACATGACTAAAGTAGATTTTGGTAGATGAAAATTTGTTATTAAATTATCAATTGCTTTAAATTTATAGCCAGGATAAATAAAGATATTAGTCCAACCAGAACACTCTATAAATTGCTCATATTTGTTTGCAATAGTTTCAAGGGTTCTCGTACTTGTTGTACCTACAGCAATTATTTTATGACCATTTTTTCTTGTTACATTCAAGCAATCAGCTACTTCTTTACTCATTGAATAAAATTCATTATGCATTTCATGGTCCTCAATTTTTTCAACCTTTACTGGTCTAAAAGTTCCCAAGCCTACATGCAAAGTTATATAAACAACATTTATCCCCTTAACTTTTATTGCTTCAATTAGTTCTTCAGTAAAATGAAGTCCCGCTGTTGGAGCTGCTGCACTACCAACCTCTTTTGCATAAACTGTCTGATATAAAGATTGGTCTTCTAATTTGTCATGGATATAAGGTGGTAAAGGCATTGTCCCCAAATCTTCTAATAACTCCATTAAAATCCCATCATAAATTAACTCAAAATGCCTTATACCATCATCAAGAACTTTTATACATCTAGCTTTTAATTTATCCTGTCCAAAAGATATAGTAGTCCCTACACTAATTCTTCTAGCTGGTTTTACTAAACATTCCCAATTATCCTTTTCAATATTCTTTAAAAGTAATATCTCAATAACTGCATTAGTCTCTTCTTTAACCCCGATAAGTCTAGCAGGTAAAACTTTAGTATCATTTAAAACTAAAGTATCTCCCTTTTCTAAATAATCAATTATATTATAAAACTTTTTATGACTAACTTCTCCAGTTTCTTTATCTAAAACTAAAAGCCGTGATTCATCTCTTTTTAATAATGGTGTTTGAGCAATTAATTCATCAGGTAAAAAATAATCAAAATCCTCCACTTTCATCAAACTTATCCTCCTATCTAACTTTTTATTATCTTTCTCTAAGTCATTAAATTATTTAATTAAAAATAAAATATTCTATCTCTTTAAATTTTTTTTGAAAAAACTTTATTAATTTATATAATTTTATATTCCTTAAAACTCTAAGTTATTTTTTAAAGCTTACAAATAATTAAATATTTTTAACTTATATTATAAATTTTTTTCAACTGATATAATATCACAAATTTAACACAAAAAGAAATTAAAAATTTTGTTTTTATTATTCATTTCTAGTAATACCAAGTATTTCATAAGCCTTATCAGTTGCAACTCTTCCTCGAGCAGTTCTCTTCAATAAACCATTCTGTAATAAAAATGGTTCATATACATCTTCAATAGTTGTGACCTCTTCTCCTATTGAACTACTAATCGCTTCTACTCCTACTGGCCCACCATTAAATTTATTTATAATTGCCAACAATAATTCTCTATCCGTATTATCAAGTCCCATTTTATCTACTTTTAATCTATTAAGAGCTTCCTCAGTTATGGCTAAATTAACCTTACCATCTCCTTTAACCATTGCAAAATCTCGAACTCTTTTAAATAACCTATTAGCAATTCTTGGTGTTCCTCGACTTCTTTTAGCAAGTTCAAAAGCTGCCTCATCATCAATTAAAATATCCAAAACTCTAGCCGTTCTTTTAATAATACCTGTAAGTTCCTCAACCGTATAAAATTGCAATTTATTTATTATCCCAAATCTATCTCTTAAAGGTGATGATAAGTCTCCTGCTCTAGTTGTAGCTCCAACTAATGTAAAAGGTGGCAAATCTATCTTTATATTTCTACTATTCCCCTCACTTCCAACAATAATATCCAAAGAAAAATCTTCCATCGCAGGATATAAAATTTCTTCAATATATCTAGGCATTCGATGTATTTCATCTATAAATAAAACATCTCCAGGTTCAAGCGAAGAAAGAATTGCTGCTAAATCTCCACTTTTTTCAATACTTGGTCCACTTGCTGTTTTAATATTAGTCCCTAACTCATGAGCAATAATAAATGCTAATGTCGTCTTACCAAGTCCTGGTGGTCCATATAACAAAACATGATCAAGTGCCTCATTTCGCATTTTAGCAGCACTAACAAAAACTCTAATATTATCTTTAACATCAGACTGTCCAATATATTCTTCTATCGTCTCTGGCCTAATTGTATTATCAACTACATTATCATCAAATAAGTCATAATTTTTAATGACACTCTCATTTTTCATAAATTCCTCCAAAAAATTAAATTAATTATTTTAAAAGTAATTTCAACGCTTCTTTTACTTGTTCCTCAATAGATAGGGAAACATCAACTTTAGCAAGTACTGGTTTTAATTCCTTCTCTTTATATCCAAGTCCAATTAATACTTCACGTAATTCATTTTCACAATTTACAACTTCATCTGTAATACCAACACCAATATATTCAAGTTTTCCTTTTAAATCTAATACAATTTGTCTAGCTAATTTATCACCGATTTTAGGAAACTTTTTTAAATATAGAATATTTTCTCGTTCTATTGCATCCATTATCCCATCAATTGACCCAACAGCTAGAATTGGCAAAGCCATTTTACATCCCAAACCTTTAACACTAATCAATTTCAAAAAAAACTCTTTTTCTTCGATCGTTTTAAATCCATATAATAAATTTGAATCTTCAGTTATTTGTTGATAAACAAAAACCTTATATTCTTGATTAAAATCAAAAGAATAAGGGTTAGATACATAAATTAAATATCCAATCCCATTATTATCCAATACAATAGCATTATTTTTTATAGTTGTAATAATTCCTTTAATATAATCAAACATTTTAAACCATCTCCATAACTATTAACAATTATATAATACATTTGTTCTATCGTCAACTAAAAAAAGAGTAATAAAATTTACTCTCTAATAATATTTCTATACAACTTCCATAAATCTTAAATCATTCTTTTTTCTAACAACTCTATACAAAGTTTCTTCTTTAACAAAATCATCTTCGAATAAAGTACGATATTTTTCAGTAATATCCGGAAAAGTTTTCCAAATATAAATATAATCAATATCTTCATCAATAATCATTTTTATAAAATCTTTCCTAGAACCACTAAAATTTCCATTTCTATTTACAATATTAATATCAAAAAATTCATATCTATTTAATTTAACAACAAATGGATTTACTAAATTACTATAAAAGAAAACTTTATCTTTTGAATTTAACTTATTTTTATATTTTTCAATCGTTGTATAATTACTTTTTTGATTAACTAACCTTAAAGCAAATTCTTCTTTATTTATATATCTTTCTTTTAAAGTATCAAACGGAACAAAGAATAATGTAATTAAAACAATTATATAAAATGCACTCCCCTTAATAGTCTTCTTATTACAAATTATTATAAAATTAAATGCTAACCAACTTATTAAAAAAGTTGAAAAATATCTTACATAAGAATTTAAAGTTTCAGACTCAACATTAATAAAGAAAGTTAAATACACCCATAGTAAACCAAAAAAGAAACCTATAAAAATCACAAAATGAGAAAGCGATACAAAAACATAATTAACTTTTTCTTTTTTCGTCTTACATAACGAATAAACATATATTGATAAACCTAATAAAGCTAAAATACACCAAAATAAACTAATATTTTTATTTGTAAATTCTTTTTTATTAATAAAGGCCTCAAAATAATTTTTTATTATTTTATCTTTATCTTTAACTTTATACTCCATTTTAAGAGCTGATGATATATCCCACTCATAACTATTTTTATTTAAATTAACTTTAGTATACCAACCACCTATTAATATTAAAGGAACTATCAAAAATAATAAAGTAATTTTTAAATCACTCTTTTCCTTCCCTCTATTAAGAAATTTTTTTATAAATTCAAAAACAATTAAAACAATAGCTAAAAATATTCCAGTTGATTTAGTAAGTGAAAGTCCCGTTAAGATTGAAATAAAACTAATATTCTTATATATCTTATCTTCATCATTACAATATATTACATATAAGCCTAAAGCAAATAAAACACCTAATAACCCATCAACTAATAAATTATAATAAAAAGCGGTTGAGAAAACTAGAGGACCAAACAAAATAAATAATATATTTAAAATAATTAATAAACCATTCTTTTCAAATTTTAAATTTCTCGTAATAAAAATAATTAAAGAAAGATATAAAAAATTCTGAGCTATCAAAACTTTCTCTTCAAGATAAACTCCCCCTAATTTTAAAAATAAATACCCAAAAGTTGCTGTAAAAGGAGGATACTCATTGAAAGTAATACGAGAATTAGGAACAGTACCATATCCATTATAATAAAACATATTCTTAATAATTAATCCCCAATGATTAAAATCATCATAATCTTCTAAAATTGTATTTCTATTAAAGTAACAAAAAAATATAAATAATATCAAATATATATAAAATCCTGGAGTAAAAATTTTACCAAGTTCTACTTTTAAATTACCTTTTTTATAACAATTTACTAAATAAAAAATGTTAAATAGAACTGAACAGAAACTAACTAAATAAACTATGTATACACCAAAATCTAAATTATCAAACAAACCACCCAAATAAATTAAAATAGTAATTAAAACGACTGCTAATGGTATTGTCTCTTCTACTCTTCTTTGTAGAATATTTCTAATAGAAATTCCAATTGAAAATATAATTATAAATAATAAAATAAAATCCATACTAACTCCTCACTTATCTTAAATATTAATTCAATTTTACACTATTTCTAGCATCAAAACAATTAAAAAGTTATTAACTTTTTTGGTTAATAACTTTAAGCTTCTAAATTTACACTTCTTTTTTTCTTCTTATAAGTGATACCAAGAACTATTGCAGTTATTACTACTAAAACTCCCATAACAATAAAGATAACTGTTCCCATTCCACCTGTAAATGGTAAAGAAATAATTGACTCATTAACAAGATTTACACCATAATAACCACCTTTACCTGATATAGCATATTGATCATCACCTACCACAATAGTTGCATCATCTAATTTATTATAACCAGTTGGAGCCTTAGTTTGCACAAGTGTATATGCTCCATCTGCTAAACCTTGAAATTCTCCTACTGATGTTGATAAAACTATTGTTCCTACTGTTACACCATTTCTTTTTATTGCAAATTCAGCTCCAGGTGTTCCTGTAATTTGAATAACACTTGATTTAAGGGAAGCATAAGAATTAAGTGTAATCATCGAACCACCATATGGCTCAGGAAATTCCATAGTTGCACTTAAATTTTGACTAGAAGCAGTATATGAACTACCAGTCATCTTTTTCAAATTATATTTAAATTCCAATTCTATAGTACTTCCACCAACTAACTTAGCTGTATCTAATGTAATCTCTCCATCAGCATAACAATGGCCTCCTTGAGCAGTACATTTTGATGTACCAATAACTACACCCGTATTATCCGTTAAAGTTTCTGCAGTAGGAGAACCCTCATACTTACCAGTTTTTGTAGGGATTTTTAATGTTAAAGAAGAAGTAAATTTCGCAGAATTCATAGGCAACTTTATTTTTGCATTACCAAAATTAGTTGCATCAGCAGGAATAGTAGGAACTACAATATTAACTTTTACTGTAATATCCGAATCACTATCAACTGTAATACTAGTTCCAGATGATTGATTCCAATATAAAGTAGTATTCATATTAGAATTAACAGTCTTTGCTTGAATATAAGCATCCTTTATCTTCATTTGCCTTTCACTAATTGGTTCAGCTATAATATTTCCTACCATTACTCCATAACTATAATCTGAATTAGAATCAGCTAAAGCCATATAAGTTCCAACACTTAAGTTAGTTGCGGAAAATATAGCTTGCGAATTAGAATAAACACTACCTGTTAAAGTACTACCACTAATATTATTAGTTCTAACATATTGTGCATATTTACTCATTAATCTAGCATAATCATTACTAGTTAAAAAACCATCAATTACATGTCCAGATGTATTTAAAGAAGCATCACCCTTATTTAAGGCCACATATTGTTCAATAGTCAAATTGTTATATTCACTACTTTGATTTAAAAAATTTTGAAAGTTAGAAGTAAACTGATATTTAACATTTTGTGAACTCGAATTATAAAAGACATCAAGTACTTTATAAGCTTTAATTATTTCTCCTTGTGTATATATTCCATTTGTACGAATAATATTAAAAGCCCCTGTATTAATTAAAAGATTATAATTTGCATCCCCAGTTAAAGTTGTTCCCGATGTAGAAGGCTCTACTGTAGTTTCAGCCTTAACATAAAAAATTAAATTTTGTACAATAATTCCAACTACTACCATTACTATAAAAAACGATAATATTTTTTTATTTTTCATAATCCTTTTCTCCTATAATTAATTTATATATTTTAACTACCTATTTTAATTTAATATAACATTAAATAATATATTATGCAATAAAATTTTTTAATAGAACTTATAAATTAACAGAAAAAAGTTTACATATTTGTAAACTTTAATTAATTATAAAACCAAATTTCTAGCAAAAAATTTTATTACTTTTTTTTAACTAAATCTTTAGAAACATCTAGAAGAATTCCATCTGAATTATACCATTTACCAGCAATTTGTTCTAATTTTTCTAAAGACTTTTCTGTAAATAAATTTTTATAATCTCCTAAAAAAGTATAATCAATAGAAATCACAAAAATATAATCATATCCCTCATCAAATATTTTTTTCCTAAACTCATCTTCCGAAAGAGCAATTTTATAATAAACATCATAGTCATAGCATCCAACATTCCACTCATATAATAAATTAGTCCTAATTGGAGATATTAAATACTTAGTAGTAACAAATTCTGTTCCAAAATCTAATTTTTGATCTATAATAAAAACCTTTTCATCTTTTTTTACTTTTGATAAAATAATTTCACTGTTATGAATAGTTACATCATTTATCTTTGGTCTAAAATTAACTTTTAAAAAATCAATATCTTTTATATAAAGAAAAATAAAACTTATTATTATCATATTAAAAAATTTAATATCATTTATTAAGAAAAAAATCAAATTTATAGCCATCGCCATTATATAGGTACTCATATAACGATTAAACCCCATCAACATATTACCTTGATCAAATTGAAAAACAAACATAAACATTAAAAGATTTGTAAATATATATAACAAAAAACCTATATTAATGCTAACCAAATTAGCTAGAGACTTTAATTTATTTTTGTTAAAGAGCAAAAACACAATATATAAAATATTTATAATTAAAAGTATAATTAAAGTATTATTATATTTATCTTTTTTTACTATTTCTTCTTTCTTTAATTTTTCATAAAAATTATTACTAAGTTTTGTATTTCTTTCACTCCCTTTTCCATTCAAAGTACTAGCATTAATAAACTCTCCAATATCTATCGTTTCTACTGTATTTTTATCATGTCTATCATCAATTTTCTTACCATTTAAAGTATAATAACCTTTCCAAATCAAACTTGTACTAATAATTAATATTAATAATAAACCTACCGACGAAAACTCCTTAATTAAAAATGATTTATTAATTTTTTTACGTTCTTTAATTAAATTAAAAACTTTTATAAAAAACAACTGCATTATAGCTATCCCTGCAAATAATATTCCATTGGTTTTAGTTAATGTAATTGCTACCAACAAAATAGATAATACAACATAGTCTTTTTTATTATCTAATCTAAAAACAACACTCATTAAAACTGCAAAAAATACACCCAAAATACAATCTACTGATAAATTAGCAAGTTCATAACCAAAAAAAATTATAAGTAAATAAGTTCCTAAAAACATAAGACTTACTTTAACTAAAGATTTTAAATTATATTTTTCATTTTTCAATAATGGCATAATTGATGTAAATAACAAAGATATTATAGAAAAATAACAAACACCTTCATTAAATTTACCATTAACTTTACAAAAAATAAATTCCGAAAGAGCTGTAAAAGGTGGATAAATTAAATGTATTCCATCAACTTTAGAACTAGCCCATAAACAAGACTCTGATAACATAGTTTTTAAATTTGTTCCCCAAAACATAAATTCATCATAGTATATAAAATTAATATCTTTAAAAGTATAATATATCAAAATTAAAATTCCTATATAAATAATAAAAGGAAGAGTAATTAATTCTTTAAAATTCACTTTCTTTTTAAATATCATATATATAGAATATCCTAAAGAAATCACTACTAAAAAATATAAAAAATAAATGCTAAATTTCAATAAACCAATCAATCCTAAAATATAAGTTATTAAAATCATTCCAAAAAAAGAAATAAAAATTGCTTCTTCTTGTTTTAGATTAAAAAATATTTTAATTCCAAAACTTAAAGATACTAACATGAAAATTATTATAAATAAAAACACAATAACCACTTCCTATTCTACTAACAATAATTTAACTTTATTATTTTCATCAATTGAAACTTTGTATAAAGAATCATTTAATATTTCATTATTTTCAAAAATTGAACAATAAATAGTCTCAAATTCAAAATAAGTTTTAAATATAAAAACATAATCATATTCTTCATCTTTTAAAATTCTTGCAAATTCATCTACTCCACAATTTAAATCTGAATCATTATTTGCAATATTAAGATTTATATATTTATATTTATTAATTTTTAATACAAATGGAGTCATTAATTTCGAAACAAAGTAAATTTTATCATTATTAGTCAATTTTTTTTCATATTTTTCAAAAGATAAAAATTCTTTTTGACCCTCTTTTATAGCTTCAATACATTCATCTCTTTTAATATATCTAGCATCTAAAATTTCGTATGGAAGAAAAACTAAAAATACTATTATTAATAATATTGAAGAAATCAAATTATTTTTATTTTCACATAAGATAAGATTATTTAACATCGTCCAAGATATTACTATAGTTGAAGTATATCTCCAAAAACAAGATAAAATAGTTGCTTCATATTGAATAAATAAAGTTAAATACATCCATAATAAACCAATCATAAAAAGCACAATAGCAATCGAATGCCATACTAAAACATACAAGTATCTTTTTTTAAAAGGCAAATTACAATTAGAATATACATAAATTGAATATATAATTAAGATTAAAACAAAAGTAAATAAAGTAAATCGATAACAAGAGATATCTCCTCTTTCAAAAATTGCTTTAAAAAAGCTTTCTTTAATTGCCATTTCATCTTTATCATGATAATTAAAATTAACAGCATCATTAAAATTCCACTCAGTAGTTTTATGACTTATATTTATTTTAAAAAACCATGAAAAAGTCAAAATAAAAGGAATCAATAATAAAATTAAATTAATTTTCAAATCTTTATAATCTTTTTTAATAATACTAAAAACTAAATTAGCTATAACTAGAATTATCCCAAAGAATATTCCCTCAGTTTTTATTAAACATAATTCTGTAATTATAGTTATTAAAAATATATTTTTATAAATCTTATTATCATCATAACAATATATTTTATACAAACCTAAAGCAAATAAAATACCTATCAATCCATCTACTAATAAATTTGAAAAAAACGCATCAAAATAAATAATTGGAGTTGCTACTATAAAAACCATAACTAATAAAAACTTCTTTATATTTAAAAAATTAAATTTAAAATTAATATTTCTAGTAATTGGAATAACAATTGAAAGATATAATAAATTTTGCGCAATTAAAGCATATTCTTCTAAAAATTCCCCTTTTAAATTTAAAAATAAAAATCCAAATGTTCCAGTAAAGGGAGGATACTCATTAAATGTAACTTTAGAGCCCAAAACAGTTCCATATCCATTATGTAAAAACATATTTTTTAATAGTAATCCCCAATGATTAAATTCATCATAATCATCAAAAATTCTTCCTTTATTAATATAAATACAAACCAAATACAAAATAATATAAATCAATAATCCTGGAGTAAAGATTTGTTCTAAAATAATTCTTAAATTTTTATCCTTAAATACTTTTCTAAAATAAATAATATTAAATAATAAAGATATAAAAATTACAAACTTTACTATATTAACACCTAAAACCAAATTATCAAATAATCCACATATATAAATAATTAAAGTTATTATAACTACACCTATTGGAATAAGCTCTTCTATTCTTCTTTTAAGAAATGCCATTAAACTAATAGAAATACTAATAATCATCAAAAAAACTAAAAATAATTCCACATACATCACCTTTACTTCCTATTATAATTTATTTTACAAGAAATTTATAATAATTACAACTATCTATTTTTAAAGTTAAAAACGAAAAAAAAAGTATGATAAATTTAATTATATATTTAAAATAAAAAAATATATAAAATTCAAATTTCCATTATTTATTAATTCACTATCAACTTTTAAAAAAACTTTGTTTACCTTGATTTCAAAATACAATTTAAAAACACAACTAATTAATAGTTGCATTTTTTTCTTTATTTTTTTTCTTATAAATTATTATAAATAGAATCGAACCTATTATTAGTAATGCTCCAACAATAGTAAAAATTATTGTTCCCATACTTCCTGTAAAAGGTAATATCGCTAAAATGGAATTTCTCATTGTAATGTTATAGTACCCATCTTTCCCTGAAACTGATGTTCCTCCATTTCCTACTTTTATTGTTTGAGAACCACTTAATAATGCATAACCAGCTGGAGCTTTCGTTTGAGTTACTGTATAAGTTCCAGATTTTAAGCCTTTTAAATCCCCAATACCATTACTTCCAATTGTTACTGTTCCCTTAGATACTCCTGAACTATCTGTAACTTTAAACTCTGCACCATTTATTCCTGTTACTTGTAAAGCATATGTAAATATATATACAGCTTTAGTCTCCGAAGAATTTACTGCTGATGTTTCATAGGACGTATATGGATCCATAAATTCTAGTGTTGCATTTCTTCTATTTTCTCCCATTACACTATTAGTTGAATTTAATTTCTCTGCATGATAATTAAGTTCTATTGTTTTTGGAAGATCATTTGTTTTGTAAAGTGAAATTACAACTTGTCCTGTAGAATTATTTCTTGTTACTCTTCCAACCTCTTGATCGTTATACTTTATCCTACCTCCAGTTGATGACATATCGGATGTTGAAAAACCTGAAGTAACAAAGCTCAACCAACCACTTTCGTTACGAACTTTATCAATTGTTACTGTAATTCCCCATATATAACTATCAGCTGGATAGGTTGGGATATCAAAAGAAATTTTCCCTTCAATACTAGTATCAAAACTAGTATCTACTGAAGAATTAAAAGAATTTTGAACAGAAATTGTATGCCTTAAAGTTGTACTTGATGATTTTGAAAATATTTTAGCATCTTTCAATTCCCAAGTAGAGCCATTCTTTTCTAATCTTACACTATCTACCATAACTCCAAAAACTGACACTCCAACATTGTTTGCTTGACTATATCCTGGCAATGCTAAATAAGTACCTACTGGAATAGAATCCTTATTTACATAAGGTATACTAGTAGTATTATAATCACTTAAAGTCGCATCAGAATCAATATGTTGTTCTCTAATATATTTAGCAAAACCACTCATTAATTTAGCAAAATCATTAGATGTTAAATTTCCTCCACTTACTACTTCGCTATCTACTATACTTCCACCATTTAAAGTACCTCTATTTGCATTTCCTTGATCTAAGGTCATATATCTTTCAATTGTCAAATCTTTAAATTTACTAGGACAGAAACTATTATTATTTAAATATTGCTGAAATACTGTAGTAAATTGATATTTTAAAGCATCTTGACTAGAATTATAATAAACATCTATTACTTTATATAATCTAAAAGCTGTTCGATCATAACTATTCGAACTAGTATAAATTTTAAAATTACCTGTATTAGTAACTTTTTTATATGAAGAATCTCCTGAATAAGTCTCAGTACTCGTTGTAATATTTATTGCTTCTACATTTAGTGTACAATTAATTAATAAAAACAAGA
>CANTCS010000035.1 GCA_947652375.1 uncultured Mollicutes bacterium | reverse complement strand
AGGACAGTAAAAACCACATAAGGAATTATGTATTTCCTTAAACTGATGACATTGGAATATCCCTAAAACCCTTAGATAGTCTCCAACAGTTTAAATATTTTTACAGTAAAAAAGAGAAAAATTATGATAAAACTCTTCTCTAATATTTATTGCAAAAAAAACATTTTATGACCTTAAAAAATTAACAAATTCTTCTACACTTCACCTCATTTCTTTAAAAAATATAGAAAATTTAAAAAACAGCAACAACAAAAAAAGAAGATAAAAGTATCTCCTAAAATCGTATTTGCTTCCAATTCTCATATATTACCATAATAGCCCACTTCAAGTGGAAAGTAAACAGGAAATAAAAAAATATTTTTACAGCATCTTGCCCAGTAATTATAAGGCTTTGAGAAATTTTAAAAAATCTTTCTTCCGAATTCACTAACACCAAAGTGATTATGAACTGATATTTTACAATATTCTTTAAATTCATACATATGTTATTCTTCTCTCAACAAAAATTTTAATGTGTAATCTGTTATTCTAATTTTAATAAAATCAAAAAAATGTAAACGCTATATTATTGGAAATAAATAATATTTTATAGCTTGGCAATTAATTTTTTCAATAAGTTACAAAACAAAATTAATTCTAATCCAGATTTTTTATACTACGTTTTTGGGACCAAAGACACATAGTCTATACTCTCCCCTAAAATATCCCATTTACCAACCTGCATTTTTTTGATCTTTTTTCTCTCATTACCAAACTCTAATAAGTCAATTCTTGATAAATTATTAAAAATTTTATTTAAACTTCCTAATCCTTTTGGTGATAAAAGAAAGGCTTCAATAGGTTCGCATAATTGGCAATAAGCCCACAGTTGTCCTAAATCATGTAAATTAAGTTGATTTTTCTTAGCTTCAATGAAAACTAGAAATGCTTTATTTTTTTCCTTTATAATTCCTAAAACATCTATTTGAATATCCACACCAACTGACTCAGGATAGTAACTTAGAACCCCATACTCTTCTAAATATGTGTCCAATGTTTTTGAATGTGAATCAATAGTTATAATTTCAGCATTTTTATATTTATCTTCCAAATAGCTTTGAAGCCATATTCTCATTGGTTCATATAATTCCATTTCTAATAAAACACTATTTTTCATAACCTAAATCCTTTGCTAAATATGTCCATGATTCGTAATGTTTTCCTTGTATTTCAACTGGTAACGAGTTATCAGTTTCTCCTGGGTGTTTTGGCTTAGTTTTTTTTCTAATTGGTTTTTCCCAATAAAACCTATGAGTTTCTGTAGAAGATAAATATTTTAGAAGTTCCTCACTATATTTTTGAAGTGATTCTTGTTTATGTTTAATATTAAATCCAATTGGTAAAAATTCATTTGCATATATTTTTATTTGATGCTCTTTTTTCCAATATAATAATTTCCCTTTGTTATATTCTTTTAAATTACTGTCTCTAAAATTAGGATGTCCAAAATCAATATTATGAATTGGTATATCAATACTTTTTAATAAATTTGCAATATCAATAACTAATTTCCAATTACTCGGTATTTCAATGTAAACTCTATGATGTCCTAATTGACCATATGCCTCATTACTTTTTCTAATATATCCAGTAACATCTGCAATTCCTCTAAGTAAAAATTTTTTCTGGTCAGTTGTAATATTAAACAACTCTGTATTCATTTCCATATAATGATGTTTGCTACCATTACCAATATAATGTAAGATTTGTCTCATAACATATTCGGCATTTGGCTTTCTAAAAGATAGTTTTGTAGATCTTCTATCTTGCGTGCATACTAAATCTGTTCCAAGCAATGGTTCTATAATAGAACGTATATCTACAATACTAGCTTTAACATATATTTGAACGTCTTTTTGATCATCTGTGTACAAATTTTTATGAGGAATATCTATTGTAACTGTTGTTTCATTATTTCCTTGTTGAATTTCCCCATTTCCTAAAATCATACCTATTAAATAAGCCATCTCTGTGTTCATTATTATTCACCTACTTCTTTATAAATTTCATCAGCTATAGCCTTTGCTAACAAAGGTGGGACAGCATTTCCTATTTGAGTTCTTATATGCACCTTTGAACCCCAAAAAACAAATTTATCATCAAAAGACTGAATTCTTGCTGCCTCTCTTGGTGTTATTGCACGATTTAAAAATGGATGATTATTTGTACCATTTGATGAAGCATCAAACCTTGTATCTATAGTTGGAGAAACACTATCCCATCTAAGTCTCCCCCACGTACCATTAAACTGTTGTTTTCCCAATAATTCTTTTGGCAAATGTTCTTTCCCTGATTCAGGGGGGATCATTTCTAATTTTTTTATAGCTAGTTCTGAATGCTTAGAAGCTTTATGATTATACAATTTTTTAGAACCTTTTCTCATTTCTTTTTGATAGTCGCTTGTTGGTTTTGTAATATATTCTTGCTCAAATTCTCCTTCTGCTGAACTTAAATAAGCTAAATCATATATTGCATCTTTTACCGTAACTTTCTTTATTTCTTTAGGGCTTGGTAAATATATTCTTTTGTTTTTTGAACAAATAAATATTGCTCTCTGTCGTGACTGAGGAACACCAAAATCTGATGCCGTTAATACTCCACATTCAACAAAATAACCTAATTCCTTTACCTTATTTATAATTTGGTTTTTAAACCATCCAGCAGATGTAGATAATAGAGATTTTACATTTTCAATAATAAAAACTTCAGGTTTAAGTTCTTCAACAAAATTTAAATACTCTCTAAAAAGATAATTACGAGGATCATCAAGTCCCAATTTTTTTCCTTTTAAAGAGAAGCCTTGACAAGGCGGTCCACCGATAATCATATTAACCTTCTCTTTTTTGCTTAATTTAATAACTTCTTGTTTTATGTCATTATCTGTTATATCTCCTACAATAGTTGTAGTTTTTGGCATATTATGTTTGAATGTTAAAAGTGCTTGTTCATTGAAGTCTAAGGCAATGGCGGTTTTAAAATGCTGATTTTTCTCCATTCCATAAGAAAAGCCACCAGCACCACTAAATAAATCTAAAATGATAAAATCTTTAATTTTCTTTTCACTAAATCTTCTCTTTATCAGTATCCTTTTAAAAATTTCCTTACCATTTATTATTGGTTTAAATAAATCATATTCATTATCTGAACCATGATTTGCCTCACCAACAATTTCAAATTGATCTTTATTATATCTATTTATAATAGTAATAGGAACACCCATTATTCCATAATAATCACATGGTATATCATTTATTGTTTTAACATTTATAGCATCGTAGTTATCATACTTAGGATAATCTTTTTCATTATAAAATTTTGTTAATTTTATCTCTTTATGTCTTCTTTCATTATCAATATTTGTAAGCCACATAGCATTTCCAAGACTTCTCCATTTTTGACCATTTTCATCAACCCAAAATCTTGTAGTTCTTGGTTTAGAAGAAACAGGAACTTTAAATTTCATTTCGCCAAATTGATAACCTGTCCATATTTTGTCATCTTTAAGTAATGGAAATATTTCCTTATAAGTTAACGCATTTTGATTGCCAATAATTAAAAATTTCTTCTTATACATCATAATAGTAGAAACAAATTCTTTAAATAAAGAAAAAGGTGGATTTGTAACAATTATATCTGATTCTTTTAAATATTCTATGCATTCATTGCTTTGAAAATCTCCTTTACCATTTAATTTTTTTATACACTCTGCATTACGTAAAAATTCATTAATCACAGAGTCTGGAATTTCGCCATTCATATCAGTAAATTTTGTGACATCTAAAACATATCCATTTTTATTTGTTATTTTTTTGTTATTTTTATTTAAACTTTTTAATTCTGTTGCAATTACCTTCGATGAGGCATATGATGTACAAATTAACCTCTTTAATTTTAAAACATTGAAGTTTTTTAAAAAGAATTTACAAAAATTAGATTCAAATGGATCATCGCAATTACAAAGAACCGTTTTGTTTGCAAAACTTATTTTATAATGCATAACTTCATTTTCTATATCTTCATATCTAGTATAAAATTCATCATCTTTACTAGATTTTGCATTTTGCAAATTTATATTTTTATTTGCCATTGCTTCATCACTTCCTAAATATTTGTTTCGTCATTTATTTATATATAAATTGTCAATATCAAGAATATTATTTTTATTAAATAATAAATTTTCAAAAAACATAATTAAATATTTTTTAGTTTCCTTTACTCCTTTAGCATAGTTAGTATAATTGGCTCTTACTAAAGCATTTCTAAAATATAACGAATTATCTTTAAATAAATCATTATTAACATCAAAACCTATACTAATTAAATATTTTTGAATAAATACAGCGGTAGTTCTAGTATTACCTTCATTAAAAGGATGAACTTGCCATATTCTCGATGTAAATTCAGTAATTCTTTCTATTAATTCATTATTAGTAAATTTAGAATAGTCTATTTGTTTTTCTTCTTCAAAATCATATTTTAAAGTTTTTTCTATTAAGTCATAAGATTGATAAGTAACCGTATCATTATCTAATATCTCTTCATCTTTTGTAAAATTATGAGTTCTAAATTCTCCAGCATTATAAACTTTTTTGTCTAAATTTTGAAATAATCTCTTATGATAGTTTTTATAAGTTAAATAATCAAATCTAAAAGCACCATCATTTAGTATTTCATAAATAGCTGTTGCTACTTCATCAGCTTCTTTTGCATCATCAGAATTACTATTTTCATGATATAAGCTAATTTCAGTTTGAACTTCCTTATATGTTTTAGCACCTTTAATATGCTCATCAGCAAGTTTAACCATGTATTTTGATGGTTTTAATTTATCAACATCTTGTAATCCAAAAGCAATATCCCAGTATAATTGTTTTATTTTAGGATTTTTTTCATCTAATACTTCATCATAAGTTTTTTCATTCATAGTTTTGCCCTCCACACTCAAACTTCACAAATACCAATCTTTTAATTATTCAAGAATAACTAAGTAACTTAATTATACTATATTTGTCGACAAAAATCGACTATTAATTTACTTATCAAAATTCAATTTTGTTTTTATCGGTTTTATCTATTTATTAATACTTTATTATTTAAATACTTAATTGTATATAGAAATCCGTATATTGCAAATCCACAAGGCGAAAATCGCTCTATGGATTAATACTAGGAATTTCATAAACTATATAATCATATATAGACTTTCCTTTTTCATCACGATTTTCATTTTCATTCATTTTTAAATAGTGATTATCTCTCAATTCCTTTAAAATATCTTATAATAGTTCTTGATTCATTGCATATACTACATAATCCATTAATTAAATAATCCCAATTATCAGGAAGTGATAACATCAAAGATAATAAACCTTTAAACTTAAATTCTTGTCTTTAAAATGATAATTACTCATTACAGCATAATTTTTATCCTTTTTAACTCTTACTATCATATTTTATTTTCTCCTTTTTCTACACATTTAAAAAAGTCTATTATTAAAATAGACTCATATTTTGATTAGTCTTGTACCAACAAACTATCAAATTGTGGAACAAAAGTAAATTTAAGTTCCATAACTCAAAGAGCTTACGAAGTTATACACCATATTCTAGCCATCACAATTTTTCCTATCGAACCCCCTGAGTTTATGTGATTAGCAACTAAAATTGTATTAGGACTATTATTATATAGTTCTTTTGCCCTTTTTATACGATCATTTTTAGGTAAGTACTCATCTTCATCTCTAGTCATTTGAGCAGGAATTCCCAATTCTCTCAAACGATTATACATATAAGTAGAAGCTTGCAAGTTTAAATCTTTTTCCTGTAATCCATTACCAATAGCGCCACTGTCCATCCCTCCATGTGCAGGAATCGGAAAAATCCAAATTTATTATTTCATTTCTATTTTTTCTTGTTTTGACTTTTCTTTTTCTAATTCTTTTAAAGACTTTTTAGGTGTTGGTAAATCTTCAGGCATAACTCCTCCAAGCCTTTTAATAGTATTTCTAACTTCTTGACCTACTTCATAATGAGTTTCTTTAGCTTTACCCTCACCTTGTATATTATCTCTTTTTAATTTTTGTTCAGTTTGTGAAATTCTAAATAGATTAGCAATTAATTCATCGCTGCCCATATTGTCTAAAATATCTTCTCTATATCTTAATCCTTTTCTTTTAGCAATATCATCAGCTGTTTCACCATTGTATAATCCTTTATAACCAGCATTATGAAATTGGTCAAAGTTTTTAACTCCTGCTTTTTTAGCTGCTTGATTCAATGAGTAGTTGCCTTTTTTAGTCAAACTCCTTTGATAAAATCTTTTCTCATCCTCAGTTAACATAGAATATTCTTTTTCAGTTAACTCTTGTCGTCTTGTTTGTACTGCAAAGTAAGTTTGACCTAAAGCAACAACTTCTTTTCTAGGATCTGAGTTTTGTACTATCAAGTAACAAGCATATCTTGATAACTTATATTCTAGTATATTTTTAACTCCACCATTAGGCATTTTTGATGTTTTACCCACTTGGGTAAAATGTTCATCAATAATAAATTTACTTTGTTCACAAGCTAACTTTGCATTTTCTATTACATTTACAAATTTTTGCCATTTTTTATACTCCAATACTTGTTGTAATTCCCTTGCTAACCAATATTCATTACCATATTCATCAGTGTGTTTAATACTCTCAAATATTGTTTTATTATATTCTTTAATTTCGTTCATCCATTACCTCCTATTTTTCTGTATTTCTTATTTTGTAGAAAAGTCCAAATTATCATATAATCGTTAAAATTCTAAGTTCCATTCTATTTCAATATCTCGTATTTTTGATTCTTTATCATAAACTCCAACATAAACCTTATCAATAAATTCATCAACTATTACTTTATTTAATTCTTTGATATGCTTATATTTTTTTAGTATTTCATCTGCTTGTTTTCTTTCTTCTTTAACAACTTGTAGATTATTTATCTCACTATCAATCGTTTCAACTCTTTTAGTCATTGCTTCAATTTCTCTTAAATAATCACTAGACATCATATTAAACATATCTTCTGTAATAGTTCCTTTTACTTTATCTTCGTAAAGATTTCTATAAAAGGTTTTATTATCTTCTATTTTTTTGTTAAGGTTCATTTTTTCTTTTTCTAAAACTTTTATTATTTCACAATTACTTGTGTCTTGTTGACTTCTTCTGTTATAGAGTTCTTGTAAATTATTTTGATCGTAGTAATTATCTAGTAAATCATTGATTGCATTAAGTAATATAGTTTCTAATTCATCCATTCTAATTGCTTTGTTATTATCGCAAGTGTGATATTTTTTAGCGCCTTTACATTGTAAGTATGCTCTTTTACCAGTCTTTTCTCCTTTTACACTATACACATTTCTCATAAAAACCTTATCACATTCCATACAATAAACTTTTCTACTTAAATAGTGTATCTCTCCAGTTTTAGTAGGACTTAAATGTGTACCAAGTATCTTTTGTACTTTGTTCCAAGTTTCCATATCAATAATTGGCTCGTGTGAATTTTCTATTCTGCACCAATCTTTATCAGCTACTTTTTTAAACTTATGAACTTTATAACCCATTGAAGTTATTTTTCCTTGTACAAGATTACCAATATAAAATTCATTTCTAAGCATTTGAGCTATCGTATCTGGATTCCATTGAACATTTTTATAATCACAATTAGAACATACGAATTTACTACCTTTTTGTTTTTTATATACTGACCTTGGTGGAATATTATTATTGTTTAGATATTCACAAATTTTGTAATAACCATTGCCCTCTGCATACATCTTAAATATCTTTTTAACTACTTCTGCTGCCACAGGATCAATTACTAATTTGTGTTTATCTTCTTCACTCCTATCATAACCATAAGGAGCAAAGCTTCCCATAAATAAACCATCTTCTCTTTTATTTTTTAAAGACTTTTTGATATTTGTTGATAAATCATCTAAATACCATTCATTGATTAGTCCATTGATTTGTCTTGACTTCTTGTTAGATTCGATACTTGTATCTGCATTATCAACAATACTTACAAATCTTACTCCCCATTCAATAAACTTGTTGTGTAAATACCTTTCAATGACTTCCATATCTCTTGAAAATCTTGATTGTGATTTACATAAAACTAAATTGATTTTTCCACTTTCACAATCTTTGATAAGTCTTTCAAAGTCAGGTCTATAAGTTCCTGCTCCTGAAAAATCATCATCAGAATAAATATCTACAACATTCCATCCATTTTGATTCGCATATTTTAAACACATACTTCTTTGATTTACGATTGAATCACTATCATCATTTTTATTTAACTTATCTCTATCTTCATCAGATAATCTACAATATACACCTACCTTTTCTATCATAGCCACTCCTCCAACGTATGAGAACAGCTATAAATATTTGTAAATACAAGTATATTATATCTCATATTTAGGATTCTTTAAACGCTAACTCATGATTTTCTAAAATCATAATGACATTTAATAATTTGTTATTAAATATACTTTTAATTTCATCCTTAGTTCGATTTTCATTTGTCTTAAATTTATATTTTACATTATATACTACCTCCATTTTCTTACTTCCCCCTTTTTTCATATCCTATAAACTAAATCCTCCAATCATACACATCTCTCCTCTCATTTATAATCTTTCATTAGTTCATCCATTTCTTTTTGTTCTTCTTCACTTAATGGAATAGAAACACACATTTCAGGGTGTTTCATCCATTCAGGAATAATCTCATTTCTTTTATTCTTTTTATATTTATTATTATTTATATTATGGGTGCAACTGCTTGCACTCTCATTACTGCAATTTTCTGCACCCTCATCTGCAACTTTTGTTGGTATCTTTTCTGTATTAAGATATATTCTTCTTTTGCTATTTTCATGTTTTACTATGATATAGCCGAGCTTCTTTAATTTAGACAATGAATAATTTATCGTTCTATCAGATGAATTTATATACTCTCTTAGATAATCATTCGTAGCATAACAATACCCTTTGTTTAAGGCAAGTGATATGATAAGACTTAAAACATCAATATCAGTTCTTGATAATCTCTTATCTCTAAATAATATTCGTGGAGTTATGATAAATTCACTAGTCAATTTTAAAATGATTATTCTCCTTAAATCTAAAATGATATTGGACTTTCCTCTAGCCTATTAAAAATAGGCAAAGTTATCCCTAGAACATTTTTTAAATCCTGTCCTTAGGATTAAATGAAGTTTATTCTATCTTTATAGAAAAGGTACTAACATAAGCCTATATATCTTACTGTACCATATCTACTAGGAGTTATTTAACAACCTAGCAGATTTATTGTGTACATTCCTGTATCGTATTCCTTGTAGATTAGATACTTTGATTGTTCTAATCTTTCAAGGTTTTTTCTAAGTCCTTGATTATTTATTTTCACTACTTGTTGTAATTCTCCAACATTTAGATCTGTGATAATCCTATCTTGTCCTTTGTCGTAGATATACGAATATATCAGCTTTCCATCAGGCTTGATTCTCTTATCTTTTAAAATCTTTGTTGGTAAATCTTGATGTCTTTTATTCATTCATAGATTTTCTCCTTTCTTTCTTACTAATTAACATTTTGAATGTAATGTTAATTTTTGGAAATATCTATAATATACATAATAATTACTAAGTTGTCAACACTTTTAGAAACAATTTTGCTTATTTTGTTGATTTTAGTTAACATGTATGCTATTATGTATTTGTGAGGTGTATTACAATGCAAGAAAAAAAGATTGGCGAAATAATCGCTGAAGCACGAGAAAAAGCAGGTTATTCACAAAGACAACTTGCTAAAGAAGCAAACATTAGTAATGCTGAATTATCTAAAATCGAATCAGGGGAAAGAGAAGTACCTAATCCTAAAACATTAAGAAAGATAAGTAAGTTTATAAATGTTAATTATAACGAGATGATGTATAAAATAGGTTTAGGCATGGAAGTTAGTTCGTTAAATCCATTTATCAAAGCTTATTATGAAAAAATGAAGTTAGATGAATTAAATGAGGCTGAAATCAATGTTTTAGGTAGTATTGAAAATTCAACAAAGCTTGTTAATGCTTGTAGAGAAAATTTAGAAAAGAAAAACATATTGGAAAGTGAAAGAGAATTACTGCTACATACGATAGAAGATACTGAATATCAAATCAATACTTCTAAAGAAATTATTATTTTGATTCAAAGTTTAAAAGTAAAGGAGAGAAACAAAAATGCAAAAAAGTAAAATTATAATAAGAAATATTGGAATCGTATTATTAAATATTTTTATGGTAGTAAGTTTGGTATTAGTTTTATTTCAGAAAAATGATTATGGCTATAATTTGTATTGGGTTATTACTCCATTTTTAATGGTATTAGTGTTAATGGTAATAGGTAGATGGAGTGTAAGAGGATTAAATGCTGATAAAGAAGAATCGAGGGTGATACAACGATCTTTTGATGATACAACAGTAATATCAACAGTAATCTTTGGAATAATATACCTAACCATACAATTTATAGATTATGTAAAAAAGGGATTAACAAATAATTCAATAGTAATCATAATTTTCTTTGTAGTAATGATTACTTATGAACTTATAACTTACTTAGTCATATATGTAGCCAAAAGAGATACTGCAAGATTATTAGAAAAAATATACAATAAGAAAAAATAGTCTTTTCGCTTTTCGTAAGATTAGCGATTAGACTATTTTTTTTAAAAAGGTGTGGTGCGTTTTGTAAGATTAGCCAATAAAAGCAGCGATAACCTTTTTCTTTTTATGAAACGATAGTGAAATAAAAAGGCAACATTATTACATTGTGAAACTTTGTAATATATGTTGCTTTTAGGGTTTCCAAAGGGAAGATTCCCTTGGCACACATCGTTATTGGCTTGCCAATATCGTAGTGTGTTACTATAATGAAATTATAGTCTTAAAAACCGAGCCATTAGTTATGTAATTTCTTTTAGCTCGGTTTTTGCAAACTTTTAACAAATTCTTTTAGTAAAATTCATTTTCTTATAGCAGAAATATTATCGCCATGAAATCTTAGATATATTTCTTTTCTACCCTTTTCTATAAAATCAGGCCTATTATTCTTTATCCCATAAATAATAGTTTCAATAGGATAGTATTGTTCTATAATATTCTGATATTCTTTTGCTTTGTCTATATCAATATTTTCATATAACTCTAATATATCTTTACCAAATTTAGAACCAATTTCTTCTTCACTATCTTCTAGTAAATAGATAAAATCACAATACTCATCTATAATTCCAGAATCTCCAAAGTCAATTATTCCAACTAGTTTATTATTTTCATCTAATAACAAATGATTACTACTAAAATCATTATGACACAAACACTTTTTATCATCAAAAACAGTAGTAGTTTTTAATCTCTCCATAAAACTTTCAATATATTGTTTTTCTATATATGTAAGACTATCATAAATCGTATCTCTTAATAATTGATATTCTTCTAATACATTTTGCTTATTATCTATTGTATATGACTTTATATCAGCATAATCTAAATCGTGCATTTGTCTTAAAAATTTAGCAATATCATATTTCAAAATTTCTTTTTCTTCTTCTGACATGCTTAAATAAACGGCAGGATTTAAGAATTTACCTTTAATTTTTTTATAACCCAATATAGATATTTCATCACTTATATACGAGTATTCTATATTTGGAACTTCTATATCAGTATGTAATTTTCTATTTAAAAAATCATATATTGCTTTTTCTTTTTCATAACCTTTTTTCTTATTAGCACTAAACTTCATTTTAAAAATATGTTCATCATTTACTATGTATGCAACACTATCATATCCATTTCCAATTACTTCAATACTATTTACTTTAATACCATTAAAATAATGTTCAATTAGATATTTCATGGCTTTAACATTTGCAATATTGTCATCATAGCGATATTCCATTAAATAACAATCTTCTTTTTTTCCTTCATGCAATTCATGTTTTGGTAAATCTTCAATAATTCTAAATCCTGCTTTTTGATAAGATTTTATTGCCCTTGAGTTATTTTGATGTGGGTCTATAATTACTGCATTAGCACTTCTTTCCTTTTTTAAAAATTCAAATATCATTTTAATATATCTTGTACCAATACCTTTACTCCAATAATCAGGTTTACCTATAAATTGATCCATTCCATAAACTATCTCATCACTTTTTGGATAATGATAATCTTCATAAAGTTCATCGTACATTTTATATATTTGTCCATAGCCAATAGGCTTACCTTGATATTCTATTATTACTCTTATTACTTTATCTTCCCAAGGCTCAGTATAATGCTCTTTTATAGTTTCTAAAGTATATTTTTTATCTCTACCACCATAAAACTCTAAAACTCTTTCATCAATTAACCACTTATAAAGAATAGGAAAATCTTTTTCTGTTAAAGTTCTTATTTTTAAGTCATTATCTTCTATAATCATTGATTACTCCTTTCTTCAAAATTATAAACATAACATATCTCATCTTCATAATCATTTTTGCCACCTAATTTTTCATAAACATGGCAAGCTCTTGGGTTTCCTTTATCAGTCATAACAAACATTTCAAAATAACCATTATTACTAATATAATCTTTTATAAATGATAATAATTTAGTACCATAACCTTTGTCTTGATAATTAGGAAGCATTCCTATTGAATAGATAAAATATGCATGTTTGCCATCTGGGTGAATAATATCGTAACCATAAGCAAAACCAACTATTTTATTATCTTTTTTTGCTACAAATCCAATTGTATTTTTATCATTATAAAATTTCTTGATATTTTCTAAATCAAATATCATATCATCATCTTTTAATATTTCTTCCATTAACTCTAAATCTTTTTCTTCTAATAGTTTATATTCCATAATTTTCACGTATAATCTAATTATGTGATTTTTTCACATATATTAGAAACTCCTTTCTTT
>CANTCS010000034.1 GCA_947652375.1 uncultured Mollicutes bacterium | reverse complement strand
ACACTTTTTTGAACATTCATGCACTCAATTGTGCACTTTACTTAATATTTAACGTCTTAATTTTTATTACCAAATCTTTTAAATGGAAATATTATAAAACTAGTTTTCCCAAGAATAGTTTTTTTATTAAAAGAACCAAAATATCTACTATCCATAGAATTTTCTCTATTATCTCCTAAAACATAATACTCATTTTTAGGAACTTTATAATAGAAATTTTCTGTTTTACCATATCCATAAGAATCTTTTATTTTTTTACCATTTATAAAAATATTTCCATCTTCACAAGTTATTTCTTCTCCTGGCATTCCAATTACTCTTTTAATAATGTATTCACTACCATTATCAATTACAACAATATCAAATCTTTCTATTTTAGAAAATCTATAACTTAATCTATTTAGAAACATAACATCTTTATCATGAAGTGTTTTCATCATACTCTCTCCATTAACAATAATTGGAGAGACTACAAATTGTTTAATTAAAATTACACCAATTATAACTATTAAATATGGTAAGTATTCTTTAAATATTTTTTTTAACTTTTCCTTTTTAACTCTTTCCATAATTAATCACCTAAACAAAAAAATAAGGCTTTGGCCTTATTTTTGTCCTCTTTCTTTAATACGGTATCCGCCAACCATACCTTTAAGGAAATTAAGCTTAGCACGTCTAACTTTACCTTTACGAATAACTGTGATACCAGCAATCTTTGGTGAATGAATTGGAAATGTTCTTTCTACCCCAATACCACTAGACATTTTACGTACTGTAAAAGTCTCATTAACTGAACCACCACGACGAGCAACAACAATACCCTCAAAAGCTTGGATACGTTCTCTTTTTCCTTCGATAATCTTAACATCAACTCTAACAGTATATCCAACACGGAATTCTGGAATGTTAGGATTAATTTGTTTTGCATTAATTTTGTCAATAATATTACTCATTCTAAGTTCTCCTCTCAATTTATGTGTTTTTCAATGATCATATTCTAAAATAATAGCGGATCATTCACTAGACGACATAAATCATATCATAAAACTTATTAAAAGTAAATATTAAAAAACTAAAAAGTCAATGTAAATTTAAGAAAAATATAACTTTATTTATTAAAATCCGACTCTTTCATTACATATTTATAAATTCTATAATCATCTTCTACAATAAATTCACTTTTAACATCATTAATTTTCGAATAAATTATCGGCCTATCAACCAGCTTTCTAGCATCCAATAATTCATTAAAATTATCAACCTCTGTTATATTTTTTTCTACAGTTGTAACAAAACCATTTCGTGCAATTACAATTAAACGATCATATTCTCGTAAGATATAAGAAAGTTTTGTTTGATATTCATCTCTATTTGAAGAAACTTTTAACACTAATTTAGTCAATTTAAATAATATTAATAAAGCTACAATTATTAAAGCACTTCCAATTATAGCAAAAATAACATTATAACTACTCCATGTATTATTATTTAAAATAATTTCTTTATCCAAATTCGATATAGTATTTTTTGTTATACCAAAAGTTTGATTTCCTAAAGGAAATACAGTTGAAGCTATTTTTCTAGTTTCATCCTTTTCATCTAAATACATAATAACTTCCAAAGTAGCTGCCGATGATAAGGTATAATTATTTTTATATGAATTAAAAAATTCGTTATATTTTTTAAAATCTATTTCAAATTTTTTATCTAGCGAAACTTTTTTACTATTCTTTAACTCCATCTTTTTAACTAACAAATCCTCATTTTGATATAAAACTTTTTTATTATTATTTATATCATACACTTTTGTAATTGCAACTATATGATAAGATAAATCATTTGTTAATAAATTAGAATATTCTAAATTATATTTATACCTCATCTTAATTTTATCTACAATAGCTGTAACATACTCCATACCCTCATTTAAACAAGTATTTGGATAATAATCTACACTTTGAACACATACTTCATAATCAATATTACTTTCTTCACTATAAGCAATTTTCATATTATGACCAAAGTTAAAAGCATTTAGTATTAAAAGACAAGCCCAAACTATTAATAATAATATAAATAAAATAGATGCGATCACACGAGCCTCAAAACCAATATGAAATTTTTTCCCAAATATTTTATTAATAAGATCAAAATTTTTTTTAGTTTTTTTATTAATATTTTCTTTCTCTAGATTATGTTTATTTTCAATATAATCTTCAAAACTATCATAAGTTAAATTATCATTAGCTTGATAATTTAATATTTCTATATTCGAATTATTATCCTTTTTATTCTCATTATTCATGCAGCTATTCACCACCATAACTATTATTTTAATTTGATATATCTTATATATCAAAGTATATCATAATTTTAAATAAAAAGAATAGTCATTTTGATTTTTTCTTATGACTATTTACATCTTTTACCATTATTTCGATTATTTAATACTTCGAAATACTTATTTTGAAGTTCTAACATTCTTTTCTTCGCTTCTTTTTGTAGAATGATTAATTGTTTAGACATCATTTCTAATTCTAATTGATTTAAATACTCACGATATTTAACTTTTATTTCTAATCTAAACTTTTCAATTTGATTTAAAACTTCTTGTAGAGATTCTCCTGAATCATCATTATCATCTATTAATAAATCTGTTAAATAATTTATTAATTTAGTATATTTTTTATTTACTTTTTCACTTACTAAAGGATTTGCTAATTTCTTATTAATAACCTTTATATACTTTATTTTACAATTATTTATTTTAAAAAATTTATTCTTAGAAACCATCATAAAACCTTTAAAATTAAAATTATCATTCTTATCAATTAATTTATTTTTATTTTTATATTTTAATACAACACTATACATAAAAACACCTACTTTTTATCTATTAAATCAGGTCGTCTTTCTTTAGTTCTTTTAAGACTCTCTGTATATCTATATTCCGCTATTTTTTTATGATCACCTGAAAGTAGTATTTCTGGTACTTCCATTCCTTCAAATACTCTAGGTTTTGTATAGCTTGGATAATCAAGTAAATAATTATCTTTAAAAGAATCATCGATGTGACTTCTTTCGTTTATTACTCCTGGAATTAATCTAACAATAGAATCAACTAAAACCATTGCAGGTATTTCTCCTCCTGTTAATACATAATCTCCTATACTTATTTCTAAGTCACAAATACTTCTGATTCTATCATCAAAACCTTCATAATGACCACAGATTATAATTAAATGTTTTTCTTCACTTAAATCATACGCCATTTTTTGTTTGTAAGGAATTCCATCTGGAGTAAGTAAAATAATTTTTGATTCTTCTGTTTTAATTGTTTTTATACAATCAAAGATTGGTTGGCACATTAATACCATTCCTGCTCCGCCACCATAAGGAGTATCATCAACTTTATTATGAGGATCGGTTGTGTAATCTCTAAAATTAATTAAATTAATTTCAACTTTTTGATTTTCTTGAGCTCGTTTAATTATTGATTCTTCAAAAGAACCATTAAACATATTTGGAAATAAAGTTAAAATATCTATCTTCATCTTTTTTCGCCCCTATTATTCCATTCCATCGATTAATTCTATATATAACTCTTTTTTTTCTTTTGAAAAACCTTTAACCATGGGAGAGTTGTATGGAATTAATATTTCTTTATCTAATTTTACACGTAAAATCTTATTGGTACTACTTGCTAAAAAAATTTCCTCTATTATGCCACTTTTGCCCTTATTTGTCAACACTTTGTATGTTATAAGTTCTTCATCAAGAATTTCGTTTTCATTTAGTAATAAATCTGATTGATAAAAATAAACTTTCTTTTTTAGCAAAAATAGTACTTCATTTATATTATTAAAATTATCTAAAGTAACCATATCATAATTTTTATGAACTCGATAACTTTTAATTGTATATTCTTTATCATCAATAATTAATTTATTATCTATTTTAAATACTTTATTTTTAAAAGGAAAATCACTTAAAATTCTTATTTCTCCTTTTATTCCATGAGTATTAACAACTTTACCTATATATATTTTATCCATATTTATCCTTTCAAATTATGTATCATAGTATCATAATGACTATTTACAATATTTTTAGAATCAATTCCTAAATTTATAGCAATTTTTTCTAAATCATTCTCATAATTATTTTTTATATCGTCATCTGGTACTATTATTTCTATTTCAACAAAACTACCTAATTGTTCTACTTCGTCTAAACAAATATTAGCATTCATATATTTAGTATATCTTCTTTTTTTATTGACTTTAACCCATTCTTTATAGCCTAATACTTTTAAAAAATCACAAGCTTTATTGTAGTCTTCTACTACGAATTCAATTTCTTGTGATTCACTTTTTTTAGAATTTTGTTTTTTTACATTCATTTCACACTTGTCATCAATTTTTCTAACTCTTAACCAAATAGTTCCTTCAATACTTTCAGTTTTATTTAAATCTTCTATAAAAATAGTATCACTTTGATATTGAATTTTACTAATTTTACATTTATTGTAATCTAATATTTTTATAATTTTGTCAAAATTATTTACTTGATATTTTAATTCTATTTCTCTCAAACAACTCACCTACTTAACTTAATTCATATAAAATTATACTACAAGCAACACCTACATTTAAACTTTCAACATTTTTATTCATTCTGATATAAATATTTTTATCACACATTTTTTGAATGTTTAATCTTACTCCATTGCCTTCATTTCCCATTACTAAACAAAAGCTATTTTTTTCTTCATTTGTTAAAGATTGTAAATCGACTCCATCATTTACGTTTGTTCCATAAACTGAAATATTTTTCTTTTTTATATTTTCTACTGCAGTTTCTGATGGCATTCTAATAATATTTATGTAATTATAAATACCTTGTGTCGCTCTTAAAACTTTAGGATTATATAAATCTGTTGTGTTTTCTGATAAAATAATCGTATTGATGTTAAATGCTACTGCACTACGAATAATTGTTCCTAAATTACCAGGATCTTGAATTTCATCGAGTAGTAAAATTTTATTTCCTATAATTTCTTTGTTATTGTTTTTTTTACATAGAGCTACTATTTTTGGTATAGAATCTAAGGTACTTATTTTTTTCATAACTTCATAACTTACAAAATTAATTTTTAAATCAGATAAAAACGATTCATTTTCAAGTAAAAATATTTCTAAAACTTCTCCTGCTTTTATAGCTTCGTTTACTAAATGTTCTCCCTCTATTAGATAAGTATTAGTTAAATCACGATATTTTTTCTTTTGTAATTTTACCAAATTTTTTATTTTTTCATTTTCTAAACTAGTTATAACCATTTAAAACTCCTTCATTTCCTCACGATATTTTTTAAAGTCGGGCATATTCTCCTCTACTACCTTCCAAAATCTAGATGAATGATCACCATGTATTAAATGAGTCATTTCATGAATAATAACATAATCAAGATAACTAATATCTCGCTTCATTAATTCTAAGTTAAGAGTAATTATATGGGTTCTTATATTACAAACACCCCATCTACTAGTCATTTTTCTAATCCTTAATTTTGGATAAGGTATCTTTCTGGTATAACGTTCATAATTATAATCAAGTCTTTCCTGAAACAATTCTTTTGCTTTTTCTTTATACCATTTATCAATATCAAAATCATGATTTACAAAAACTTTATCTTTACTAAAAGTTATCCCCTTATTATCAGTTCTAACTAAGATATATTGTTTTCCTAAATAAAAGAAACCCGTATTGTTTTTTACTTTTACTTCTTGGAAATCAATCATTTTACAAATTCTGTCATAATTTTCATCAATTAGTTTAACAATTGATTTTGTACTTGTAAAAATAGTTGTTGTAACATGAATCTTTAAATCCTTTTTTACTCTGATATATGTATTTTTATTAGTTCTTTTTTTTTCAATTTCTATTTCATAATCTTTATTATTATACGTTAGTTGCATGTAACCACCTCTTTTATTTTACAATATCTAGTAAAAAAAATAAAGAATTAAAGTAAATAGTAATTATTAAAAAGATCTTTTATTATAAAAAAAATTATATTTGTCTATAAATAATTTATTAATTTTAATACATGTTTAAAAATCATAGTTATATATTTCTTGAACAATCTATTTACTTTTTTGCTTTCACTAAAAAACAAGATATAATTATCTTGCAATTACTGT
Organism: uncultured Mollicutes bacterium; assembly: GCA_947652375.1. GTDB lineage: Bacteria > Bacillota_I > Bacilli_A > RF39 > UBA660 > UBA3789. The sequence continues at coordinate 7,045 of CANTCS010000034.1, read as the reverse complement.
TTTATTGTTCCACCATGACACTTTAAGACATAAATTTTTTCTTCGTCTTTAAATATAGTTTCAACACCTTCAAAATAATCTAAATCCCCATTAATTTTAAAGGTATATTTATACCCATTATTTATATATTCTTTTGGTCCTCTTACAGGTAAGATATTATCTTTACCCACTTGCATTAAGGCAGGTCTTAGTGCATTATCCATTGCATCTTCACTTAAAGTTTCATTTAATGTCACTCCATAATAATTCATTCCCCATATAGGTTCATTAAGAGAATTATAAACAATTTCTTCTCCCATAAATCTTGTTCCACCAAAATATGTATCGTGATATTTCATTTTATTATTTTTATATTCATAATCAAATGATGCCTCTCTTGATGATTGATATTTTTTTGCATTCTCATTTGCATAAGTTTGTTTCTTTGCTTCAATTAAAAATTTATATAAATCTTCATTCATTATTTTTCACCTCATTATTATTATACCATAATAATAGATAGGAATTTTAAGTCTTCTTTATAAATTGATAATAAAGATTTTTATGATATTTTTTGAATAAAATTTAAATAAATAAATCATAATACTTTTAGAAAGGATGATTTTATGGATATAGATATCAGACGTCACATAATAAATAACTTTCAAGGAGACGATTTTGAAACTTTAAAAAGAGCAATTGATGAATCAGTTAGAGCTAAAGATGAACTAACTTTACCAGGTCTTGGGGTATTTTTGGAATTAATTTGGGAAAATGCAACTCAAGAAATGAAGAATGAACTTATTGAAATAATTAGAAAAAGAGTAAAAAAAGGCTTAGATGAAAACATCTAAGTCTCTTTTATTTATCTCTAAGTTCTGCATTATGATTTAATAAAACTTTTTCAATAATATTATTAAATATTACCATTACTTCTTCTTCTGTTAATGTTCTATTTAAATCCATAAAATTTAGTGAAAATGCTAATGATTTTTTATCAACTGTTACATTCTCACCAGTATATACATCAAATACAGTTACAGAATCTAGTAATCTTCCACCAGCTTTTTTTATTGTATTTATAATTTCTCCTGCTGTGATGTTTTTGTCTATTATAAATGCCATATCTTTTGTAATTGAAGGATATTTTGGTGCTTCTTTATATTTTAAAGGTTTTATTTTTAAGATAAGTGCATTAAGTGATAATTCAAATACATATATTTCATCTTTATTAATATTTGGATGAGGTCTACCTATAAAACCAATCTTCTTTCTATCAAGTAAGATATTTGCACTTACTCCTGGATGAAGATCAACCTCATCACTAATTTCAAAACTATATCTATTTTTTAATCCCATAAAATCGAGAATATTTTCAATAATGCCTTTAACTAAATAAAAATCATATTTAATAGGATTTTTCCAACCATTACTACGATAATTACCTGAAATTAGTCCTGATACTAAACTAGTTTCATTGTAATCTTTATCATATGTTTTAGCTATTTCATAAATAGCTATATCTGTTATTTTACGTTTTTTATTATAATTATATACATTTAAAAGAGATGGAATTAAGCTAGTTCTAACAATACTTTTATCACTACTCATTGGATTAGGTAGACTAGCATTTTCTTTATTTTTAAAAATTGATGCCATTTCTTTTGAAACTAAAGTATAAGTTTTAACTTCATTTAACCCAAGAGATCTTAATCTTTTAGAAAGCATTTTACGATATTTAACATCTCCAATATACTCTCCTCTTCTAATAGAAACTTTTGGTATAGTACTAATTAAGTTATGATATCCATAAAGTCTTCCAATTTCTTCTGCGATATCATTAACATTAGGATCAATATCCAATCGACGTGATGGTATTGTTACAATGAATTCTTGATCTTTTATTTCATAAGGAAATTCTAATCTTTCAAGCTCTATTTTCATATCATCTTCACTAATAGTAATCCCTAACATTTTATTTACATCATTAGGAGTAAATTTAACTATTTTAGGAGTTTTATCAATAAGATCATGTCTTACTACTTTAGAAAGTATTTTTGCATTAGCATATTTTTCAAGTAAATGACAAGCTCTTTGTAGTGCTTTTTCAGTATACTCATAACTAAGTCCTTTACCATATCTAATTGATGCTTCACTACGTAAATCTAAATTACTAGCAGTATATCTAATGCTTACTGGATCGAAAATTGCTGCTTCTATTAAAATATTTTTAGTATTCTCTGTAACTTCAGTAAATTCTCCCCCCATTACTCCAGCGATACAAACTGGATTAGTTCCATCAGTAATTACAATATCAGAAGAAGTTAAAATTCTGTTTTTACCATCTAATGTTTTTACTTCTTCATTTTCTTTAGCATCTCTAACTAAAATCTCATCTCCTAAACAATCTTTATCAAAAAAATGAAGAGGTTGTCCAAATTCTAACATTACATAATTTGAAATATCTACAACATTATTTATTGGACGCATACCAGCCGCTAGTAAACGTTTTTTTATAAAATCAGGACTTTCTTTAATTTCTATGTCAGTAGCCATCTTTGCTAAATAAAATGGACATTTTTCTGTTGCGACAGTTAATTTAAAATGATTTTCTATACTGTCATCTACTTCTTTAAATGAAAGGTCTGGTAATTTAACACGACGATTTAGTATAGCTCCTATTTCATAAGCAAATCCAATATGATAGTAACAATCATTATTACGATGCTTATGTATATCTAATTCATATAATGTATCAAGACAATTCAAGTATGATATTGCATCCATTCCAACTTCTGCAGTAGAAGGTAGTTCTTCTATTCCTTTAGCATAAGTTTCTTCTGTTTTTTCTTCAAGTCCTATTTCATATAAAGCACAAATCATTCCATTAGATTCAATTCCACGAAGCTTACTTTTTTTTATTTCAAAGTCACCTGGTAAAATAGCTCCTGGTAAAGCAGTTATGACTTTAAGACCTGCTCGTACATTAGGTGCTCCACAAACTATTTGTTGTAATTCACTTTTTCCAACATTAACTTGACATATATGCATATGATCGCTATCTGGATGTGGAATGCATTCAACAACTTCACCAATAACTAAATTTTTTATTTGATTAGTTATAACTTTTTCTACATTAATTCCTGCTTTAGTAATCTTTACTGCTAATTCTTCTAAATCTTGATCACTAATATCAATATAATCTTTAACCCATTCTAAACTAATCATTTTATTCAGCCTCCTTTCTATCAAATATTATTGATTCTCTTAAATCTGTATTATAGAATACACGTAAATCGTTTATATCGTATTTAAGCATTGCCAAACGTTCTGCTCCAAAACCAAATGCAAATCCACTCCAAACTTCTGGATCATATCCTGCCATTTTAAGAACATTAGGGTGAACAATTCCTGCTCCTGCTACTGTAATCCATCCAGTCTTTTTACAAATGTTGCACCCTTTACCTTTACAATTAAAGCAACTTATATCAACCTCTACAGATGGTTCTGTAAACTGATAATAGCTTGGTCTAAAACGTGATTCAACATCATTACCAAATAGTTTTTTCATAATTATATCAATTGTACCTTTTAAGTCACTTAAACTTATATTTTTATCAACTAATAATCCCTCAATTTGCATAAATTGATGAGAATGAGTAGCATCATCATCATCTCTTCTATATGTTTTTCCAGGACAAATCATTCTGATTGGTATTTTTCCTTTTCCCTCTAACATTGTACGAACTTGTACAGGAGATGTTTGACTACGAAGTAAAATTTCTTCTCCTTCTAAATAGAAAGTATCTTGTGCATCTCTTGCAGGATGTCCTTTTGGAATATTTAACATTTCAAAATTATATTTATCATATTCAATCTCTGGTCCATCAACAACATCATATCCCATTGACATAAATACTTCTTCGACTTCTTCAATTAATTTTTCTAAGATATTTGGTGCTCCTGTAACTACTTTTGTAGATGGTAAGCTAATATCTATTGCTTCACTATTTAACTTTTCATTTAATAAAATTGTTTCAAATTCTTGTTTTTTAGAATCGAAAAATTCATTAAATATATTTCTTAATTCATTTACTTTTTGTCCAAATTCTTTCTTTTCTTCATTTGGAATATTTTTTATTTCACTATTAAGTTCTGTAATGATACCTTTTTTTCCAAGATATTTTACTTTTAAATCATTTAAATTTTTAATATCAGTAACTGAATTTTTATCTGAGGCTAATAAATTTTTTATTTCTTCTATTTTATTATTTTCCATTTTTAAATACTCCTATCACTTTTTCTTTTATTTTTATTTTTTCTTTCTTATTTTGTTGTTCATCTATAGCATTAATTATCATATCCCAAGTCACATCTCTTATATATGTATAAGTAATTCGTTATCGTATCTTGAATAATTTTTTTCATATTCATACAATAGTTCTGAAATCATTGGAATAAATTTTTCACTTTCTTCTTTTGATAAACACTTTCAAAATATTCTATTTCATATGAAAAATTAGGTTTTAATAGTGTTCCATCAATGTCAAAAATAATTCTTTGTTTTTCCATAACCTTACCTCCAAAAAAAAGATAACTATTTACAAGGACGATTTAAATCGCGGTACCACCTTATTTTATAGTTATCTTACTATACACTTAAATCTTTTAACGCAAGAAATACGCTTACTATTAATAAGAACTCCTAAGACGAATTCATAAACTATTACTGATTATTCTCACCAACCATAATCTCTCTTTAAATAAATCATTTACTACTACTTCTTAATCAACATCATTAATAAATATACTTTATATTATAACATAAACTTTTTTTTGTGTAAATTCTATACTAAAAATATCAGATATTTTTAAAAAGAAAACTTAATTATACAGTAAGTAATTCTTGTTCTTTTTCTTTTAATAAATTATCTATTTTTTTATTGTAGTCATTAACTAAATCTTGTATTTCTTTTTCCATTCCTTTTTCTTGATCTTCTGGTAACTCACATTTTTTAAGATCTTCTAAACCATCATGTCGAATATTTCTAATTGATACTTTTGCCTCTTCTGAAATTGCTTTTACTTGTTTTGCAAGTTCACGTCTTCTTTCTTCTGTAAGTTCTGGAATTACTATACGTATTGTTTCACCATCATTACCTGGATTATATCCTAAATTTGATGAAAGAATTGCTTTTTCAATTGCACTTAATGCTCCTTTATCAAAAGGTTTAATTAATAATTGTCTTGCTTCTGGTACTGAAATAGTTGCTAACTGCTTTAGTGGAGTCATGCTTCCATAATAATCAACATTTATTCCATCTAAACTAGAAGGATTAGCACGACCTGCTCTAACTGTTGCAAACTTTTTACCTAAATTTTCAATTGTTTTATCCATCTTTTCAGTTACATCTATTATAATCATTTCACTATCCATTATATCTCTCCTTATCAATATTATATTATAAGAAGTTAATAAAATAAAGAAAAACTACTAAAAAGTACTAACAAAAATTACAAATCCTATAAAAGTAATAAATAAAATCATAAAAATAATAAATAAAACTAAAATTATCTTATTTAACACTGTATTATTATTTTCATATTTTAACTCTTCTTTATTTTCTCTCACCTTATAATTTTTTAAATTATTTTTTTCACTTTTTTTAGTATTTTCAAAATCACTTACAATACTATTTACTTCATTATACAAACATCTTAATTCTGTTTCTAATTCTTTTAATTTAATATTAGAGTCACTACTATCTTTTAAATTTTCTTTTTTCTTAAAATCATTTTTACTTTTATTATTCTTTTCCTTAACTTTATCATTATTATTTTTTTGTTTGTTATTATCTTTTACAACATATTTTCTTACTAATTTTGCATCTACTTCATTCTTATCAATAATTGGAACTTTTTCTTTTTCTTCTTTACCATTTTTTGAATCCAACTTTTTAAGTTGCTCATCAATTTTTTTTATCGCTTTACTAGAACTCCTTTTAGCCATACTTCTCATCCCCTCATTTGCGCTTATTATATCAAAAAATAAAAAAAAAACAAGTAGTAACTACTCATTTAATTAAGATTATGTAAAATACTACTTATTTATTTCAAAATTAAGATCCTTGAATTTGGCTCATAACTTCTTCTGCAAAATTTTCTTGTTTCTTTTCAATACCTTCTCCAACAGCAAATCTAACCATTGATAAAATTTCTCCACCATTATCCTTAACATATTGTGAAACAGAAATTTTATTTTCTTTAATAAAAGCTTGTTCTTCTAAAACTACTTCTTTATAATATTTCTCTAATTTTCCAACAACCATCTTTTCAATTACTGCTTCTGGTTTTCCTGCAGACTGTTGCTTTACTTCCTCTTCTATAAAATGTTTTTCTTTTTCTACTAATTCACTAGGAACTTCATCTCTTTTTAAAGCAATAGGATTCATAGCTGCTGCTTGCATAGCAACATCTTTACTAACTTCTTCATTTGCTCCTTTAATTGTAACGATAACACCGATTTTTCCACCCATATGTTTATATGTACCGAAAACCTCATCATCATTTTTTTTAATTTTTTCAAAACGTCTAAAACTGATTTTTTCACCAATTTTTGCTGTTAAAGCTACTAATTTATCTGAAATAGTTTCATTTTCATCTTGAATTGCTAAAACTTCTTCTACAGTTTCTACATCATTGTTTAAAATCTTTTCTACTAAATAATCTACAAAATTAGTAAATTCTTCATTTTTTGCAACAAAATCAGTTTCTGAATTAACTTCAACTATTACTGCTGTATTTTTATCTTCTTTTATTTGACATAAACCTTCAGCTGCAATTCTTTTTTCTTTTTTTGCTGCTGTTGCAATTCCTTTTTCTCTTAACCAATCAACAGCTTTTTGCATATCTCCTTCACATGCTTCTAGTGCTTTTTTACAATCCATCATTCCAGCACCAGTTTTTTCTCTTAAATCTTTTACATCACTTGCTTTATACATTATTTTTCCTCCTCGTATAATGTAGTTAGGATATTTCTTAACTACATTTTCTATTTAGATTTTTG
>CANTCS010000033.1 GCA_947652375.1 uncultured Mollicutes bacterium | reverse complement strand
TTTTGAACATTCATGCACTCAATTGTGCACTTTACTTAATATTTAACGATTATTTTATAATTATATTTAAATTATTTTGAAATTTCTAATATTTTAATTCCTCAAAAATATAAAATTGTTTAAAAAAATAATTTTTTCCACAAGTTTTGTGGATATATTTTTTCATCTGTTAATTTTTTTAAAGCTTCTACTACTATTTCTTTATCTTCTTTATATGTTACCCCATACCATTTAGCCGATGTTTCTATAATTTTTATTTTTCCTTTTTCTTGTTTTACATAATCATTTAAAACGGTAGGTATAAAAAATTCACATGTATTTAAATCATTTTTATTTTCTTCTAAAAATTCATCTAACTTTTCTTCTAAAAAATTAAAAATGCTTAGATCAAATAATAATAAATTCATACAAGCTATTGTATTTTTACTTGTTAAAAATATTGGACTTCCATCTTGCGGTTCTATTTCTATTTTATCATTTTTTAAAATTACTTTACTTTCTGTTAATTGAATAAGATTATTTTCTTCATCAATTTCACATACACCTCTTTGAGCAGAACCATTTGGTGTCAATGTATTTCCTAGTTTGTATGCAACAATTCCATATTCTTTATCTTTAAAATTATAAAGATAAGATTTGGCTTTTTCATAAGCATCTCTACCATAAAAATCGTCAGCATTGATAACTGCAAAAGGTCCATCTACTTTTTCTTTTGCAGATAAAATTGCATGAGCGGTTCCTAAAGGTTTTACTCTATCTTTTAATAAACTTTGATATTCTTCTTTTAAAAACTTATTTGTTTGAAAAGCATATTCAGTTTTAATATGCGGTTCTACTCTTTTACCAATGGTTTCTTTGAATATTTCATAGTTTTCTTCTTTTATGACAAAAACAACTTTATTAAATCCTGCTTTTTTAGCATCATAAATTGAATAATCGATAATAAATTCTTTATTTGGACCTAAAGGTTCTATTTGTTTTAAACCGCCAAATCTACTTCCCATTCCAGCAGCCATAATAACTAAAGTTAAATCTTTTTTCATTTTAATTTTTCAATCTTTTTAAGATTGATCCCTTTCTTTTTTTTATAACATACATAAATTATCATTATTATTATTATTAAACTTTTGATAGTTTTTTATGATTTTTCATAAGTTTTTTTATACCATGAGGATGTTTAAATGCAACGCTTACTAAAGTATTAGTTACTTCTACTACTTTTCCTGTACCAAATGATTCATGATAAACATAATCTCCTACTTGATAATCAACATCTTCTTCTCTAAACATTTCACCTGTATTTATTTTTTCTTGTTTTTCTGGTAGTTCTTCTTTTACATTTGTTTCTAGTAATTCTTTATTTATCTCACTTAAAAATCTACTTACAGGGTTAATTTGTTCTTTACCGAATAAAGTTCTTCTTCTAGCATTTACTAAATGAAGTTCATCTTTGGCTCTAGTAATTGCAACATAGCATAATCTTCTTTCTTCCTCTATTTCAGAACTTTCCATTAAGGAATTCATATGAGGAAAAATACCTTCTTCCATGCCTACCACAAAAACATGATCAAATTCTAGACCTTTAACAGAATGAACTGTCATTAAACTTATTCTATTTGGATCATCTTTATATTCTTCAACATCACTTATAAGACTTATTTCTAAAAGGAAATCTTCTAGAGAAATTAATCCTTCTCTTTCTTCAAATGTTTTTGTAATAGACTTAAATTCTTCTAAGTTTTCTAATCTTATTTCAGCTTCTAAAGTTTTTTCACTTTCAAGGTCTTGTCGCATACCTGATGCATCTAATACTTTGTCAATTAATTCTGTAAGTGTTAAGTTGTTAGATACTTCTTTTAATCTTTCAATTAAATTTTTAAATTCTAATTCTTTACCACCAGTGATAGCATCATAAATACTTATTCCTTCAGTATCAGCTTTTATAGTTAAATTTTCGATTGTTTTTAAACCAATTCCTCTTTTTGGAGTATTTATTACTCTTAATAAACTAACATTATCTCTTGAGTTGTGGATTAGTCGTAAATATGCAATTAAATCTTTTATTTCCTTTCTTGAATAGAAATAAAAACTTCCTATTACTCGATATGGTAAATTTTCTTTTAACATTTCTTCTTCTAAAACACGAGATTGTGCATTGGTTCTATAAAGAATGGCCATATCTTTGTATTCTATCGATCTATTTGTTAACTCTTTTATTTTTCTAATAACATAAGCGGCTTCATCACGTTCATTGTATGCACGATAATATTTTATTTTTTCTCCACTTCCACGTGAAGTCCAAAGATTTTTATCTTTTCTTTGTTTATTATTTTTAATTACTTGATTTGCTGCATCTAATATATTACTAGTTGATCGATAATTTTGCTCTAAAAGAATAGTTTTTGCATCTTTATAGTCTTTTTCAAAGTTTAAGATGTTTTTATAATTTGCTCCACGAAAACTATAAATACTTTGAGAATCATCGCCTACACAAGTTATTTTTCGATTTTTTTCGCTTAATAATTTTGTTAAGACATATTGCGCTTCATTGGTATCTTGATACTCATCAATTAAAATGTATTGATATAGGTCTTGATAGTCATTTAACGTATCAGAATTTTTCTTAAAAAGTTCAATTGGTAATAATAATAAATCATCAAAATCAACAGAGTTATTTACTTTTAATTTTTTTTCATATTTTTCATATATTTCTTTAACTACTTTTTCATAATCACTTACAGCATATCTTTCATACATACTAGGTGATGTCATTTCATTTTTACAACTACTTATTTTATTACGTATTGCTCTAGGATTATAAATTTTTGGATCATATCCCATATCTTTTATGATTTTTTTTACAACAGTTAGGGAATCATCACTATCCATAATAACAAAGTTCTTTTCATAACCTAATTTTTCAAAGTTTTCTCTTAATAGTTTTAATCCAAAGCTATGGAATGTTGATACTTGTAATTTCTTAGCAGTAATTCCAATTTGATTAAAGAGTCTATCTTTCATTTCTTTAGCTGCTTTATTAGTAAAAGTAATTGCTAAAATATTTTCTGGTCTTACATTTTTTTCTTCAATTAAAAAGGCTATTTTTGTTGTTAGAGTTTTTGTTTTTCCTGCTCCTGCCCCAGCAATTATTAGTAAGGGCCCTTCATTATATAGTACTGCTTCTTTTTGCATATCATTTAATTGTTCTAAATTCATATATTATCTACTTCCTGTTCTAATTTCATTATACATGAATTTATAATTTTAAACAAATATAAAAGCTGGAGTTAAAAATATTTTTTATTTTTATTAACTTTTCTTATCTTAGTTTTTCTGTTAAATTAGTGCATTTTTTTGACTTAGACATCTTTTTTTAGATAATAAAATCTTGATATATATAAAGTTATACATGTTATTTTCTTGCTTTATATTCTTTTTAATTTAAATTACTTATAAAAAAGAGGATTTATTTTTCTTATTTTTTATATACATTTCTATTTTATCTATAACTATATATTTATATATATTAAATGTGAAATTATTCCAAGTTAAAAAACAATAATTAAGAATTAAATAAAACATCTTATTATAGTTTGAGATAAGTTTTAATAGCATACCTTTTTTTTAATATAATCCTAGTAGATGTGTATTTATTTATAAAAAATGTGATAAAATTATATTCAGTTATAAAAAAATTTTTAACTTATTTGAAAAGAGAGGAATGTAAATAGACTTTTTCTTGTTATTAAAGATAAATTTTCTACAATAACTTCTTCTTAATTACTGTAGACGAAAAGAATAAGTAAAAAAACTTTTATTATAAATACTGAATTAAAAATAGTCTTAAATTTTGATTCAAATGATTAATATAAATTATAATAAATAAAAATAATAATTATCTTAATAACAATTTAGCTGAATCTAAAAGAAAAATGTAACAGAAGATTTTTAAAAATTGGATTTGGGGAATGATCTTGTTTTAAGATAAGAAAGAGAGAATATTTAAATGAAAAAGGCATTTTCTGTGACTTCTAGTTTTAGTAAAGAAGCAATAATATTTTAAAAAGTAATAATATTGATATAACTATAAATGATACTAATAATATACCTAATGCTAAAGAAGTAATTAGTTTATTGCATGAATATGATATTTTAATAATTGGAGTAAAAACTAAAATTACAAAAGATATCTTAGAACATGTAAGTTCTCCTAAAATTATAGCAACTTTATCTATTGGACTCGATCACATAGATAAGTAAGTAAGAGAATCTGATTTGATTCATGTTATTAATATTAAAAACGCAAATACTATTTCAGTTGCTGAGCATATTTTTTCTTTGATTCTTGCACTTAATAAAAGGTTATATGAATCTAATAATTTAGTATTACAAAAAAAAGGAAACAAAAAGAATTTTAATGAAACACCTGATGATATTTCTAATAAAAAGTTAGGATTAATTGGTGCTGGGAATATAACTAGAGAAGTTATTAAAATTGCGAAAGTATTTAATATGCAATTGTCTTGCTATACTAGAAATCCGAATAATCATAAAGATTTATTGAATTATGATGTAGTTTTTAAATCATTAGATGAAATTCTTAAAGAAAGTGATATTATAAATGTTAGTATTCCTTTAACTGAAGAGACAAAATATCTTATTTCAAAAGATAAAATAGAATTAATGAAGCCAACTACAACATTTATAAATACATCTAGAGTTGATATTGTTGATACTAAAGCATTAATAGAAAAAGCAGATAAATATAGTACTTTTTATGTAGGACTTGATATTGATTTAGATAATTATGAAACATTACTTTCAAAATATAGAAGCAATGTTATTGTTACACCACACACAGCAAGTATATCAAAACAAGTAATAGAGAGAATGAATTATGAATTAGCCAATAACATTGTTAATTGTTTAAATGGTTGATTTAACTATTATTCTTTGTAATGGATTATATTTCATTATATGATTACTGTAAATAAAAAGTAATGAAAAATAAATGAGGATTTTGGTAAATGCTAATAGATAAACTAAAAGATTTAATTTTATATCAAAGTAAAAATACAAAAAAATCTATTTAGGTACTTTATGATAATAAAAATTTTTGGTTAACTTGAAAAAATCATGGCAGAACTATTTAATGTTAAACCCAATACTATTTGTTATCACTTAAAGGAAATTTATGAATCAAAATAATTAATAAAAAATTCAACTAATCGAAAAATTCGACAAGTTCAGAAAGAAGGGATTTTGATGAATTAATACTGGAAATTAAGAAGATTGAGATACAAGAATAATTTTTTCTTTTCTCCATACAAAACATTATAATCTGTATGGAGAAAGGAACATGTAAAATACATACAAAGGAAAGGAAAGAAGAACATGGAATTTATAAAGAAAGAAAAAGCAAAATTTTATAGTGGAGATGGTTATTCAGGCATGGATTATCCATCAGTTGATAAAGATATAAATTTTGCAGTAATAAAAATAAATAGTAGAAGTCCGAAAACAGGATTTCAAGTAAATACAAATTGTAAAGAATTGTTATATATTATCGGTGGAAATGGAACTATATATATGAAAGATACTGATGAAAAGATAAATTTTAATCAAGGTGATGTAATTATTATTAATAAAAATGAATTCTATGCTTTTGATGGTAACTTTGAAGCAGCAGTTCCTTGTACACCCGCGTGGACTAGTGAGCAACATAAATATGTAGATTAATTATAAAAAGAGGATAATATATGAGAGAAACTTTAAATAATAATTTTTTAAGAATTTCTAAAATACCAAGAGAATCAGGACACGAAGAAAAAATAGCAGATTTCTTTGTTAATGTTGCTAAAGAAAACAATTTATATTATTTTAAAGATGAAAATAATAATGTTTTAAACAAGAAAAAAGGCAATATTACTTCTAAACCAATAGCACTACAAGCACACTTAGATATGATATGTGTTAAAAGTAAAGATAATAACACATGAATATTCACAAACCTCTCTTAACTCATTAGAAAATATATTGAAAAAATAATGAATTAAAATTAAGGGCAACTAATGAAGTGAAAAAGATTGATAAGTTTATTAAACAAGGGATTATAGGCGATGAATTATTAAAAATAATGTTAGTGAGTTAAAGAAGACTTTGCAGAGTTTGAATATTGATAGTATATTTTTAGAACAATATGGGCAGGTAGATAAAGTTTTTTATAGTGATGAATGTTTACATGAATTGAGAAATTGTTCTAAATTATTGGTTGCAATGGCCGTAGGCATCGCAACCGATAAAGGTATGTTTGCATTATATAAAATATACTAAAAAAAGAGAATTAATTTCTCTTATTTTTTATATACATTTCTATTTTATCTATAACTAAATACATTAAATATGAAATTATACCAAGTATAAAAACTCCTGTAATAACTAAATCAATATTAAATACTTGAGAACCATACATTATAAGATAACCTATACCAGTTTTAGATACTAATAATTCTCCCATTATTACTCCGATGCAAGACATATAGGGAAAACTTATAAATAAAGGCTTTTTTGTTTAAGAACTTGCAAGTAATGGAGGAATTAGATGGGAAAAGCTAACTGTCCGTTTTGTAATAGTCAGAATACATTTAATATTGCCTATGGTTATTTAGGTGAGAAGAAAACAAAAAAGAATTATATTAATCAGGAAGATATTGGATTAAACGAATCCTATCGTAAGGGATTTCTAAAGTATGACTTTGATGGTGAAAAATTAATGAGTCATTTACCTAATCGTTATTGTAAGGATTGTGAAAATACGTTTCAATCTAGAAAAGTTATGTATACAGTTGATATATCAATCATTAACTTTATAATCTGCATTGACAATAACTATTATAGATATATCTTTGATTTTAGTGATAAAGAAAGTCCAAAATATTCTTTAAGGATTAATTGGATATCTATTAAAGATAATGAAACTCTTACAATTGATAACAAAAATAAAATTCTTTCTAGTTTTAAGAACTATAAGCCTAATATATGGAATGGGCATTATGGTAAAAATTATGATTATGACAAATACTATTGGATATTAAAATGTACCTATTACAACGGAGCCTGCTATGTAAAAAGTGGTAATGATAAAGTACCTGACAATTGGAGGCATTTTATCAAACCATTTCAAGAAATATTTGTGAGTAATATTTTTGATTTAAAGTCCTAAGAAATTAGGATTTTTTTCATGTTTAAAAATAAAAGAAAGGGTGATTCTAATAGCTGTATTTAAAGTTGAAAAAACGAAAAATTTTACAATTATGAGTAATCACCATCTACAAAATAAAAATCTAAGTTTAAAAGCTAAAGGACTTCTTTCTTATATGTTATCTTTACCTAATGATTGGGACTATTCACTAGCAGGACTTGTTGCTAACTCTAAAGAAAGTAAAACATCAATTAGAAATACTTTAACTGAATTAAAAGAAAATCATTATCTATTTGTAACAAAACTATATTCTAATCAAACAGAAAGTAAAAAGATTGAATATGTTTATAATATCTACGAGGAACCTCATTTAGAACCAGATATACAAAAGCAAGATACCGAAAACCAATACCTTGATTTCCAATATATTGAAAATGATACACAACTAAATACTAATAAACAAAGTATATAAGAACAAACAGATAAAGAAGATAAAACAAAAAATAGAATTTTTGAAACTAATCATAATTTTTTAACAATTGATTTAATAGATAGAAAATACATTACAAAAGATGATACTGATATTTATAATTATGACAAGTTATTTGAAACCCTATTAAATGAGTACGAAACAAAGGATTTGTTGATGATTTTACATTATATCATTCCAAGAGTATTAGATCGTGATTTCATTGATGAGAATGGCGAAAAAATAGCAAATAAGTTTGGGTATCTAAAGAATTCTATTTTAAATAATATAGATAGACTAAAAAATAATGAACTTGAATGGGATGAAGAATTAGGATGGTTTAAAGAAAATGAACTAAATCAGGAAGAATATGAGATAGATATGTGATATAATGAATATAGATTATTTACTTATATGATTTATAAATCTTAATCTTGTAAATGTATATCATAAGGAGGTAAAAATGTTTATATCAAAACTTTTAATAAGAAATTATAGATTGTTTAATAACGATAATGAACATTCATTTAATGAATTTAATATTCCTGATAATGTAAATGAAGGTTCTGGTTTAACTGTTTTTGTTGGTGAAAATGGTTGTGGAAAAACAACAATATTAGATGCAATTTCATCGTGTATGTTAGAATACAAAGCTGAAGCATTTAATATTTCTGATATGAATGATCCAAAAGAAAAAACAGAAATTAAAATTTTTGCAGATAAAGATTTTAATATTTCAGGAACATTTCCTAATACTGACTTTATGTCTAAAGGCATATGCTTTAAAGGTAATTTAAGAACTAGAGGTAGTAAATCTTTTCTTTTATCACCAGTAGTTTATGATCAATTATTTATAAAAGTTGATCCAAACAAACCAAAGGATAATAGCCCAGATTTAAGATTAAGTGTTAATAATCCATTTAGCGGTAAGCGTTTTAATGATACTGATATACTTTATTTAGATAAAAATAGAATATTTCAAACTCGTTCTGGAACCTATAACAATACCAGATTTGATAGAATTATGAATGATTTTGATTTTCAGTATACTAAAAATTCTACAGATATTGAAGATCTAAATTTAGTTTTAAATGAAAAAATAAAAAGAAATAAAATAGAAAATAAATTTTTAGAAAATGCAATAAATGAATTTGAAAAAATAAGTGATTATAAAGTACAGCTTGATTTTATAGACAATTATCATCCGTTTAAAAATGCTAACTTTATAATTAAAAAAGATAATAATCAACAAATTGCTTTATCAAGTCTTGGCTCTGGTTATGAAATGCTATTTTCTTTAATGTATTCTTATTATATGTCAATTCAAAATGATAAAAAGTTAATAATACTTATTGATGAACCTGAATTGCATTTGCACCCAAATATTCAAAAGAAATTTATTGATTTTTTATTAAATATTTCAAAAAGTGTGCAAATTATTATTACAACTCATTCTACACTTTTGATTAAACAAATTGCTTATAATAGTCATGTTAAAACTGTAATTTTAAATAAAAATGCTAGTTATACTCCAATGGCTGATAGAAAATTGTCTTATATATCTTACAACGAAACTAATTATTTGGCATTTGGCTTAGCTACAGAGGAATATCATAATGAATTATATGAGCAATTAAAAGATTTACATGGTTCTAATCTTGGAATTAAAGATTTTGATTATCAATTCTTTATCAGTGGTAAAGGTGAACAAGCAAATTATCCATGGAAAGGAAATGCAAATGAAGTTTCTCTACATACTTTTGTAAGAAATCAAATACATCATCAATCTGATAATGGAAAAGTAAATCAATATGATTTAGAAAATTCAATTAAAATAATGAGAACATATATTTAATATTTTAAAAATAATTGGGAGGTAATTACAATGAAACCAGATATATTTAAAGATTTAATTTTATATCAAAGTGAAAACGGAAATGTACAAGTTGAGGTTTTGTATGATAATGAAGATTTTTGGTTAACTCAAAAAACTATGGCCGAATTATTTGGATGTACTTCTGACAATATAGGATTACATCTTAAAAACATCTATAAAGAAAAAGAATTAAATAAAGATGCAACTACCGAGAAAATCTCGGTAGTTCAAAAAGAAGGAAATAGAAGTGTTAAAAGAAATGTAGATTTTTATAGTTTAGATGCTATTATTGCTGTTGGTTATCGCGTTAATTCAAAAGAAGCTACCTCATTTAGAATATGGGCAACTAATACTTTAAAGGAATATATCAAAAAAGGCTTTGTTTTAAATACTGAGTTGTTAAAAAATGGACCTAAGTTTGGTAAAGATTACTTTGATGAATTACTAGTTAAGATTAAAGAAATTAGAGCTAGTGAAAGAAGATTTTATCAAAAGATTACCGATATTTATAAAGAATGCAGTTATGATTATGACAAAAATAGTGAAACAACAAAAGAGTTCTATAAGAATGTGCAAAATAAACTCCACTTTGCTATTACAGGAATGACAGCACCAGAGATTATATATAATAGAGTTAATTCAAAAAAGGATTACATGGGGCTTCAAACTTGGAAGAATGCACCAGATGGTAAAATACTTGAAACTGATGTTGTAATTGCTAAAAACTATCTATCAGAAGAAGAAATAAAAGAACTTAATAATTTAGTATCAATGTATCTAGATTTTGCTGAAAGGCAAGTGAAACTAGGGCATATCATTTCTATGCAAGAATGGAAAGAAAAGTTAGAAATGTTTTTAAATTTAAATGAATATAACATTTTAAAAGATAATGGAAAAATTAAAAGAGAAATAGCAGATAAACTAGCACTAGATGAATATGAAAAATATCGAGTAGTGCAAGATCAAAAGTATATATCAGATTTTGATGAATTAGTATTAGAAACTAAAAACATTGAATCACAAGAATAATGTTCCTTTCTCCATACAGATTAAGTGTTTTGTATGGAGAAAGGAACATGTAAAATACATACTAAGGAAAGGAAAGAAGAAAATGGAATTTATAAAAAAAGAAAAAGCAAAATTTTATAGTGGAGATGGTTATTCAGGCATAGATTATCCTTCAACTGATGAAGATATAAATTTTGCAGTAATAAAAATAAATAGTAGAAGTCCCAAAAAAGGATTTCAAGTAAATACAAATTGTAAAGAATTATTATATATTATCAATGGGAATGGAACTATGTATACGAAAGATACTAATGAAAAGATAAATTTTAATCAAGGAGATGTAATTCTTATTAATAAAAATGAATGCTATGCTTTTGATGGTAATTTTGAAGCTGCAGTTCCTTGTACACCAGCGTGGACTAGTGAACAGCATAAATATTTAGATTAATAATAAATAGGAGGATAATAATGAAATTGTATATAACATATACGAAAAATAGTTTTACTGAAAAGCAAATTCAAAAATTAAGTCAAGTTGGAGAACTTATCTTTTTAGAAGATACTTTTGATTTAGATAAAGCACCATATTTAGCAGATGAAGAAGAAAAAATATTAGTAGTAGATCCAGATTGGTATAATTGGGATATTAATGCTAGTCATTTAAGTAAAATTAAGAATTTAAAAGGTGTTTGCTTATCAACAACAGCATTCGATTGGATAGATTTAGATTATTGTAAAAATAATAATATCGTTGTATGCAATATACCAAAATATTCAACTGCTTCAGTTGCTGAATATGGGATATTTCTTATGATGTGCCTAGCAAAGAAATTTCCAATTCAAGCAAAGACAGATTATAAAATGGATTATTCACAATATATGTTAACGACTGAAATAAGAAATAAAACAGCTGGTATTATTGGACTTGGTACAATAGGCTCTAAAATAGCTGATATGTGTCAAGCATTAGGTATGAATGTTATTTATTGGAATAGAAGTGAAAAACAAAATAGTTATAAAAAGGTTGATTTAGAAACTATATTTAAAGATGCAGATTTTATATTTCCAGCATTTGCTACAAACGATCAAACAACAAAATTAATTACAGATGATTTAATTAACACAATGAATGGTAATGCGTTGATTAATGTAATTAATAATCCTAGAGAATTATATAATCATGATTTACTTCTTAATAGAGCTGAAAATGAGGAAATAAGCTATGCTTTTGAATTATATGGCAATGAGAAAAAGATGTATGATTATAAAGGAAATGTTATGGCTACAGCTCCCTATGCATTTTACACAAAAGAAGCAATTGATCGATTAGTTGCAATATGGTGTGATAATGTTGTTGCATTAGTTAATGATAACCTACAAAATGTGGTACAAAAGGAGAATAACTAATATGAAAGATATTCTTATAGTTACAGGTGGATCAAATGGATTAGGAAAGGCAATTGTTGAATATGCATTAAATAGAAATATAATGATTTGTAATTTGGACAAAGAAGTATCTACAATTAATAATGAAAATTATAAAGAATTTATAGGAGATATTTCTGATGAACAATTTGTTGAACAATATATAAAAGAAATTTCTGAATTAGGTAATATCAAATATTTAATAAATAATGCAGGTGAACCTTCCTTTAAATTACCTGCTGAATATACTAAAGATGATATAGAAAAATGCTTTAAAGGGTTACAAGGTATGATACTATGCTCTGCTAATACTTTAAGGATTAAAAATGAACAAGATTTAAAAATAGTAAATATTATGTCATCAGCTGCTTTAAGAGGCAATAAACAAGAATCTGTTTATTGTGCTACTAAATGGGGAGAAAAAGGCTATACAGAAAGTTTAAAAGTAGCGTATAAAGGAACTTCGGTAAAAATAATTGGTGTGTATCCGGGAGGAATTAATACTGAATTTTATAAAAATAGTAGAGATTATGTTACAAAAGAAAAACAAAGTACTTTTATGAATCCTAATGAAGTAGCTAAAATTATATGTGACAACATATTTAGTAGTTTAAATTTGAATGTAGCAGATATAATCATTGAAAGAAATTAAGGTATTAAATATGAATAAAAAATATTTAGTAATAACAATTTTAAGTTTAATTATTTCAGTCATATCAGGGGTCATTTCTAATGATTTGATTATTGGAGGAACGATTCTTTTAACAGGACTTTTATGTGCTTATTTTGCTAGTGAAGGTAAAAGAATAAATTATATTCTTGGTTTAATAAATTATTTATTAATGGGATATGTTGCTTTTAAAAATAATTTATTTGGTATCTTTTTCTTTTACATATTTATTTTTTCTCCACTTCAAGTTAATGGCTTTATTACTTGGAATAAAAACTTGAATGATGATAAGAATGTTAAGGTACGAGAATTTACTTTAAAAAATTCTATTATAATAACTTTATCTTGCATAATAGGAAGTATTATTTTAGGTTATTTATTAACATTAATACCAACTCAAAGATTAGCGTTTATGGATGCTACTTCAAATTGCATAAATCTTTGCGGTGTAATCTTAATGATATTAAGATTTAAAGAATCATGGTGGTTATGGTTAATAAATAATATTATAGATTTAATAATTTGGATTATAACTGTAATGAATGGTGGAAATGGATCAGTAATGATGTTGCTTGTATCTATTGGTTATTTATTAATAAATATTTATGGTGTTATAAAGTGGAATATCGAAGCCAAAAGCAATAGAATTAGAGGTGAATTAAATGAGTAAAATTATTTTTAGTGATTATGATGGGACTTTAGATACAAGCGAAAATGATATAACAAAAAATATTGAAGCAATTCAAAAATTTAGAAATAATGGAAATTTATTTGTAATTGCTACAGGGAGAAGTTATTTAGATTTAAAAAGAAAACTCGATTTATATCCTATTCCATTTGATTATTTAATTGTAAATCATGGAGGAGTTATTCTAGATAAAAATGAAAAAGTTATTGATGCTTGTCTAATTCCAAAAAATATTGGCATTGAGATTTTAGATACAGTAAAATCTAATGAAAATATTGAATGCATAATTCTTTTTGATACTATGAAAACAGATATAAAAGATGTATCAGATGAACTTACAAAAATTATGTTAGAAATGAAAGATGAAAAATCTGCTAGAGTTTTATCTGAAACTATAAATGAAAATTGGAAAGAAACAATTAAATCCTATGTTATAACAACAAAAAAATATTATTTAGTTGAAATAATTTCTATAAAAACGGATAAGGGAAAGGCTATTGAAAAAATATTAAAAATTGAAAATATATCAGACAATGATGTTTACCCTATTGGTGATGGAGCTAATGATGTAGAAATGATTTTAAAATATAATGGTTATGGTATGAAAAATTCTGAAGAAGTTGTTTATAAAGCAACAAATAAACTTTGTAACACTGTTGCTGAATTAATAGAAACTCTAAATTAGATTATAAAACATTGAAATATTTTTAACTGAAATTAGTTAAAAATATTTAATCTAGAGCTATCATTTCTTGTTAAATTTTGATATTAAAAATGACATTTTTTGATTTTTTGAAAAAGTATGAAAAAATAATTTTCAAAATTTTCTACAAAGCCTTATAAATAAAGGGAAAAACTGGTGCCATAAATTTTTAATTTTCCGTTTATCTTCCGCTTAAAATGTGCTATTATGGTAATATAGGACAATTAGAAGATATGGCAAAAATAAATGTTTTTAGAAATGCATTTTTGCCTAAAATTTTCATATTAGCCTATATAATTATTTTAATATCTAGTTCTATATGAACTGATATAGGTAGATAAAAAAATATAAAATTGGATTTTAGGGAGATATATTATCTCTCTTTTTTCATGCCTTTTTTTATATTTTTTTCAAAGAAAGGAGTGTGAATTTTACGAATAACACATGATGGTTTAAATAAAAAAATCACAAAAATTAGCAGTGAAATATATTAGTTTTTTAAAAAGTAATAATAGATTTTTGAAAAATCTCTAATCCGTCGGAGACTAATCGAGGGTCTTAGGGATATGCCCAATGTCATCAGTTTAAGGAAATACATAATTCCTTATGTGGTTTTTACTGTCC
>CANTCS010000032.1 GCA_947652375.1 uncultured Mollicutes bacterium | reverse complement strand
GTAGTGGACTTTCACCACCTAGATATATGCCATGCACGGCACACTTAAAAAAACAGCTTTTGACAAACTGTTTTTTTCATTCTAAATGGTAGTCTATACGGGATTTGAACCCGTGTTTCTGCCTTGAGAGGGCAGCGTCTTGACCCCTTGACTAATAGACCATAATAATAATGTCCTTCTAAAAGACATTATTATCTTAACATAAAGTAGCAATTCTTACAATACTTTTGTCCAATTTTAAGCATAAAACTATTCTTTACAAGCTTCTATTCAATTAAAACATTTTATATAAATTTATCATTCTCAATATACTATTTCATTTTCACAATTATTTCCATATAAATTAAAATATAAAAAATAAAACAAAATAATTTTACAAAAATCTATAAAACATTTTTTATTTCAACTTTTTATCAATGAAGTTAATCAGTTCAAAAAAATAATACAATAGTTAATATAGATTTCTTAAGATTTTACTTTATCTTAAAAAGTTCTTATTATTACAGAATAAAATAATTAGTTTAAAATTAAAATTTCTTTTATTTCTATTTATCTAGTTAAAATTTTTTCTACTCCTCCTGAGTTTAATATTTTCATACAAGAATCTGCATATTTTATAGCCAACTCTTTATCTCGCCAATTAATCCATCCATTGTATGTTCCAAAAACATTTCTATAATCAAAATTATCTAAATCATATTCATAAATTTCAAATATTTCTTTGATAATAAAAGCTTGTGCTTCTATTGCTTTTTTAGATTCAAATAAAATTTCTTCTTTAGTAAAACCAAGTTCTTTATAAATTTTTTCTAGGTTACATTCATTTATTTGTGTCAAACCATAATCATTCATATATGATTTAACACCATTAGTATTCCAATTTCCTCCCGACTCTTGATGAATTATAGTAGTTAATATATCAAAAGGTACACTATATTGCTGGCTAATAGATTCAATAAATGAATTTAACTCGGAATAAATTTCCCAAGGAGTTTTAAAATTAAGTTCTTTCATCTCATCTAAATGCATACTTAACACTTTTTGAACATCATCATTTTTTCCTACTTCAATATAATCAGATTCTACATCTTCTTCAATACTAATATCCACTTTTTCTTCATAAAGGTTTATATCTTTATACATTTCTACATTTAAAATAATAAGTACAAAATATAAATAAAATAGTTTTTGCCATTTAATATCCAAATTTTGCCATTTTTTTAATCTCTTTTCACAATAACCTCTTTGTTTCATTTTAACCCCCCTATATTCAAAACGAACATTATAATATCATAAAAAAATGAAAATATCAACCAAAAAATTCAGATACTCAAAATTTCTATTAAAAAATTAGATTTCTAATAAAATTTTTATATTAAAAAAAACAAATAAAAAATATTTGCTTTTCATTCAATTTAAATTCTCTAACTATTTTTCTTTAATTTTTACAGCTGTTCCATAAACAATTATTTCAGCAGCTCCATTCATTACTGATGAAGAACCATATCTGATATTGATAATTGCATCTGCTCCTAAGTTTTCAGCATCATCTACCATTCTTTTAGTAGCAATTTGTCTTGCAGTAGCAATCATTTCAGTGTAACTTGATATTTCCCCACCTACTATAGTTTTCATTCCAGCCATGAAGTCTTTTCCAATGTTTTTTGATTGAACAACTTGTCCTTTAACTACTCCTAATGCTTCTTTTATTTCATAACCAGGAATATAATCAATATTTACTAGCTTCATCTTCTTCACCTCCTTTAATTTCTTTTATTCTTGAGACTAAATTGAATATAATACCAATAATAAGTAATAAAAAGAACATTATTAAAAATCCATATAAAAACCATGGCATCTTTTCGTTTTCTGTAAATTGGAAATAAGAAATTGTAATTCCAATAAATACAAAGAGAAAACTGAAAATCAGACTAGAAAAAATAGCTCCAGTTATCTTTTTTTGATTATTATTTTTTATATCTCTCATTGTAAATCCCTCCTTATTTAAAATATTTATTTCTCTAAAATATTTAGAAATCTCTATACTTTCGACGTTATTATTCTCTTTAATTATTTCTAAACACATACTTTTAATTTTTTTATATTTTTCTTCTTCTCTTTTAATTTTATTAATTCTATCTTCCATACATTCAATTAAACTAATTTTATTTTCAAATAATAATTTTATTTCTTGTATTGGAACATTTAACTCTCTTAAAAACTTTATAATTTTAAGTTTTTTTAAATCATCATTACTATAAATACGATAACTATTTTCATTATTTCGATTAGGTTTAATTAAACCAACATCTTCATAGTAACGTATATTTTTAGAAGTAAGACCAACTAAAGTTTCTACTTCTTTAATAAACACACACTTTTTCCTCCTTTCTAAATACAAATATAGACCTTCCAGTAATGGTAAGGTCAATACTTTTTTATAATTTTTTTGGGAAAAACTATTATTTTTTATTTTTATACTTATTTTTTATAAAAATAATTATACTTTTCTAAATATTTTCTATTTTTTTTGATCCAAGGACACCCTATTACCATTCTATTAATTTGAAATTTATATTCATTATCTTCAGTTTTTATTGTCATTTTTCCAAGAATAGAAACATGACTCATTTTAAATTTTTTAATATCTTTCCATAAAATTGTTGCATAAGTTTCACCATCAATTGGATAAATTGTTATTCCTCCTTCATCAAAATAAAAAAAGAATTTCTCAGTTTTATCAAATTTTATATAAGTTTTCCAAGGTGTTGGGATTACTCTATTTGGCATAGGAATATTCGTCCCATAAATGATATTATTTATCTTTGTAATTTTATATTTACTTATTATCTCTTCTAATTGTTTATTAATCATAAATCCTCCTTTATTATCTCTTATTTAGATAATATTTTCCTTTTTAAATATTAAAGTTTTATCTTCATACATTAATAATAAAAAACTCTTCTTAAAATTTCTTTAAGTAATTCTTTTACTACAACACTTAAAAAGCTTTCTTTTTTTAATATTTAATAGTCTCTCTTTTTGCATTTATCATTTTTATCTTCTTTTTTCATTTTATTAACACAAAAAAATTCCTAAACTACAAAGAGATAACATTAATATTTCAATCATTAAGCATAAACATCTCTTTTTTATTTATAAAAATTAATCACTTTAATCAATTTTTCTTTTTTTATAAGCTATTATATTAGTAATTATAATAAACAATATAGTAAATATTAATATAATTATCAAATTAATTAAAATCGGTTTTAATGACATAAAATTAAATTTATCTAATGTTTTTATAACTTCATTATTTTTTATATACCAATAAGATGGTAATATATGAGCTATTTTTAGTACCGTTTTAGGTAATAATTCCATTGGTACAAAAGCTCCACATAAGAAACAACTCCCTAATGCAATAATATTAACTATTCCATTAATAGCATTTTTACTACTCAATAAATTGCTTAATAAGAAAGCGATTGATAAAGCACATATTGAAAAGATAAATGAATTAACAAAATATAATAAACCATTTATAGAAATTAATACATCTCCTAAAATAAAAAAACCTAAAAGTACATAAAATAACCATAAAATTAATGCAAATATACTATTTGAAAACAAAAGTTTTAAATTATAATTTTTATAATTCATACTACTAACAATTGTTCTTTTTCTTATTTTTTCATCTTTGAAACTGCATATAATTAAACTGATGGCATAGATAAATCCCGCTAAAATGCAATAATTCAAAAAATTAAAATAAAAACTTGCTCTATTTAATGCTATTGTATCTAGCTTAGAAATTATTTCCACTTTAGTATTATTTGATAAAGATCTTTCAATATAATTAATTAATTCTTCCTCATTTTTTGTAACATTTAAATAAATATTGGCTGTTTTTAAATATTTATTTAAATACATTTCAGCTAAACTAGCATTATAATCTCCTGTTTTTTTTATTTCGATTATTGGCTTTTTATTATCTAGAAAATCCTTACGAAAATTTTTAGGTATTATAATAACAAAATTAACATCTCTATAAAATAAAGCATCTTCTAAATTAAAATTATTATCTTTTATTTTTATGACATTATTATTTTTTTTCATAAATTCTATAACATTTTTAGTTATACCTTTATAATCATCATAATTTATTATAGCAACATCTGCTTTTGTAGCAATAAAATTATTGGAACTATCACTTGTTTGCATATTAAATATACTAAAAAATATTAATATACTAGTATATAAGATTATTGGGAATTTTAATTTATTTAAAATTTTAAAGTATGTTTTAAATACTATCATATTTTTTCCTCCTTAAGCTTAATACAGATATAAAAATCATTATGCCAGAAAAAATTAGTAAACTGATAATATTATAATAAAATCTATCTGGTGTATTATAATAATATAATGTATAAAAAGCATCAGTTATCATATTTGCAGGATTTATCATATTGATAATTGGTAAATTTTTATCAATAATATATTTCATTGTTATTCCCATCATTCCTGATAAAAAACAACCTAACATTGTAGTTCCTATTAAAATTCCAGTTTTGGTATTTTCACAAGATTTAGATATAGTTGCTACTCCGACACCTTGAGATAAACCTGCTAAACAACCAAGAAAAATTAAAAATATAACATAAAATAAATTATTTCCATAATCAACTTTTAAAATAAAAATAGTATAAATGAATAGAAGAAAAACACCTATTAATTGAATTAAATAACTAGCTATAGAACTACTTAATATTAATTTTAGTTTTGAAGTAGGACTTATTGCTACCCTTTTACCGCTCCTGCTCATATTTGCAAGGGTTTGATTAATAGCAACCATCCCTAAAATTCCTCCATATAAGCAACCCATTGCTATCAGGGTATAGAATTCAATCATAGTATAACTTAAATTTTTATTAGAGGTATCATTTAATTTTATAGAACTATTTTCGATTGTTTTTAAAGCTTTTTTATAAATTGATGATGAAAAGTCATTTGAAATACTATTTTTTTTAAATAAATCATTATTTAAATAATTACTAGTTTCTATATTGATAATATCTTTTATGATTTTTTCTTGAGAAGAAATTTCATCAACAACTTGTTTAATTATTGTTTCATTTATACCATTATTTATCACAACGACTTTTGGTGTGTTCTTCAAAACTATATAACCTGAAATTTTATCTTTTTGAAGTAGAATATTCGCTTTAGATTCACTAACATATTTTGTTTTAAAAAGTCTTTCTTTATTATTCTTATTACTAAGATTTTTAAAAACTTCTTTAAAATAAATATTATTTTCAAATTCTTCATTATTAACAATAGCAATGTTTATAAGTTCTAATTTTTCTTTTTCTTCAATATTAGAAAAAGCCATTTTAAAAAAAGTTCCAAGTATTAAAGGAAAAGCAAATGTCCAAAAAATTAACATCTTATCTTTTAATAATCTTTTTAATGTATATTTAAAATTATGGTAAAACATTAGTCTCTAAGATCCTTTCCTGTTAATTCTAAGAAAACATCATTTAAAGTTGGTCTTTCAGAATAAATTTTACTATAAGGAAGGTTTTCTTGTTTTAAAAAATCTATTAATTTAATGAGATTATTCTTTCCTTTTTGATAAGTTATTATCAATGTTTTTTCATGATTATTTATATTCTTTAAGTTTTTTAAATCCCTAATTTTCTTTAATAAGTTTTTATTAATATCAATACCTTCAACTGTTACTTTTTCTTCAATGTTAATTAATTCTTTTAATTCATCACAAGTTCCACTAGCTATAATTTTACCTTTATCTAAAATTATCACACGATCACATAAAAGTTCTACTTCTTCCATATAATGTGTAGTATAAATAATTGTTGCTCCTTGTTT
This sequence comes from uncultured Mollicutes bacterium, assembly GCA_947652375.1. Classification (GTDB taxonomy): domain Bacteria; phylum Bacillota_I; class Bacilli_A; order RF39; family UBA660; genus UBA3789. Next base: position 9,311 of record CANTCS010000032.1, on the reverse strand, counting down.
ACGTAGCTTTTTAATACCATTTAATATATTATTTCTACTTTGAGGATCAACTGCTACAGTTGGCTCATCTAAGAAGATTATTTTTGGTTTATGAGCAATTCCACATGCTATATTTAATCTTCTAAGAAGTCCTCCTGATAGTTGCTTAGGATAAAACTTTATAAAATCTTCTAATCCTACTAATTTTATGGTATCTTTTATTAATTCTTTTCGCTCATCTTTATTTTTTACATATAAACCACAAAAATAATCAATATTATCATAAACATTTAACTCTTCGAATACTGCTATGTCTTGAAAGATTACACCTATATCTTTTTTGATATTATAAGCATCTGGTTGCATTTCTTGATTATATATTTTGATACTACCACTATTATAATTTAAAAGTGACAAAATGCAATTAATAGTAGTTGACTTACCACTACCGTTTGGACCTAGTAATCCTAATATTTCTCCTTCAAAAATATCAAAAGATAGATTATTAAGAGCTTTTAAATTTCTATATTCTTTTGTTAAATTCTTTACTTCTATTATACTTTTCATATCTCACCTTTCATTTAATTATACTGATTAAAAATATTATAACATTAAAATAATAAAAAGACTAATTTTAATAAATTAATCTTTCCAGTACCACCATTTTAATTTTTCTATATTAGGATCTTTTGTTTCTGCATAGTAAATAGCCATTCTAAATAAGTATAATTGACATCTATCTTCAACAAAACCTTTTACAAGACAATCTTTTTTGTAAAGCTCTTCTGCGTTTTTACCTACTAAATCTTCAACACAAGTTATTCCAATATTAATAAGTGATTCTTTAGTCTTTTTTCCTACATTGGGGATAGTTATTAAATTAGTTTTCATTATCTATCTTTCTAATTGGGTGACGTATAACAGTTTTAAGTTTATTAGAATCTACTCTTCTTGGATCACTTAAATATATTTCGTGATGATATCTTGTATCACTTATATCAAGTGCAAAATTATTTTCCTTGATAAATTTATGCATAAGTTCTACTGTTTTTACCTCATCATCATAACAACCTATATGCATACATTGTACACAAAGTCCTTCATCATAAGTTAAATATTCAACTTTTGAAAAATCTTGTTTTTTCTTATTAGTTGCTTCATTTATTGCCCAATCAAAATCTTTTTTGGTTACAAAATCAGGTAAACGAATTAGTGAAATGAATTGTAAATCATCTTTTCTGCTGTAGTCCATTCCTTTAACATTATCTTGCCACCAAAAACCTTCAAGTGGAGGAACTACGTACTCAAAATAGCCTTTTATTTTATAGTTTCCTTTATAACTCATTTTTATAGTAAAAGCTATTGTATATAAAAGATTAATTGATTTTTTATATTCTCCTTCTGCATCATTAGGGTTGCCTTTTCCTCTGACTGCAAGATATGTCATTTTAGGAATATTTATTATAGTTGGTTTGTTTTTAGGTAAATAAAATTCTTTATATTCTTTTTTATAATCAAATGCCATAATTATTTCTCCTTTTAATTTTATTATATATGTAAATAGAAAAAATAACTATATCTTTTTACTTATATTTTCTAATCCTTCATCAGTCAATAAATAGATTTCATTTACTACCTCTTTTAAATATTTTCTATCATGTGAAATACTTATAATAGTTCCTTGAAAATTAGCAAGTGCTTTTCTAATTATAGGATTAGAGAGAGGACTTATATTTCTTGTTGGTTCGTCTAATATTAAAACATTACATTTATCTAAAATTAGTTTAGCTAAAAATAACTTTGCAATACTTCCTTTACTTAAATCTTCTATTTTACTTTCCATCTCTTCACTAGTAAATTTTATATTTCCTAAATGCTGTCTAGCTTGTGTTACTGACTCTTTATCATTTTTAGGACAAATAAATTTTAAAACGTTTTCACAAGTATTTAAAATATCATCGTAATTTTGTGGCATATAACCAACTTTTAAATCTTCTCTAACTTTTAATTCTTCATAGATTTTTTTTATTAAAGTTGACTTCCCTACTCCATTTTTTCCGATAATACATAAATGAATATTTCCGAAAATCTCTAAATTGATATTTTTTGATAATACTTTATCTTGAACTTTAAGTTTTTTTATATCTAATTTGAGAATTTTTTTATTTTTGGGTATTTTAACATCTTCAAAAAAGAGATTAATTGCTTCTTCAATATCAGGTGTTTCTGTTAAGTTAGTATTTTCTAGTTTCTTTTCTTGACTTTTTAGAGAATGCATCTTTTTCTTTAAAAGCTTAGCTCCGTGAGGATCACTTCTAGAGATTGTATTTTGCTGATATTCAACCTTTAGCATTACTTTATATAATTTTTCTTGTTGTTTTTTTAAATCTCTTTTATCTTTTTTAGCAAGTTGAGTTTGTTTCTCAATCCCTCTTATTCTTGATTCAATGTATGAATTATAATCTATTTTTAAAAGAGTACATCTTGTATTTGTTTTCTTTTTAATTTGTTCAAGATGCAAAATCATATTTGCTGTATTTGAAAGTAATACTTCATCATGTGAAACATAAATTATTGGTTTATCTGTTTTATTAATAAAATTTTCTAACCATTCTAATGTTTCTATATCTAAATCGTTAGTTGCCTCATCTAAAAATAAAATATCTGGGTTATCTAATAATAACTTCAAAATACTTATTTTTACTTTTTCTCCACCTGATAAAGTAGAAATAGTTTGATCTAGTATTTTATCATTTAAATTAATTTTATTTAAATATTTATATAATTCATTTACCTTTTCATAATAATCAAATTCATTAATGAATAAAAATTCTGATACACGTTTTTTTAAGTTTTCTTTAGGGATTGTTTGTTCTAAATAGCCTACTGTATTTCCTTTGAAATTAATGCTTCCTTCAATAATAGCGTAATTACATATACCCAATAGTGATTTTAATAAGGTGGATTTACCATTTCCTTCTTCACCAATAATTGCAAGTTTATCACCTTTATTAAGAACAAGTGATAAGTCTTTTACTAAATATCTTTCATTAACTTTTATGTTAAATTTGTTTACTTCAAACATTTTTATGCCTCCTTATCTGGCATAATTAAAGTTTATGCCATACTTATATAATTGCTAAACTCATTTTCCCACCTCCAAAAAAATACTTTCTACTATTATGTTGTAGAAAGTATTTCTTATCTTTTTATAAATTTTAGGTATGCAAAATAATCAATCTAAACATAAATATTTATTATTTATTTTAATTTGATTATTTAACATTTCTTCACCTACTTTTTCGTTTTTTTAAGTATAGCATAATTATTAAAAATGCTCAAGTAAAACTATTTTTCTAAAAGGTATGCATTATCAGGGTTAACTGAAAAGTCTTTTGTATAAATTAACCAATCAGTAATATCTTCAATGCTAAACCATGCAACGTATCCTGGATGCATATTTTCTATGTCGTAAGGTTCTTGAGTTAGTTTAGCTTTAAATTTATTATTTTTTATTTCTAATAGTTCAAACCAAATATGTTCAAATTTACCTTTTTCTGATAAAGGAATTCCGATTTTAATAATTATTTCATTTGTCTTATCTTTAAAAGCTTCTTTAACATAGTTAAATCTTTCGATTGCTAGTGATTTCATTCTATTGGTTTCTTCATCACTTACAAAGAATAATGGATTTTCTCCCCAAAATTTATCAAAAACATTAATTTTACTAATAATTTTATTATTTTCATCCTCTTCACTTTTATAAAGGAAGATAACATTAGATTTACTGTTATGACCACCTTGACGATCAGAAATTCCTCCTAATTTTAATTTTTTATAATTTTTTAATGCTTCTATCCAAGGAATTGATGTTACAACAACTGGTTGATTGTTAATTAAAACTCCAATATATGCTCCTTCTGTTAAATTTTCATATTTTTCTCTTTTGTCTAATAAGTAAAGAGCATAAGTAGAAATTAAATTATAATGATTTTGATAATTATTGGAATCTGATTCAAGTATTTCAAGTTCTGAGATACCACATCGACATAATCCATGTGTATGTAACCAAACTTTTTCGTTTTCTCCAACTACAGCTTGAACTGAAAACATATCTTTAGGGTTTGGTAAAACATTTGATTTTGCTGTCATTCTTACCCACTTACCTGAAAATATTTTTTCAGCACTTTCATCCATTAATCCTAACATATCAGGAACTAAGGCATTTGCTAATTTAAGCTGTAGGTGATAAGACAACTTATAATCTTCACTAAATTTCATAAAAATAGTTATAGATTTTGTAGCTTTTAAAAGGTCTTCTTTTTCTTTTTTAGTAAATAATGAATTATTATTAAAATAATATTCAGGTACAGAAATTTCACCAAGGTATAAACCTACTTCATAATTAATGTTTTTATAAATAATTTTTAAATGCATAGCATTATCTTTAATAGAATAATTGTTTTCTGATATTTCTAAATCTTTTATTTTATTAATTCTTTCAATACTATCTTTTAAAATATTATCATCTGCACTTTTAGGTACAATTAACATATAGGATTTTTCTTCCCAATAATATAATGGTTGTTCTACTAATTTTTGTTTCTTTTTAAAAAACATATTTTCACTTCCTTGAAATAATTTATTTTTCATTATCTAATAGTAATTTTTCAATAATTCGTTTGTGAACAGGTCTAATAAAATCAACAATTTTATTTCCTATTGCTTCTTCGAATGTAATCCACTTAACTCCTTTGCTTTCATCTTCTCTAAAAGTTAAATTTTCTTTATCATCAGCTTCTAATAAATATACAACATCTAAATGTGTATGAGCAGGTACATACTTTCCTTTTTTTATATGGCCTCCAATAGGAGATGAAGAAATTGCGAAAATAGAATCATCTAGTACTTTTGGTTTTAATCCTGTCTCTTCTTCCGCTTCACGAATAGCAACAGATAATAAATTATCTTCTCCATCAGCATAACCCCCTGGAAAAATCCAAGCATCATATATGTTATGATATACAACAAGCATTTTTGTTCTTTCTTTATTTACAACAAAGGCAGAAGAAGCAAAATGACCAAATTCATTATTTCTAGTTAAAACATCATCAAAAGTGTCAATCCATTTTAACATATACTCTTTATTTTTGATTTCTGTTTCATCAAAAGGTATATAGTTTTTTATTTTTTCTTTTAAATTCATTTAATTTTCCTTCTCAAATAATTTTATCCAGCCAAGCTTTAACCATAAATCTATTTCTTCATAACAACCAACATCTTTGCTTGGTTTCTTTAAAATTACTAACTCAATATCTTTTTTATACGTTAATTTTTGAGATAATCCAAATAGCAATTCAGCATATGACTCATAACCAATATATCCTAACTTACCATTTTTATCTTCATTCATTAAAAATAACATGTCAGTTTTAGTGATATTTTCTAAAAACTCAGTATGTATATTTGGATATAATTTTATAAACTTTGATTCATCAATTGGTTTAGGATAATCTAAGATTTCAAAATCTTTACTAGCAAAAAAATCTAACTATTTATTTACTTCTTTTTGAAGTTTTGCACTTCCTGCAAATACTATTTTTTTCATAAGGCCTCCTTTTATTAAAATTATATCATATTTTTGTTAATTTAATCTTTATAATGTAATTGATTTTAATTAGTTATTTGCTATAATGAAATAAATATGTAAAAGGAGAAATATTTTATGAATATATATTTTGCTCATTCTAAAGATTTTGATTATCAAAATGAATATTATAAACCTATTGAGAAAAGTAAAAATTTACAAAATGAAACATTAATCTTTCCTCACAAATATCAAAGTAATAATAAACATGATAGAAGTTTTTATTCTGGCTTAGATATTTTTATAGCAGAAGTGTCTTATAAAGCTACTGGTTTAGGGATTGAACTTGGTTTTGCTAGTGATGATCAAGTTCCTATTTATTGTTTTTATAGGGGGGAACAAAACCAAATTCTTCTTTAAAATGTTTAACAGATTATATTAAAGAATATAATAGTACAGAAGAATTAATTTTATATATTGAAGAAATAGTCAATAAACATAAAGCTTTAAAAAATAACAAATAAAACAATTGTAAAAAAGCAATTGTTTTATTTAATGGTTTTATATAAAAAACAGTCTTTATCATGGGAATAAATTACTCCTATTGCTTGAAGATAAGAGTAAATTATAGTTGAACCAACAAATTTCATTCCACGTTTTTTTAAATCGTTTGAAATTAAATCTGAAAGTTCATTAGTTGTTTTGTCTGTTTCATATATAATTTTATTTTTTGTGAAAGATTTTAAATAATTATTAAAACTACCAAATTCTTTACTGATACTTTTAAATATTTTAGCATTATTGATACTAGCGTTTATTTTTAATTTATTTCTAATAATATTTTTATTTGATAATAACTCATCTATTTTTTTATTATCATAATTAACTATCTTATCAATTTCAAAATCATCATAGCTTTCTTTGAAAGCTTTTCTTTTATTTAAAATACATTCCCAAGAAAGACCAGCTTGAAAGGATTCTAATATTAGCATCTCTAAGAGATATTTTTCATCTTCGTTAATTATTCCCCATTCTGTATCATGATATTTTATATATTTAGAATTATTTAAATTGCACCAGTCACATCTTTTTTTATTCATAATTATCTTCCTTTATTATATGTGCTGTAATTATTGTATAGCTATTTCTATTGATAGTTATTTTAATATTACCTATGAAACAATACCAATTTTTACCTTGTCTAGTTATTTTACAATCTTTTGAAAGTATTTTATTTTTACAAAATTCAACTATATCTTCTGTTGTTAATTGTAAGTTTTTTTTAATTCTTACAAGACCTAAATTAGTTGTATGAATTTTATTTATATTTGATAATAATTCTTCTTTATCCATTGTTTTGACCCTTTTTCATTTTCTTATTTTTAATTATCACTTTTTAATACATCTAAAATTTCTTCTTTAGATATTGGTCCTTCTCTTTGAATTTTTATTTCTTCTTGAGTACAATCAACAATTGTACTTGCTTTTTGATACAATAACTCCCCTTCCATCATACCATTTATTAAAGGACATTTTTTTTCAATTTCATCTAAAGTTTTACAGATTTCTTCACCATTTTGATTAGCACTAGTCATAAAAATTGGACTACCTAATTCTTCAATTAATTCTTTTAAAATTTTGGTTGGAGCCATTCTTATAGCTATTTCGTCTGTTTCTCTATCTCCTCCATTATTAAGAGTATCCTTCTTTTTATTTAAGATTAATGTAATTGGACCAGGCATAAATGTATTAATTAATTTTTCGGCCTTTTTATCTACTTGTGCTATGTTTTTTATTTGTTCTAGATTAATACACATAATAGGAAAATTTTTAAATGAAGGTCTGTTTTTTGCAATAACTAAATTCTCATAAGCTTTCTTAGAATTAACTCTTGCACAAAGACCATACACAGTGTCTGTTGGAACACTAATTACTCCATCATTTTTTAAAATACATACTAAATCGTTTATTTGATGTTTTTTATACCTTTTCATAAATACCTCTATATATTTTTTAATATTTTAACATATTTTTGTTATAATTTAATATTTAAATTAGAAGACAGAATATGTTTACCTGTCTTTATTTTTATTTATTAATTATCTTTCCACTCATGATATAAAATATCTTTTAATACTAACATACTATCTAGTTTATTAAAATTATAATTTAACATTAGACTATCTAACATTTTTCTTATTTCATTACTATATTTTTCTATATCTACTTTATTTGAATATTTCGCAAGAACAGGATATTTTTTACTCCATGCACTTGTCCAATTGATTTTATTAATTTTTTCTTCTGAAGAATTGTTGATAATTTCTTTGATTACTAATAATTTTTCATCAAAATCAATTAATTCATCTAACGATAAATTATAAATTTTTGCTAATTTCTTTGCTTGATAAATATCTGGAACTGTTTCATTTGTTTTCCATTTAGAAATTGTTTGTCTACTAACTTCTAATTTTTCTGATACTTCTTCTTGCGATAAACCAACTTTTTTTCTAGCTTTAAATAAATTGTTACCTAAATTCATATTTACACCTCCATCTAAAGTGTATATTTTTTTATAAAATTTTTCTATCAATTAAGCATTGCAATTTTGCTAAAAAAGCTAACATTTTTATTTTGTTTTACTATAAATACTTTCACAAGAATTGCAAGTTATTTTCAACTTGTAAGTTGCAACTTTCTTTTCTAAAATTGTAATTAACGATTCATTATCTTTTGGACAACATAATCTGTTTTTTATAGTTATTAATAAAGCTTCATCTTTTTTACCTAATTTACTATTTTCAAAATCTATAAATATACTTCCATCACTTCCACAATTACATTTATAACTTAAATCTATTCTGTCATATGTTTGGTAGCATAAATATCCTATATTTTCATTACAATTATCACAATACATCCAACCACCATAACTAGTTGCTAACCTTGTGTTTTTTAATTCTTTAGTTTTAATTACTCTTGCCATATTTTCCCTACACTTTCCATTTTTTTAGTAAGAATTTTTATCACTTAAATTCTTTGCTATAATTAAACTAATTTTTATAATTTTAATATTTTTTAACTAATTGAGAAATAAGAGCTGTACAAGATTTTAAATCAATACAAGCATAAAATTTCTTTGTTATTTCATTTTTTTGTCCCGCTGTAGTAGCTTTTTTGGCATCTTCCTCAGTTTCCCAAAGAACAAAATCTGTCCAGACTTCACCATCTAAAAAATGTTCCCATGATATAAATCCTTTTTGTTTAGAAATTATTTCATCATGTAAATTTTTTGTTTGTTCAATAAAATAATCTTTTTTTACATTTTCTTTAAGTTTATAAGAAAATATCCATGCTGTTTTTTTCATATTAAATTTCCTTTCAATTATTACTATAATAAAGAATTTCTTTATTTAAAGATTTAGCATATTCTATTTCTTTTTTGGTACTATTTCCAATGTAATTATTTACATTTACTACAAATATCGCATCTGCTAGTTTTATTTTTTCTTTATGAGATTTATCAATCATTAATGCTTCTTCTTCAGTGTAGTCTTCTTTTTTGGTTCTAGTTAATTCATTTGGGGTTAAAACACAATTTCCTTCTAAAACTAATTTTTCTGTTAATTTTACTATTTCTTTTTTGAATTTATAGCTACCACATATTGTAATTATCTTCATTTTATTCTCCTCGTATAATCAATCTTATAGAAATATTAATCTAATTGATTGATCCCTTTCTATT
>CANTCS010000031.1 GCA_947652375.1 uncultured Mollicutes bacterium | reverse complement strand
AAAAGTTTTTGCTGAATCGTACATTAAAGGTAAATATACTTGTTTAAGTGGTAGCACAACAGAATGTAGGAGTTTGGCTTATGTGTTAGGTATGAAGGATGGATATTTATATTATCATTCCTTAGAAGAGGGAGAACAAGAAATGGATTTAACAATGAATTTAAGTAAATTCATCCAAAACAGTAATGATACTTGTTCATTAGTTAATCCTATAACGATAACTAAGTTTGACTGGATTAAAGATTATACAAAATATAAGAGCTATTATATTTGTAAAAATAATGAAACTTCCTGTAATAAGAATGAGATGGAATTTATTATAAATCCAGGACCGTTTTCTTTTTCTTATACAACAATAGATAAAATGTTTAAATATGATAGTGGAGAAAATTATACATATAAATATGGAAAAAGTTTTACATATAGTAATGGTACCTATACATTAGTAGATACAGTGGATTCTTATGCAGATAATAATCATCATTATACTTGTTTTAGTACATCAGAATCATGTTCGAAGCTTAGTTATATATTTATGCGTGATGATACTTCTAGTTATTATATTTCATTAATAGATGGTAAAGGTGTAGATGATGCTTTAAATGACATGCTTTCTAATAATGTTAATACAAACGATTCAACAATAAAAAAAGCAATTGATACATGGTATTCTAATAATATGTCAGAGTATACCTCTTATTTAGAAGATACAGTATGGTGTAATGATCGAAGTATATATTCTAAAGGTGGATGGGATCCAAATGGAGGAAATTTAAATTCAATATTAAAATTTAAAAGTTATAATAATTCAGATAATCTTACTTGTACGAATAAAAACGACAGATTTACAGTTAATAGTACAAATGGAAATAGGGCATTGACATATCCAGTAGGATTAATTACAAGACAAGAAACTTCTTTAGCATTTGATAATGTTCTGTATAGGTCACCATTAGCCTCAGCAATTTATCATTGGACTCTTTCTCCTAATGACACAACTTATGTTGCTATTGTGCATCCAACTGGAAATAGCAATAGTAACACTATTTTGAGCAATTCTGAAAGTGTCCGTCCAGCAGTCTCACTCCGTGAAGGAATAGAACACTTAGCTGGAGATGGTAGTAGTGAACACCCTTATGTTATTTCTGTGGGTTAAAATTAGATATAATAATGTATAACTCGTTTCTTTCATTTAAGAAATGAGGTTTTTTAGTTTAAAAAGTTTTATTTTTTAATTAAAAGCCTTTATTTATAAGGTTTATATAAAAAATTTAAAACAATTTTACTACTAATTTACTACTTCACGGATATGAGTTGTAAAAAAATAACATTAATAAGAAAATTTTGTTATAATAGGTATTAGCTTAAATTGCAAATTAATAGACTTTCATGTTAGGAGAAATAAATCATGACTTACTTTTATGACGATTATGTTGAACAATATGGAAAAATTGATAAATTTAGTGGATATGGAACATACATTATGCCAAATGGTACACTTTTTGATGTAGATACTTATGCCTCTATTGCTCATGCTGGGGGCTTTGTGATACCTTTCTTTAGATCTTATATGCATCCTGATAAAGATGAAATAAATTATTATAGCAAAGAAGAGTTACTTAGTTATTTAATCAGTTGGAAAGAAGCACTGCTTACAAAAAAATATGATGTAAATCCAAAAGAGCAACAAATGAGACTTCACTTAGTCCAATATTTTATAAATATTTACAAAAGTAATAAATCTATATGGGATTGGGAAAGCGATCGCGTTGATTTTTCAGAAGTAACTGGTATTCCCAATATTGAAGAAAATTGGTATGGGAGAGATGTAACTTTAAAATCAGTTTTAGTACAAGCTTGTAATTATGATTCTATTGAAAGTCAACGTTATAGAACAATTACCACTTCAAAATTCAATATTTATGAAACTTTTTATGATTATATTTTACATGATTATCAAATTTTTCAAATACCAAAAAAGGTGTATGATGAAAATTTACAACAATATATTGATTACAAACAATCTATTTGGTTTATGTCTGATAGTGAATTAAGATTAAAAGCCGAATTAGAATCAATCTGCAAAGAAATTCCTTTACAAGAAAGAAGTCAATATTGTAGAAATAAATCAAAAATCAAAAGATATTATTTTTTAAATTAAATATTAAAAAAATAATTAACTATTATAAAAATTAATTTGCTACATGCTTCATGCTACATAATAAGGGTAATACTATACCTTATTATGGCGAAGACTTAAGTGGCTATGCCACAAGTCTCGCTAATAAAACTATATATTAATACTATGCAATATCATAGTATTTTTAAAAACTTAAAATTAATACTTTAAAATGCTAAATTTTTACTACCAATTTACTACTTTTGAAAGGAAAAATATAAGAGATTATAAAAACATATGTAAATATCTTCCAAAATTAAAAATGTCTTAAATGCTTATAAATAAAGGTTCTAAAGACATTTAAGAACTTGTAAAAACTTATTCAAAAATTTACTATTTTTTATTAAAAAACTTTTTTAATTATTCTTTTAAAAACTAATTGTAGAATAGTGTATAATAAAGTATGAGGTGATTATTTGGTAGTTGGAGTTTTGGTAGAGTTATCTAATAAGAATGTTGATAAAATATTTGAATATTGTGTTCCTCATAATTTAATAGATAAAATTAAAATAGGTATTCGTGTTATTATTCCTTTTGGAAAAATGACATTAGAGGGATTTGTTTTGGAGATAAAATCTGAGAAAAATATAGATAAAGAGTTAAAGTATATAATAGATATTGTTGATGAAGAAGTTGTTTTAAATAGTGAATTATTAGAATTAGGCAAAATTATAAAAAGAAAAACTCTAGCAACTTTAATAAGATGTTATCAAGTAATGTTACCAAAAGCGTTAAAAGCTAAAAGGGGAAGTTCTATTAATAAAAAATTTGATACGATTTATAAATTAAATAATATCAATTATGATTATGATAAACTGAATGAAAAGCAAAAGAGTATTATTGATATTGTAAAAAATAAAACAGAAGTTATAAAAAAAGAATTAGAAAATATTTCTAGCAGTAGTCTAAAAACTTTATTAAAAAAAAATATTTTATTAGAAGAGAAAAAGGAGCATTATAGATTAAAATATTCAAAATTTGCTAGTGTAAAAATGCAACTAACAGATGATCAATGGAAAGTAGTTAATAAAGTTATAAATAATAAAAATAAGGTTTATTTATTACATGGAGTGACAGGTAGTGGAAAGACAGAAGTATATATGGAAATTATTGAATATTATTTGTCTTTGGGAAAAACTAGTATTGTTTTGGTACCTGAGATTAGTCTTACTCCACAAATGGTAAATCGTTTCCAGCAACGCTTTGGAGATAATATTGCTGCAATACATTCTGCTTTGTCAGATGGAGAAAAATATGATGAATGGAGACGAATTTGTAGGGGTGAGGCTAATATTGTAATTGGCGCTAGGAGTGCTATTTTTGCACCTCTTAACAATATTGGAGTTATTATTATAGATGAGGAGCATAGCGATTCATATAAACAGAATGATCCTAATCCAAGATATAATGCTAAAGATATTGCTTTACTAAGGGGAGAATATCATAATTGTTCAGTTATACTTGGGAGTGCCACACCTTCGTTAGAAACTATGGCTCGAGCTAATAAAGGTGTTTATAAATTGTTATCATTAACAAATAGAGTAAATGGAAAAGATTTACCAGAAGTAAATATTGTTGATATGAACGAAGAAATGAAAAGGGTTAAGGGGCATTTTTCTAATATTTTAATTGAAAATATAAACACTTGTTTAGAAAAAGATGAGCAGATAATAATTTTGTTAAACAGAAGAGGTTATTCATCATTTGTAAGTTGTAAAAACTGTGGTTTTACATTTAAGTGTCCTAATTGTGATATAACTTTAACATTTCATAAAAGTAGTAATACTATGAGATGTCATTATTGTGGTTATGGGGAAAAGATTTATACAGAATGTCCTAGTTGTAAAGAGAATTCTTTAAATAACTTGGGTGTTGGAACTCAAAAAATAGAAGAGGAGTTGCAAAATCTTTTTTCTAAGGCTAAGATTTTGAGAATGGATTATGATACAACTAGTAAAAAAGGAATGCATGAAAAAATGATCAAATCTTTTAAAAAACAAGAATATAATATTTTACTTGGAACACAAATGGTAGCTAAAGGACTTGATTTTTCTAATGTTACCTTAGTGGGAGTAATTAATGCAGATACTTCATTAAATATTCCAGATTTTAGGAGTAGTGAAAATACATTTTCATTATTGAGTCAGGTTGCTGGAAGAAGTGGTAGAGGAGATAAAGCTGGTAAAGTTATAATTCAAACTTTTAATAAAGATCATTATGCTATAGAGTTTACAAAAACGCATAATTATTTAGGTTTCTATAATAAGGAAATGATAATTAGAAAGCAATTAAAATATCCACCTTTCTATTATTTATGTTTAATTAAAATTAGTGGTAAAAATAATCAATATATTTTAAATGAAGCTTCAAAAATAAAAAGAAGTTTAGAAAGAAATTTAACTAATACTATAATTTTAGGTCCTAGTACAGCTAGTATTTTTAAAGTTAATAATATTTTTAGATATAATATAATTTTAAAATATAAAAATGGTAAAGAAATTTATCTGATTTTAGAAAAAATATTAGAGCATTATAAAGCTAATTGTAAACTAAAAGTTGATGTTGATTTTAATCCTAGTCAAATGCTCTAATTTGTGGTATTCTAATTGTAGAATAGAGGTGCCATTTTAATGAATAGTAAAGACAAAACAGTTGAAAAAGAATTAGAAGTTAATAAAAAAAATAGAGAAAATTATGAAAATTTGATGAAAGATTCTTCTACTAATTTAGATGGTTATTGGGATAAAAATAATATTTTTATAAAAATAGTATTAACTATTTTGGGAGTAATTATTATTGTTGGAGTTATTTATTTTTTATTACAGTTTTCTAAAATTTAAAATTTAAGTAATTTTTAGGAGGTGAAAAAGTGTTAGATGATTATTTAAAAAGGGAAGATGTAAAAAGATTTATAAATATAATAAAAAATAATGAACGGTATTTTATGAAAGAAAATTTGAATATTGCTTGTAAATATTTTGTTCAGGATTATTTAGCACTTTTCATCTTTTATGATGCTTTAGTAAAATATAAAATTATTATAGATGATGTTAATTTATTTGAAGAATTTTTAGAACAATTAGACAAAATTTATAAAAAAATTGATAATTTTGATGAGATTAGAGTAGGAATAAATAAACTAATTGGAAAAATGGTTTTAAATAAGTTGGAGATTAAAAATGTTATTAGTGATTTGCAAAAGAAACAAGTAATTAGCTATGTTTATAATAAATATATATTAGATGGATATTATATTCATGGGTTTAATAGTTATTATTGTGAAAATATTCAAAATAATGGTTTTATACCAGAAGAATATGTAAATAATTATAATGAATTTATAAAAATAAAAAATATATTTTCAAAGCATAATGCAATTAATATTATATCTAAAGATTTTTCTTTAAAAAAAGTTGATTATACAGATGATATTGTTATGGCATGTTATTATTCAAAATATTCGCCTTTATTTTTTTATGATTTTCTAAATAGTAAAGATTATTTTGGAAAGGAAATTAAAATAGATAATTCATTGAAAGATAATATTAGTAGTTGGACTAAAAATTTGAAAATGTTTATGTATAATTCTTTTTTTAGTGATGGTGATAAAAATTTTATTAATAATGTAGTTAAAAATAAATGGAATGAGATTCATAGTAAAGATACTATAAGTTTATTACTTATTAAGAGAAGAATTTTTAGTGATAAAATTATTGATATTGAAAATTATTTAAATGATAAAAGTGATATTTATGATATTGTTGATAGACTTCTTAGTTCTAAAGTTGGGAATATTTCAAGTAATTTAATAATTCCTAAAAACAATCTAATTGTTTTAAATTTTGATATTTCTAATTTATCTAAGAGAATTGATGAGGATAGTGAAAATTTGAATATTATAAAAAATAAAAAATTTTTAGATGTTTATGGTAAAGCGTCAATTTTTATTATATTAGGTTCTTTACTAATATCGTTAGGGGTTATAATTATGATTTTTATGGTTTTAAGGGGGATTTAATATGAGAATAGTTTTTATGGGAACTCCTGATTTTGCTGTACCAGTACTTGAGGGATTAATAAAAAATTATAATGTTGTGGGAGTAGTATCGCAACCTGATAAGGAAGTTGGGAGAAAAAGAGTTCTTACACCTACTGAGGTCAAAAAGGTTGCTATTTTAAATAATATAGATGTTTTTCAGCCAGAGAAAATTAGAAATGATTATCAAAAAATAATAGATTTAAATCCGGATATTATTGTAACTTGTGCATATGGGCAAATTATTCCTAAAGAATTATTAGAGTATCCAAAACTTGGTTGTATTAATGTTCATGGTTCACTATTACCTAAATATAGAGGAGGAGCACCTATTCATCATGCTATAATGAATGGAGAGAGTGAAACAGGAATTACAATAATGTATATGGATTACAAAATGGACAGTGGAGATATTATTTCTCAAAAAGCTATCGAAATAAAAGATAGTGATACAGTTGAAATTTTGTGGGATAAATTAAGTTTATTAGGAAGGGATTTATTACTTGAAGTTTTGCCAGAAATAATAAAAGGAACAAATAAGAGAATAAAACAAAATGAAGATTTAGTAACTTTTGGTTTTAATATTAAAAGAGAAGAGGAACATCTAGACTTTAATAAAACAAGTAGAGAAATATTTAATCATATTAGAGGATTATGTTCTATACCTTCAGCCTATGCAATATTAGATGAAAAAGAAATGAAAATTTATAAGAGTTCTATATTAAAAAATAAGTATAATGCAAAATGTGGAGAAATAGTGGATGTTACAAAAGAAGGAATTGTTGTAGCGACAAAAGATGCATCTATAATTTTAAAAGAAATTAAACCGTTTGGTAAAAAAAGGATGGATGCTTTTAGTTATGTAAATGGAATAGGTAAAAGTAATCTTATTGGTAAGGTGTTTATGTAATGAAGAAATTTCTAAATAAAATAAAAGAAATAAGTGAGATGAAAAATGGGAAAGCGATTTTATTTTTTGGATTTTATTTTATATTTTTTTTAATATTAATTTTATTTTTAAAATTTAGTGAAAAAAACCCTTTATCTTCAGCAGAAAAGTATGAAAAAGGAAATAAGGGATATATATTTTATATGAATAAAATATTAGATAAGAATTTTAAATATGTTTTTACAATTTCTTTGGATGGAATAAAGTATACTTATGTAGGTCAAAAAAATGATAATAAAGAATTATTTAACTATAATGGCAAAGAATATTATCGAAGCGAAAATGATTTTTTTAGAAATGATAATATTTGGCTTAAAACTGAAAATCCTTTTATTTTTAAAGAATTTTTAGATATTAGTATTATAAGTAAAATCATTGAAAAATCTAGTTATGAATCAAAAACAAGTTTTGAAAATGGGAAGCAGTCTTATAATTTGTTAATATCTAGTAATACTTTAAATAAATTATTAAATAATGTAGATAGTGATTTTTTAGAAGAACCTAATAAAATAAATATAAGTACTCTTGAGGATAAAAATGTAAATAATATAGAATTTAATTTAGATAGTTATTGTTATTTAAATAATTTATGTAAAAATTCTTTAGTAATTAAATTAGAGTATTTTGATTTTGGGGGTATTTCAGAGATCGTAAGCCCTATTAATTAAATTTAATTTTTTTAAATATATTATTTTTGTAATAATTATTAAAAAAATTTTGATTAATTTAGTAATATGCACTCTTTTGGAGTGGTTAGTGTAAAGAGTTTTGGGGATTTTTTAAAAAAAATCTTAATTAAGGAAAGATGTAATTGTCTTTCTTTTTATATTTTATAAAAAGATTTCAATTTAAATAATAAGGTTCACGTTTTTTTCTATCAAATATTGAAAAATTAATTTTTTTATTATTTAAATTTATTATATTTTTTGAGTTAAAATTATTTAAATATAACATTTTTATATTATAGTTGTACTTCTTTAATAATCTTAATTTTATCAGCTTATTTGTCATATTTTTATTGTATGCTTTAGGTTAGATGTAAAATAGGAAGTAAAAGATTCATATAAGAAATATCCTTTATGTGTTATTTTGACAATTAAATTTTAACAGAGATTTCTATTTTTGTATGCTTTCCCAAACCATTTTACACTATCATTAAAAAGTTTTATTTGTTTTTTTATGTTTTTATGATATAATTTATTTTGTTTTTTTGGGGGAAGAATATGGGTGTTATAGATAAAGAAAAATACTATTTAAAAAAAGATGAAATGTTAAAATTTATTTATTCAAATCAGGATAAATATGATGATAGAGGAATTAGTAAATTTAAATATATATTAAGTGACTACTTTTTTGATAAAAAAGTTTGTAATATTCCTGTTGAATTACTGCAAATTTTTTCTAAGTTTGGTGTAATTAGCGAAGGAAAAGATATTTATTTAGAATTTTTTAAGTTATTAAATGAGTTGAATTTTTTAGAGGGGAATATTTGTGAAGTTGGTTCAGGAGAATATCCACGACTAGCTGAAATTATGTTACCCAAAATTAAATTAAATGGAGGAATACTAACTATATATGATCCTGAAATTTTATATACTGACTTTAAAGGAATAAAAATAATAAAAGAAAAATTTACTAAAGATACAAATATTGAAAGTACTGATACTTTGGTAGGTTTATTGCCTTGTCTTGCTTCAGAAACTATAGTTGAAAAGGCTTTTTTAGAAAACAAAAATCTTTTGATAGGATTTTGTGGTTGTGATCATTCTTCTAGAAATGGATTTAAAAAAGGAAATAATAAATATTGGGCAGAGGCTTTGAGTAATTATTATAAACAAAGATATGACAATGAAGTAGAAATGTTTTCTTGGTCTGATAATATTAAGTTAGATTATCCAATTATGGCTAGACATAAAAGATAATTAATTTTTAAAACAATGAAAATTTATTAAATAATTTAAGCGTTACTTTGAGTAGAGATATTGTTATCAATTTATAATTATGATAAGATTAAGACAAGCAACAAAAGTAGATGTTTTGTATTTATAAATATTAGCATTTAAGTTTTTTTGAGGCTTAAATGTTTTTTTAGGATGTGGTAGAATGAAAAATATTTATGGATTAACTATTGAAGAAATAGAAGATTATTTTATAAAAATGGGTTCTAAAAAATTTCATGCTTTACAGTTGTTTTCTTGGTTATATGAAAAAAGAATAGAAAGTTTTACTGATGTTACAAATATAAAAAAAGAATTGATAGAATCTATAAATAAAGATTTTTCTATAAATAGATTAAAAATAGTAGATGTACAGGAAGATGTTGATGTATGTAAATATTTATTTGAACTTTATGATAATGAACATATTGAGGCTGTATTAATGAAACATGATTATGGTAATAGTATATGTGTATCTAGTCAAGTTGGATGTAATATGGGGTGTAAATTTTGTGAGAGTGGGAGAAGAAGAAAAGTTCGTAATCTAGAGACTTATGAAATGGTTTTACAAATTTTAATGATTGAGAAATTATTTGGAAAAAGGATTAGTCATGTTGTAGTTATGGGAATTGGTGAGCCTTTTGATAATTATGAAAATTTAATTAAATTTTTTAAAATTATAAATCATCCTAAAGGTTTAGCAATTGGAGCTAGACATATTACAGTGTCAACTTGTGGGTTAGTGCCAAAGATACTTGAATTTAGTGAATTTCCCCTACAGATTAATTTAGCTATTAGTTTACATGCTCCAAATGATAAAATTAGAAATAAAATTATGCCTATTAGTAAAGCATATCCTATGAAAGAATTAATAAAATCTTTGAAAAATTATTTAGAAAAGACTAATAGACGTATAACTTTTGAATATATTTTATTAAAAGATGTAAATGATAGCATGGAATGTGCAGAGGAACTTGTTAAATTAGTTAAGGGAATAAATTGTTATATTAATCTGATTCCATATAATGAGACAAATAATTTGGATTTTAAGCGAACAAATACTGTTCAAATTATGAGGTTTTATGATATACTTAAAAAAAATAGTGTTAATGTAACGATAAGGCGTGAGTTTGGTAGTAAAATTAGCGCTGCTTGTGGACAGCTAAGAAGTAAGAAGGAGGAATTATGAAATCTTTTTATTTAACAGATGCAGGAAAAGTTAGAGATCATAATGAAGATAGTGTTATTATAGTTAAGAATGATGAAGACAGTTACTTAATGGCTATAGCTGATGGAATGGGAGGTCATTCTGCAGGTGAAGTGGCTTCATCTATTGCTATTGGATATTTAGGTAAGTACTTTAAAGAATCATTTAGAAATATGAAAAAGAGTGATGCCATTAATTGGATAAGAAATGCTGTAGATGAAATTAATACATTAATTTTTCAACATGAGAAGACACATCCTGAGAGTAAAGGGATGGGAACTACTTTAGTAATGGCTATTTTAACTAAAGATTATTTGTTATTTGGAAATGTTGGAGATTCTTCGGGGTTTGTAATGAAAGATAAAAGTCTTCATAAAGTTACTTATGATCATACTTTAGTTAATTTGCTTGTTAGTGCTGGGGAACTTACTAAGGAAGAAGCTAGTGTTCATCCTAAAAAAAATGTTTTAATGAAAGCACTTGGGGCAGCAACAGAGATAGATGTAGATATTTTTGATTGTGATATGGGTGTTTCGGAAATATTACTTTCAAGTGATGGACTTACAGGAATGCTTGAGAGAGAAAATATAGAGAAAGTTTTATTAGGTGATGGTAGTATCGAAGATAAAGTTATTAAGCTTATAAACAAAGCAAATAATAGGGGTGGAACAGATAATATTTCGGTTGCTTATTTAGTACGTTTTGAAGAAGGTGAAGATAATTGATAACAAAGGGGCAAAAAATAAATGATCGTTATGAAATAATAAGAGCAATTGGTGAAGGTGGAATGGCAAACGTTTACCTTGGATATGATGCTATTTTAGATCGCAATGTTGCTATTAAAGTATTAAGAGGAGATTTATCAAATGATGAGAAGTTTGTAAGAAGGTTTCAAAGAGAAGCTCTTTCAGCATCTTCACTTGCACATCCTAATATTGTTGAAATGTATGATGTTGGAGAAGATGATGGTGTTTATTATATTGTTATGGAATATGTCGAAGGTAAGACATTAAAACAATTATTAAAAAAACGAGGAACACTTACTCTTAGTGAGGCAATTGATATTATGAGTCAATTAACAGATGGTATGGCTCATGCCCATGATTCTTATATAATTCATAGAGATTTAAAACCACAAAATATTATGATTAAAGATGATGGACAAATCAAAATAACTGATTTTGGTATTGCAATGGCTTTAAATTCAACACAACTTACACAAACAAATTCAGTAATGGGAAGTGTACATTATTTACCTCCAGAACAAGCAAGTGGAAAAGGTAGTACAATTAAAAGTGATATTTATTCTATGGGTATAATTTTTTATGAATTACTTTCAGGAAGTTTACCTTTTAGAGGAGATAATGCGGTTGAAATAGCACTAAAGCATATGCGAGATCCATTACCAAGTTTAAGAGATGATAATCCTTCTATGCCACAAAGTATTGAAAATATAATTAGAAGATCAACAGCTAAAAATCCCAAAAATAGATATGATAGTGCTAGAAGTATGCATGAAGATTTACTTACGGCACTTGATGATGAAAGAATGGATGAAGAAATTTATCAATATAAATATTCAGAAAATGAAAATGATGGAAAAAAATTAAAAAAAGCTAATACTGAATCTTTAGATGATACTGTAAAGTTAGATAATGTAAAAGGTATTGAAACGACTGGTGATTTAAGCACAAAAATTGAAAATAATGATGAAAATAAGAAAGATAAAAAGAAAAAAATTATTATTATTATTTTATCAGTTGTTTTTATTCTTATAACAGTTATTTTAGTTGCAATTTTCTTTATTGTTCCAAGATTTAATAATAAAAAAGCTGTTTCTGTTCCAGATTGTAAAGATTTAAAAGTTAGTGCATGTGAGAAGAAACTTCAAGATAAAGGTTTTGAAGTTAATACTACAATTAAAACAGTTAGTTCTAGTAAAATAAAGAAAAATAGAGTTGTTAAGACAAATCCTGAGGCAGGTCGTAGTATAAAATATGGTAGTAAAATTACAATTTATAAATCAAAGGGTGAAGAAAGTTTTGAATTAGAAGATTATATTGGGAAAAATTCAATAGAAATAAAAACAATATTAGAGACAAAATATGGTTTACAGGTAACTATAGAAAAAAAAGATCCTGATGATAATAAGGATTACGATGAAGATGAAATTATTGGTCAATCTTTAGCTAAAGGTAGCGAAGTTAAAAAGGGAGATTCTTTGATTTTATATGTACCAAAGATTACAGAAAACTATCCTGATTTTATAAAAGAAAAATGGAGTGTCCAAGATATTCAGACATTTTGCGATAAAAATGGTTTAACACTGGATATTGTAGAAGAACAAGTTTCTGCAACTAGTGGTTATACAAATGGTGAAGTAATTAGAACTAATAGAACAGCAGGATCAAAAATATATAAAGGAACTACAGTTAAAGTTACAGTGGCAAAGGTTGTTAAGGCAACACCAACTCCATCGCCAAGTCCTACACCTTCTGATAAGCCAACAGATAGTCCTAATACTGATGATGAAAAAAAAGATGAGACAAATTAATGAAAGAGGAAAATATGCGAGGACAAATTATAAAAATTAGTAGTGATTTACATTTTGTTAGTAGTGAAAATAATATTTATCCTTGTAAATGTCGAGGGATTTTTAGAAAAGAACATATTATTCCAGTTGTTGGAGATTATGTTCTTTTCAATAAAAATAATTTAATAATAGAGAAAATATTAGAAAGAAAAAATTTATTTCAAAGACCAAAAGTAAGTAATATTGATCGAGCTTTTTTAATAACAAGTTTAAAACATCCTGCATTTTCTTTAAATTTATTAGATAAATTTATTATATTAATGGAAATTAATAATGTAGAACCTATTATATGTATTACAAAAAGAGATTTAATTAATGATGATGAGTTTTTAGAAATAAAAAAATATTTAGATTATTATCAAAAAATAGGATATAAAATAGTATTTAATACCGAAATAGAAAAAATTAATAGTTTATTAAAAAATGTGTGCAGTGTTTTTACAGGTCAGACTGGGGCAGGGAAGAGTACTTTACTTAATAAATTAAATCCTGAATGGAATTTAACTACTGGAGAAATATCTTTAGCTTTAGGAAGAGGAAAACATACTACAAGAGTTGTAGAATTATTTGAATTTTTAGGTGGTAAAGTTATGGATACACCTGGTTTTTCTTCTTTGGAATTTAAAAATTATAGTAGGGAACAGATAAAGAATGCATTTGTTGAATTTTCTTTTTATCCTTGTATATATAAAGATTGTAATCATACTAATGAAAGTGAATGTTTGGTTAAAAAAGCAGTTCTTGAGAATAATATATTAGAAAGTAGATATAAAAATTATTTAAATTTTATAGGAGTGGATAAATAATGAAAATTGGGGCTTCATTTTTAAAAAGTAAGAATATTCCAAATGATTTAGAAAAATTAAATGAAACAGATGTTGATTTTATACATGTTGATGTTGCGGATGGAAAATTTGTAAAAAATAAAACTTTACCTTATAAAGAAATGAAATATATTTATAGGTATACATCTAAAAGATTAGATGTGCATTTAATGGTGGATAACCCTTCTGCTTATATTCCTCTTTATGCAGAACTTAATACAGAATTTATTACTTTTCATGTGGAAACTTTAGAAGATATTGAAAAGAATTTAAAATTAATTAAAGAATATTCAATAAAATGTGGTTTAGCGATTAATCCTGATACTAAAATAAGCGAACTTATTCCATATTTGCCTTTTCTTGATATGATTTTAGTTATGTCTGTTACCCCTGGTTTTGGAGGACAAGAATTTATGGAAAATACAGAGAACCGTGTTAATGAATTAAAAGAATTATTAGATTCATATAACATTAAAGCTTGGATATGTGTTGATGGTGGAATTAATGATAAGGTTATAGATAAATGTAGAAATGCTTCAATGGTTGTTGCTGGAAGTTATATTACAAATAGTGATAATTTCCAAGAAAAAATATCTAGTTTAAGATAAGTTAATATGATATAATTTTAGTTAGAATAAATGAGGAGTTGATAGTTATGAATAATGAAAATAATGGAGGCAATAATACTTCATCAAATAATGACCAAAAAAATATGCAAAATTCAACTACTAATAATAACTCTACAAATCAAGTAAATATTAATAGTAATACAAATACTAATCCTAATCCTATGCAAAATAGTAATAATATTAGTAATATGGGACAAGATGTTAAAAGTAAAGATATTAATAGTACTGGACAAGGTTCTAATATAAATAATATGAATAATAACTCTAGTACTTTTGTAAATGAAAAATTAAAAGAAGTTAGTGTAAATTATACTCCACCTAGTAAAGCGAAAACATTTGGTATGGTTTTTATGTTTATTTTAATTATTGCTTTCGTAATATTTTTACCAGACATAACTACTATGGTTAATAAATATAAAGCTAGTAAACTTGAAAATTTCGAAGAGGTTATAACAACTGGCAAATTAGAATGTAGTTTAAAAACCAATACTTCTAATTTGGATATAGATTATTTTAAAGTTTTTAAATATACTGATAATAAATTAGAGTCTGCAGATTATACAACTACAACAAAAGGTGATATTGAATTAGATGCTGAAACTTTAAATGAAATTAATGATAAATGCCAATTATTAAAAGATTATACTTCAAAGGTAGATGGAATTTCTGTTAAATGTAATTTTTCGAAGAATAAATTAGAAGAAAAACAAAGTTATGATTTTTCAAAGTTTAGTAAAGAAGAAGTTGAGACTGCTTTTACTGAAGTGGGAGGTACTTATCCAGATTATAATGTTGGAGATTCGATAGATAATATCGAAAAAAATATGAATGCTGCAGGATATACTTGTATTAGAAAAAAATAAAAATTATGTAATTTAAAACTACATAATTTCCTAAATTGAAATTTCAACCGCACCACCTGGTGCGGCTTTTTGAGTGTGCCGTGCATGGCATATATCTAGGTGGTGAAAGTCCA
>CANTCS010000030.1 GCA_947652375.1 uncultured Mollicutes bacterium | reverse complement strand
ACACTTTTTTGAACATTCATGCACTCAATTGTGCACTTTACTTAATATTTAACGTTAATTTTTTTGAAAATGTCAGTAAGTGATATAATATGCTCCTTGAGAAAGAAGTAATCAAGTATGAATGAGAGAATTACATTAACTATGAAAGCACAAAGAATGAATGATATTATGGTTAAACATATTTCAAAAGATATTCCTAAAATGCCATAACTGTTTTATCTGAAAGACAAATATATAGAAAGAAAAAATTATACATTGAGAGTGGTATTAGTTCTATCCCTCATAGATCTAAAGGTAAACCTAATGATAAGGAATATTAAAAAGAATTTAAAGCTAAAATTTTTAAACTTTGCAAAGAAGAATACTATGGATGGAATTTTTATCATTTTAATAACTCTTTAAAAGATTATCATAAAATTAAAGTATCTAATTCTTTCATTTATAGCCTTTTAACATCTGAAGTAAACTAGATAGAAAATACTGGGGAATTAATTCAAGCAGATGCTTCTAAAAACCAAAGGTTTTTACAATAACTTTAATTACTATTATTTTATTTTTTGAAAAAGATAATGTAAAATAACATGAGTAATGAGCAAAAATATACCTAATAACAATTCTTTAATAGTAAAAATTCTACTCTACTCTAAAATTGTTCTAATAATAAAAATTAAAAAAAGGTTATATTTAACCTTTTAATTATTTAGAATAAGTATAAGTAATAGAATCATCTTCATACTGAGAAGCATTTTCTAAAGCTTCTATAATTTCGTCAGCATATTGTTCATAACTTAAACTTTGTTGATCAAAATTTGCTCCTGTTTCGTTAGGGTCTGGTAATTCAATATCTGTTTGATCATTAGTAGGATCAGTGGTAATATCTTCAACTGAATTATTTAGATCACCATTTGGATTAGAATGCTCATCATCAAATTCAGTTCCAATTCCAATATCACTTTCATTAACTGGAGTATCATTAGATGTATCAGTATCATTATTATTTTCATTTATTTGATCATTAGCTGCATCAATACTATCTTGTGTGTCTTGATTAATTTTATCTACCTCTTGTTGAACTTTTTCTGCTTCTTGATCTGCTTGAGTTTGCATTTCATCTTGAACTTTATCAGCTGCTTCATAAGCATCTTTTTTTTCTTTTTGGTTTTCTTTTTCGATTTTTTTATCAACTTTCTTTTTATATTTTTTAGGAATTTTCTTATTTTCACTTGTTGTTTCTTCACTATATGTTGTTGTTTGTGTTGTCCAAGTATTAGTAGTTTCAGTTGTAGTAGTTGCTGCTCCAGTTGAAGCCTTTGCTGAACTAGGTTGTTTACTTAAATTAAAATGCCAATTTACATTATTTTGAAAAGCATCTAAACGGGATAAATCTCTATATTCATCATTGATAACATATTGATCTCTATTTTCCATTTCTCTTATAATAGCATTTCTATATTGTGTATATAAAGGATTAACTATATCTTCAAAAGAGTTTGATGTAATCTCTTCAATTCTCTCAAACTTTTCTTGAGCATTATTACATAAACCTAAATCATTCAAGAAATCTATTTCTAAATCATTAAGTGTATTGTCAATATTTAAATTTTGATACATAATTTCTGCTGCTGCAACCATTGGAATTATTGACAATTTATAAGATTCTACTGCATTGTAATCTTCACGGTGCATAATTCCTTCAGTTCTTACTTCAAGAGTAATTGGTAAATCATTTTTTACAGTATCTAAAAATTCTTTAACTTTTTGTGACTTTTGTTCTAGAGGTGCATCTTTAATAGATAAAAACATTTCATGACGACTATTATAAAAATCTTTTTCTTTATCAGTCTTTAATAAGCTACTCATATCAACTGGATTTTCTCTAGTTTCTATAACATGTGCTCCCATTAATTGTAATACTGCTGATTTATAGTCGTTATTCATTTCGTTTGCATCAATTATTGTTCCGTTAAAATTAGCTTGGATTTGTTCTTTAGAATAATCATTATAAGCATTTTGTAAAGCTACTAATTCATCAAAAGATAATGCTGCTCTAATATTTTTATCACTTTCTAAATGAGCATCGGCAAATTTTCCATTAAAATTTTTAATAGTATTCTTGATTTTACGCATTGCATTCTTTTGAGATTTTCTCAAAGTAACTTCTAAAAGTTCTTTTGAACTATAATCATCATATAATGAGTTATCTCCAACAAAACTAATATCTTCTTCTGAATCATAATTATTATCAGTTGATTCAGTAGCTAAATTAGGATTTTCCATTACACCTGTCTTAGATGATAATTTATGTCCGCAACCCATACTTAAACTTGTTAAAATTGCTGTTGTAAAAAGAGCAAGTCTTTTTACATATTTGGTCCCAAATATTTTATTGATACCATTTTTTACTTTTTCTTTTATTGTAGCCCATAAACCTTTCTTTTTTGGTGATTCTTCTTCATTTTCTAATTCTTCAGGATTTTCAGTAGAAAAATTACCTGAAGTATGATTTGAATTGTTATCACTGAAATCTTCAAAATCAAGGTTATAATTGATATCTTGTTCTTCTTGTGACTCTTCTTCTCTTTCTTCATTATAATTACTTGAAAAATCTCCAAGACTCTTTTTTATAAAATAATCATATTTTTTTTCAAAATCTTCTAATGACATTGTATAAATTAGACTATTATTTAGAATTGTTTCTAAATCTTTTTTACTATTTACATAAAAGTTATTTGTTAACTTTTCACAAGCATCTATGCCATCTTCATATGATACTCTTTCACACGTACCATCACTATAGAAAATGCATGCTTCAGTATTCTCTATTCCAAATTGATTATTATATTTAAAAAATACTATATTGGCTATAAATTTCATTTATTTTCCTCCTTATTTCAATTTCTTTCTTCCTGTATAATACCAACCACTAGATAATAATGATTTATCTCCATATTCACTCCATTTTGTTTTAGTAGAACCTGGATTTATTAATTTTCTAGTTTTTGTACTTTGATAACATACAGTACCATAAAGTTTTTCTGTTCTCATTGCTTTTTCAGTTATTTTAATTGTTCCATATATAGGAATTGTTTTATATACATATTCACCACAACTAGCTTGTACAGTAGTAGTTGTATTACTTGATGTTGAAGATGATGATGAACTAGTTACATTTCCTGGAGTAGTAGTTGTACTAACACTAGTCATTCCTCCAGTATAAATATATTTGTCATAAAAATAATTTGGTAATGTTGTACATGTATCCTTGCAATAGCTATAATCAGCTCCAACAAATTTATACTGAGTTGTTGCTGTATCTCTTGGTGGATTACTATAACTAAATCTTCCTGCATATGTCCATCCTCCAGATGATTGAGCTGTTGATGAAGTTATATTATTTATTTGAGTATACGTTGTAGTTGTAGTTGTTGCATAAATAGTTTTATTAATTTCTACATAGTTGTATTTTGAACAAGATTTTTTAGTATAAGAACCAGTTTGTTTTATAACATCTCTTGTTTTTGTATATGCTTTTTGATAAGTTCCTATTTGCTCTTTTCTTTTTAACATTTGTAATTTTTTTAAACATGATGGATCTTTATCATTACAATTAATTTCTTGTGTTCCACAGTTTGCTTTACTCCAATTGCTCCATAATGTCCAATTTGAAAATTCTGTATTTGTAGTTTTTTTGTATTCATAAATGTATTTTGGATCTTCTGGTGGTGTTGGTGATGGCTTTTCTGTAGGTTTATCTGTTGGTTTAGGACTAGGACTTGGTGATGGTTTATCTGTTGGCTTATTAGATGGTTTAGGACTTGGTAATGGTTGTGGTTTAGAATCTTTAATTGGCACTGTAATTGTTGGTTTAGAACTTTTAATTGGAATATTACTAGGCCTTTTTTCACAAAGATATGAATCACAATATGTATAACATCCTAAATGAACAAGAATATAATCTTCTTTCTCACTATCTTTTAAGTTTACCTTTAAAAGATACTCATCTTCTAATTTAGTTATTTTTACATAGCTTTTTTCTAAATCACATACTTTATTATTTTTGTCAATTAAAGCAATAATAATTTTTTTACCAATCATATCACTTAAAGTCATTTTATCTGATTGACCTACTTCTTGAGGCAATCTTTCATCTGTGTAATATGAAATAGCTGCATTTTTCATTTTTTCAAGATTATCTAAAAAAATTTGTGATGTTAAAGCATCAATTCCACTTGTATCACATGTTGATGATTTACATTCTTTTGTATCAATTGCAGGCAATATAAATTTAGGTAATAACCAAACTAATAAAAATGCAAATATTACAACAAGGATAATTTTTATTGCTAGTTCTCTAAATGGAAACCCTTTTGTTTCATATTCTTCTGTATACATAATCGAACTCCCCTTTCTCTCATATGTAGTGCTTATTTTAACATTACTTAATGGAAAAGTCAAGATTTTTTCTTAATAGTAACAATTGTAACTCCTGTATTAAAATTATCTATTTTATAATTTTCCACTAATTTATTAGTTTTTAAAGTTTCTTGTGTTATTTTTCTTAAAATACCAGCACCAATTCCATGGATAATAAGTACATTTTTATTTCTCATTTGATAGTTATCTTTTATAAAACCATTTATTAGAATTTTGGCATACTCTCTATCTATACCATGCAAATCTAAATTTGGTGTATTATTAGATAGTAATATCATATTTTAAAACCTCTTCTAATGTAGGAATTGAAAATCTAGATCCTACTCTTGTTACAGATATTGCTCCTGCAATAGAGGCATATTTTATAGCACTTTCTAATGGATAGTCATTCCCTATAAAATATGTGAACGCTCCATGGAATATGTCTCCAGCTCCTGTTGAATCGATTGATTTAACAGAGATACTTGGAATAATTTTATATTGATTATTAATCTCTGTAAAACTTCCGTTAGCTTCTAAGGTAATTATTATATTTGTATTAAAAAAATCTTTTAGAGTATTATAAATATTTTTTAACTGATTAAGATTATCATAAGGTGGACTAAGCTTTTCTTTACAAAATTCTTCTGCAAAATCTTTAGAACAAATTATATATGAAACTTTTTTAGCTAATGAAATTATATCATCATTTAATCTTCCTGCATCTAAAATACTTATTGCCTTTGGATTATTTTCTAAAACTTCGCAAGCAGTATCAGGGTGCTCTCCATCTATTAAAATTAAATCAAATTTAGAATTAATTTCTTTTGTGTGTTTTCTAATCGGTGTATCTTTCGTAGTTAAAATGGTTCTAGAGCCATTTGATTTATTTGCGATAATGTAACTACTTGATGTTAAAAAATTATTTTTTATTTCTAAATAATCTGTGTTAGCTCCTATTTCTTTAAAATCTTCTAATATCTTTTTTCCATAAAAATCATCACCAATTATCGAAATAATTGATACATCCATCCCCCATTTTGCTAATAAATATGCTCCGTTAGAAGCAGGCCCTCCTCCACATTTTACATGATTTTTTATTCTGTATTTGAAATTTTCTTTTGGAAAATTATCCATTGGTAGTGTAATGTCATATGTCGAATGCCCAATACATGCTATTTTCATTTATTCACCTTCCATTTTCTATTATAGCAAAAAAAAGTCTTTCTTACTAGAAGTACTTTTTCTTTATTTAAAAATACCAAGAATTAAATAATTTTAACTTTTCAATTTTTTCCGGTTCTAATGGTATGCCTGAAACTACAGGATAATAAATGATAAAAAATGCAGATACTATTATTAAATAAAATGGTATAATTATTTCTATTTTGGTTTTACTTATTAATTCTTTAATCATTGAAACAATGCTTAATATTAAAGGAGGGAGAACGGGAAAATAGTGATATATAAACATTTCTCTACCTATAAAAGCATATGGTAACCACAAAGATAAGATAATTATTAATAAGTAACTGTATCGAAAATCTTTTTTTATTATTTTAATAAGTAAATAAATTATACTGATTATTCCTAACCACCAAATAGTGATATTTCCTACAGAAGTGATAGTCTCTCTTTGACCTGTACTGATTTCTTGATTGTGATACCAAACAGGTTTATAAACTACTGGCCAAGTAAACCATTTTGAAGAAAAATAATGATTAGATTTTAATTTAGAATGATAATTAAACATATCTTTTTGATGAATTAAAATTTTTTTTAAATTGGAAGTGTGGTTTATTCGATTATTAGGAAAAAGTAAATAAAGACTAATATATACAGTTAATGGTAAAATAACAAAAAATGTTAAACCTTTTGTAATATTTATAAATGATAGTTTTTTATTTTTGATGAGATTTAAAAAAAATATTATTGCTAAGGCTACTCCTCCATAAAAACCAGTCCATTTTACAGAAATAGAAAGACTGAAAAATAATCCTGAAAGAAATAAGTCCTGTGTTTTATATGATTTAATAAATTTGCACATGAAATAAAGTGAACATGTAATAAATAAAACTAAATGACTATCTACAGTTCCCATTCTTGTTTGAGCAAAATGAAAAGTATCTAGTGCCATTAGAAGAGATGACAGTATTGCATATTTTCTTTGTTTAAAAAGAAGTTTTCCAAAATAATACATGACTATTAACATTAATATTCCAGATATATTTCCCATTAACCGATAATTAAATGGCGTCATTTTTTTTGTTATAAAAATGGGTAGTGCTTGAATAAGCTTGCCTAATGGTGGATGCACCCATTCATAAGTATTCAACCCTTTTGTATACTCATATGCAGTTCTTGCAAAGTATATCTCATCAAAATAAGATGAATTATAATAGCTTATTTGTTTTGGTATAACTTGATTTTCATCTGTTAAAGTGAATATTTTTTTCTTGTTATTTAATGTAATATTTTTAATATCTATTTGATTTTTATTATTATCATAAAGTGCTATTTCACCCAATGAGGAATCTTCTATAAATAATAGCTTTAGATATTTTCCTTTTGTTAATATTCTTAACTCGTCCCATGCAAAAGAACCCTCGCCTAATATTTGTGTGACATATTGATATTTTTTATTATCATCAGAAACATATATTTGATACTCAGAATTCTTGCTACCATTGAATGTTTTCATTTTAACGATATTTTCTATATTTGTCATTTCAATTATGAGTGTGTCAGTGGCTTTAAAATCTTGGAATGTATTAGGGTTTTCAAAGCTTCCTAATTTGTAAAAAGAAAGTATTCCATATAGTATAATAATTATTATCATAGTAATATAATCTTTACAATTCATTATCTCATTTTTCTCATTAAAAAATATTTTCATTTTATCCCCTTCTTTAATTTGATTATAACATTTAGAATGTTGAATATAAAGACTTTAATTAAATTAAAGATGAAATTTTATATTTTATTTCAATAGATAGTGTAAAATGAAGATTTAAACCATAAGTTTGTTTGTTCATAATGCGTAATTTTAGGACGCTTTTCCTTATTTTTGTCAGCTTCGTTTACAAATTAATCAAAATTTTCTTTATTAAAATTATTCTTAAGACCAAATTTAGAAAGTATATTCTTATTATATATTTTTAATTCAAATTAAATTCAAAAATATAGTTCTACTTTTTTAATATATAACATGTAGTATTATTATCAAAGGCTCCATCTTCTACAAAATTACATTTCTTTACTAGCATTTGCGAATAAATATTATGATTAGGAACTAAAGCATTTAGTTCGATTTCATTAGTATTTTCAAAAAACCATTTTATAAATGCAGACAAAGCTTCAGACATATAACCCTGATTTCTAAATTCTAATTCAGTACCGTAATTTATTTCATTACATCGTCTTGAAAATTTCATTCCAATATGACAAATTAAATTATTATTATGTTTATCATAAAACTGAAATCCATTAATTCTCTTTGGTATATTTTGAAGATCTATTTTCTTATTCTGAATAGATTTTATTGTTCCATTTTCAATATATAAATCTGATTTCATAATCAATCTTTTAGTTTCTAATTGAATCATAATCTTACCTCTTTCTTTTTTTGGGTTAGAACTCCAAAATAATTTAATAATATTAATATTATATTATAAAATTTTATTTTTTTATTATACATCTTAATTTGATCTATAATATACTGTTCTATTTACCTTTTATTTCTTTTTAATAAATTTTTTTATTTCCATTTTCCTTTATTAAAAACCACGTTATTATTTTGACTAATTTTCTTCAATTAAATCAAAGTCTAATTTTGGTTACTGCCTTATTTCTTATCACTGGAGCTCTATTATAAATTAATTTTTTATATTCTATAAACTTAAAAAAGTACTATTTTTCTTATTTTATTTATATAAAATAATCGTATTGTTATTTTTGACTCCTTTTCTATCACAAAAATCTTATCATTAATAAAAAAGACCAGGATATTTCTATCTTAGCCTAATATATGGATAAGTTTTTTTAAATCAACATTTATAAAGATATTATAAAAATTTTCGATAAGTAATTTTAATTATTATTATATTTTCTTGATTTTGTATATTGTTTTTCTGGGGTACCCCTTTTTGGAATTTGTTCTAAAAAATCCAAATAATAATCAATATCTTTTTCAACTGTTCTACTTTGAATTGGTGTTGATTTTCTTTGTTCAACTGTTCTTGTTCTTTGAATTGGTGCTGATATTCTTTGCTCAACTGGTCTTGTTCTTTGAATTGGTGCTGATCTTTTTTGCTCAACTGGTCTTGTTCTTTGAATTGGTGTTGATATTCTTTGCTCAACTGTTCTTGTTCTTTGAATTGGTGCTGATCTTTTTTGTTCAACTGGTCTTGTTCTTTGAATTGGTGAATTATTTTGAATTATTTCTATATCGTATTGTAAATTATTAATTTCTGTCTCGAGTAATGATAATTCTTTTATCTCTTCTAATGATTTATTCATATTACTAAAATTTGCAAAATGCAAAACTAGCGATAAAGCTCCAAATAATATTGGATTAATTAACATGCCTAATGCTGAAATAATGGTTAAAGCGCTAGAAATTGCTCTTGATTTAATTTTATTTTGACTTTGAACATAAAATAAATTTAATTGTTCTTTTAGGTTTTTTATTGTATTTTGTTTTTTTGACAAATTATGAAAATCAATTGGTTTGACATCTAATTCCTCTAAATGCTTTAATTCATTTTTTAAGTCGTTAATTATAGCTTTACTAGAATTATAATTTAAAATTATATTTTGATATAAACATAAGGCTACAACATTTATTATAACTCCTATAAGTGGACTTGGTGCAAAAATTTGTAATTTAATATGTAAAAAGATTCCTAAAATTGCACTTAATATATGAAAATTCTTTTTATTTTTTAATTTTGAGATTTTTTCATTTACTAATTTTTTATTGTTGTTTATAAAACCTTTCATTTTACTACCCCCATTAATTAACATAATAAGTTATTATATCATTATTTTTTTCTTATTTCAAATAAATTAAAAAATATCTCTAATGTTCTCAAATTATATAATATTTTTTGAAATTAATGATATTGCTATTGTTAAAGATAATGCTCCAAATAAAGTTATTAAAACTAGAAAAAAAGATAATTTATTATATTGTTGATTTATAAACTCTTTTTCTTTTATAATATATATTTTTCTTTTTGAACCACATTTACTACAAAACATATCACTTTTATTTAACTTTTTTCCACATTTATTACAAAACATACTTAACCTCTCTAAGTTTATTCATCTATGAATTTAATTAATTCATCTTTTGTTAAAAAGCCAACTTTTTCCTTTATAATATTGCCTCCACTAAAGATTTTAATCGCTGGAATTGACATTATTTTATATTCTCTTGCTAAAGATAAAAAATTATCTGAATTTACCTTTACTATTTCAACGTCTGATCTTTCACTATCTATATCTTCCAAAACTTTACTTAACATCTGGCAAGGCCCACACCAATCAGCATAAAAATCTACTAAGACTTTCTGCCCTTTTATTAATTCTTTAAATTCTGATTCTGATTTTATATATTTCATATTTTCTCCTTTATAACAATATTTTTTTTAAATTATTAAGATTTAATTAATTTTATATTAAATCATTTTAAATTTATGTTTTAACAATTTTTTTATATTTTAATATTTACTTAAAACATTCTCTATATTCTCTATATTATCCAATTTATTTAAACTTATTAAGTTTTTGATAGTATCTTTTGTAACTATATTATATTTTAGCATTATTTCTAAAGTTAGTAAATTAGCAGTATTACTTGAAATTTCATTTTTGGAAACTTTATAACCTAAATCATATATTTCCTCAATTGATTTTGTAAAAGAATTAGTAGAATTAGATATTATTGGAGTTTTATAAAGAATGGAATTTACTAATTTACTTTCAGTATAAATTGGTTGTTTTTGTAATGGTATTATAAGAACTAGAAGAATTACAAATAAAATAATGTATCCCTTTAAAAATGATACTAATCCTCCTAAAATTTTGGAAGGCAATAAAAGGATAACTGTAAAATTTACTAGTTTTTGTAAAATTTTTGAAATTTTTAACGCAACAGTATATAATCCTAAAAGAGTACTAAATACAATCATGAATGCTATTATTTGATAGATTAAAATATTTATAGATGTAATTCCTTCTATGGGATGAGAAAATTTAAAGAAGGGTAAAAATGTGCATAACAAATTACCAAGTGCTCCTTTTAAAGAAAATGATAATATAAAAACTATTATAATTCCTACAAATGAAACACTTTCTTTTATAACACCTTTTTTAAAGCCTGATAATATAAACATTATAAAGCTAAGAATTATTCCTATATCAAAAATATTCATTTTTTTCACTTATAATCTATTTAATAAATTTTATTAAATAACTTTGATTATTCCTTTCTATAGCTTATTTTGACAAACTTAGATTACAAAAGCCTGTCTTTATAAATTATATTTTCATTATAAACTTTTTATTAAAAATATGCTATAATATTTTTTAGGTGATTATATGTTGGAAGAATATATGCTAGATTTTGGTTATGATATGGAAGAAATTAATCTAGTTAAAAATTCATATAAATTAGCTGAGTATAATAAAGGAACTCTTCTATATAATCTTAAAAATCTGATTAATTTTTTAAGAAAAAATGGAGTAACTAATAATGAAATTATATATATAACAACTATTCTTCCTAATATAATTTCTACAAGTATAGAAAATATTAAATTAAATATATATGAGTTAAATAATTTTTGTTTTAATAAATTATATAGTTTTAATCTTATAAAAAAATATCCTTATATTTTAGAATTATCGATTCAAAAAATAAAAAATAAATTTGAATGTTTTGAAGATTTAGGCTTTGAACAAAAAAATATTATTGCTATTTTACAAAATGACCCTACTCTTCTTGGTAAAGATAATTTTTTAATAAGAAAAAGATTTAAGTTTTTTTTAGATAATAAATTTGATAGGAGTAAACTTATTAAAGTTATATGTGAATTTCCAGCGATTATTGATTGTAACTCTACTCAAATTAATAAAAAAATTGAAGACTTTAGTAAAATGGGTTTTAATAAGAAAGAATTTATTAAATTAATAAATTTGTTTCCAGATTTACTTTTAACTAAAAAATCTCTTCTAACTGAGAAATTTGCAGATCTAATTGAATATGGTTTTTCAGAGACAAATATTATAAACATTATAAAAAAAGCTCCTTATCTTTTAAATAAATATTATTTAGATAATATGAAAGAAAAATTAAAATGCTTAAGTAATTTAGGATTTAATAATGATGATATAATATCTATTATATGTATTAATCCTTTTATCGCCTTATATTCTAAAGATTTAATTATTAATAATTTCAATAATATTAAATCTTTAGGTTATAGTAATATAGAAATTTATAAAATGATTAAAAATGCTCCGATAATTTTAAGTTATGATGCAAAAAATATGCAAGAAAAAATTATTTTTTATAAAAGTATTAATTTAGGCGAAGTTTTGGTATTTGATAGTAAAGTTTTAACTTATAGTTTACAGTTAATTAAAAAACGATATGAGTTTATGACAAAAATTAAGATGATTATTATTAATATAGATAATTATGATATTCTTTTTCTAAATGATACAAAATTTTTTGAAAAATTTAATATAACAAAAGATGAAATACTAAAGGGGTGAATTTTAATGGATATTTTGATAAGATATGGATTTTCAATAGAAGAAATAAAAAATATGATGGATACTAATATTGAAATCGGTAACATTGAAGAGGAAAACATTGAAAGATTAATTACTATTTTAGAAGAAATTGGTTGTGATAGTTTACAAATTAAAAATATTTTAGTAGCTAATCCTTTTTATTTAAATAGATCTTTAAATGATGCTGACTCTTTAATTAAAGAAATGTTGTCTTTTAAAATTGATAATTTGCAAACTATTTTTGATAGAAATCCATTTTTATTAAATTTAAATGTTGAAGATTTTAAAATAATAATTGATTCTAAGACTTCTGAGGGATTAAAAAAGGAAGAGATTATTGATTATATAAGTTATGAATTAGTATAAAAGAGGGAGGAAAAATTTTATGAATGTAGTTATTAAGGTAAATGATGAATTAAAAGAAAAAATGATTGAATATTATAAAGATAAAAAAAGAGATAAAGTTATTCCATATGTAGTTTTTCAAGCCCAAGAAGAAGATACAGTAATTACTATGTATGAATCTGGAAAAGTAATGTTTCAGGGTACTAGTGCTGATGTTGATGCAGCTATGTGGGGAATTCAACTAGAAAATACTAAAGAAAAAAAAGAAGAAAAGAAAAAAGTAGAGACGAAGTTTTATAACTGTAATGCTGTTGGTTCTGATGAAGTTGGAACTGGTGATTATTTTGGTCCAATTGTTGTTACTGCATCCTATGTTAGAAAAGAGGATATTCCATTCTTAGAAAAATTAGGGGTTGGTGATTCAAAAAAAATAGATGATAGTAAAATAAGAAAAATAGCACCAGAAATTGCAAAAAAGATTAAGTATAGAAGTGTAATTCTAAATAATTGTGAGTATAATAAAAAATATAAAAGAGATATAAATATGAATAAGATTAAGGCAATAATGCATAATCGTGTTTTATATCAATTAATTAATGAAGAAAAACCGAGATATGATTATATTATAGTTGATGAATTTGCTAGAGAAGCAAGATATTATCAATATCTTAATGATCAAGCAATAGTTCAAAAAGATATTACATTTATGACAAAGGCTGAAGATAAAAACTTAGCAGTGGCTTGTGGCTCAATAATAAGTAGATATTTATTTTTAAAAGAGTTTGATAAATTAAGCGATAGTTTGCATATTCCTCTTCCTAAAGGAGCAGGAAGAGATGTTGATAAAATTGGTGAAGAAATTGTTGAAAAATATGGTGAAGAAAAATTAAAAGAAATAGCTAAGATTAATTTTAAAAATACAGACCGAATTCTTCATACATTAATTTATTAAAATATTATTTATAAAAGAGATCTTTATATTATATAAGATCTCTTTTAATTGCTAATTACTAATATTAGTTACGTTTATAAAGGTTTATATTTTTTTGAAAACTGCTTAGGTTGCATAGGACTCATAGCATTATCAGGTCCTTTTTCGTTGAGTTCCTGTTCTATCCAAGAAAAATATTCTATTAGAACTTCGCCTATGTCACATAAATTATCAATTTCTTCTTTGAAAATTAGTTCAATACTTCTAGGCCAAATTTTTTCGGGAGGAAGTTTTTGGAATTTAATTGTTCCTAAGAAAAAACCATTATTATATGCAATTGTTTCGTCTGTAAAATCATAACCCATATTTCTAAATTTTCTTTCATGAAATTGTCCACCAAAGCCTTGATGATTAGAAATGGAATTGTCTTGCAATAATTTAGCTAACTGTTTAGATATGCCAGTTAATCCAATAAAACTATATGAACTCATTTTTTCGTTAATTAATATATTTTTATCAAAAACATTTGCTCCTATACTTAACGATATTATTGCATGAATATTTTCTTCTAAAATTAGTTTTTTTATTTCCTTGTCTATATAAAGATTGTCAAAAGATAATTTGTCTTTATTATCTTTAGGAGATGATGATGTATCGTAATTTATAATTCCATTTATTTGACTAATTTCATTTAATTTTAGAATAAGTGCGTCTAAATAAGAGTTATTGATACTATTCTTTGTGGCTAAAGAATCGTGTTTTAAAATTTTACTTGCATCATTATTTGACTTTTCCTTTAAAAGTTTAGTTACTAAAAGTATAGGACTAGATCCATTTATTATTATTCTATTTTTAGTTTTTTGTAATTCTAAACATTTTTGTTTTGCTTTATATAAATCTAAACTAGTCATATTTAAACACTCTCTCCTTTTTACATAGAAAAAAGCTATTATCTAGCTTATTTTCTAATTATTACATTAATATCTTTAGTAATACTATTATATAATTTTTCGGCTGCAGCATGTTTCATATTAACACAACCATGACTTCCACTGCCTTGATAAGTTCCTGAGTTATATTGATATTCTTCTCTCCACTTAGCATCATGAAAGCCTATTCCTCTTTCAGTTATAAAAGGCATCCAATAATCTACTGGAGATTTATAATCTTTTCCTACTAATTCTACATCCTGAGCTATATTTACTGGTTTTAAAATATAGCTACCTATAGGCGTATCATGATTTCCTTTATTACCAGTAATTACATTTGTTGTCCAATCTTTTGCTCCATCTGTGTAGACAATTAACTTTTGGTCACTTATATCAACTATTATACAATTTTTAGAAATTAAATCTGCTCTAATATATCCAATTTTATTATTATTTCCTTTAATTCTATACCAGTCATATTCTTGTCCAAGTATTGTAATTACTTTTCCTAATGAAACTTTTCCTATTTTCTTAGCAGATTCACTAGGAGATTTACGAATGTTTGCTTTAGAAACATTTACTACTCCTTTTTTAATTTTTGATTTTTTATATATTTTATAAGCTTTTGTACTAGATGTATTTGGATTAGAACTCGCAATACTATTATTAGGCTTTGTTTTTGCTATTGATGCTTTAGTTCCATTAAGAGCATTACATGTGTCTCTCCCAACTATTCCATCTACTTGTAAATTATTATGGTTTTGAAAATTAATAACACAATTTTTAGTGTTTTTTCCGAATATTCCATCAGTTGTTAAATTGCAATTTTCTTTTTGATTTAACAATTTTTGAAGTGTTTTTACTTCTTCTCCTCTACTTCCTTGTTTTAATAAATTATTACAGTTAAGACTTAATGCACTAATATTATATGAACTGATTAAATAAATCGTTACAACTATAATTAAAAATGCTCCCTTTCTTTTCATATAATTTCCCCCTCGTATAATGTAGTTAGGATATTTCTTAACTACATTTTCTATTTAGAT
>CANTCS010000029.1 GCA_947652375.1 uncultured Mollicutes bacterium | reverse complement strand
GGAGTAAAATTATTATATAATGGAGTACCATCAAGTACAGGAACATGTAATAATAGTGGGGCTAGCTCTGCTTTAACAGCAGAACAGATGGGGACAAGTAGTAATAATGTAGCATTTAATACGCAATATCAATCAGTAGCAGATGTAGGATATATGTATAATACTAGATACGATTATAGTACCGAAGAACCTAATTATTCAAGTGGTACTACTATGGATGTAAGAGATAATGTTCAGTCTACTTATTACGCAGATAGTTATAGTTATTCAGGAAAAAGTTATAGTTTGAATAGTCCTACTTATGGATCAACTGGCTATGATGTAACACAATTTTTGGGAAAATATACTTGTTTTAATAATGGCTATGAAAGCTGTGAAAAATTATATTATATTTTAGAAGTAGATAGAAAATCTTTTCATTATATCGTCTTAGAAAATGGAAAGAGTATAGAAGATCCTGGGTATGAGCCTTATATAAAATTAAGTAAAAATATAAAAGAAAATAATGATGGAACCCTTACTTTAGTTGAACCACTAAACATTCATAAGGCTACTTGGTATTATAATAGTAATTATGCAGGATATTTTACTTGTGGCACAAAAAATGATACCTGTGATAGCAAATCAATGAGATACATTCGTTCTGCAGGAAAAACTGAATATGCTTACATACCATATGATCAAACGTATAAATACGGAAAATCTTATGAATGGAATGGAACAAGTTACACTCTAACAGATACAATAGTTGGTGCCCCTGATAATAGTCATCACTACACATGTTTAAATGCTAGTGGTGTCTGTGACGAAATATCTTATATATATAATGATACATTTTATAGAATGTATTATATCAATATAAGTAATGGGAAAGGAGTAGAAGATGCATTAAATGAAATGCTTTATGATGATGATGTGAATAAAACTGATTCAACAATAAAAGCTGCAATAGACTTTTGGTATCGAAATAATATGACAGAGTATACCCATTATTTAGAAGATACAGTATGGTGTAATGATCGAAGTATAGCTGATAAAGGTGGTTGGAATTCCAAAGATGGAAGTTTAGATAGATTTTTATATTTTAATTCCAATACTAATTCCAAAGATTTAATTTGTAAGAATGTTAAAGATCGATTTACCGTAAATAAAAGTAATGGAAATGGAGCTTTAACCTATCCAGTAGGTTTAATCACGAGACAAGAACAGGTTTTAGCTTATAATAGTGGCTCTTCTCTAAACTCTAATTACAACTATTGGGGAATTTCACCGAGAAATTTTTATTTAGATTATGCAGTTGGATTTTATGTAGATAATAAAGGTAGTTGGCATGATAGTTTTGGAGTAGATGGAAAAATAAATATAAGACCAGCTATATCTCTTCAGTCAATGATAGCACCTGCAAGTGGGGACGGAAGTGTTGATCAACCATATCTTATAACTGATAATTAAATTAAGATTCTTAAAATGAATCTTTTTTTTATTAGTCTTTTTTGAAAAAATAAAATTTTTAACTAAAATTGAAAACAAAAGTGTGAAAAATCATAATAAAATTTATGAAAGCACAGCACAAGAAATAATAAATTATATTTTATAAATAAAATTATAAAAAACATCAAAATCTATCAAAAACAATTCAAAAAAACATAAAGTAAATTTAATCTAAAAATAACTATTAGACTTTAATTATTCTTTATAGTATAATCTTTATAGGGTGAAGTGTATGTACTTAAAAGGAATAACTACAAGTGGATTTAAATCATTTGCTGATAAATTAGAGATAAAACTTGATGGGAAAATAACTTGTATCGTAGGACC
This sequence comes from uncultured Mollicutes bacterium, assembly GCA_947652375.1. GTDB lineage: Bacteria > Bacillota_I > Bacilli_A > RF39 > UBA660 > UBA3789. Next base: position 15,562 of record CANTCS010000029.1, on the reverse strand, counting down.
TAATGGCTCAGGAAAAAGTAATGTAGTTGATGCTGTTAGATGGGTTTTAGGAGAACAATCAGTTAAATCACTTAGAGGAGATGGGACAATGTCAGATGTCATTTTCTCTGGTAGTAAAAGCAGAAGCCCTTTAAATGTAGCAAGTGTTGAATTAGTTTTTGATAATAGTGATCACTATTTGAATCTACCATATACAGAAATTTCCATTAAAAGAAAAGTATATCGCAGTGGAGAAAATGAATATTATTTAAATAATGAAAAATGTCGTTTAAAAGATATAAATAATTTATTAATGGATACAGGTATGGGAAAGGAATCATTTAATATAATTTCTCAAGGAGAAGTTGATAAAATCCTAAGTAATTCCTCAATCGATAGAAGAATAATATTTGAAGAAGCATCAGGTATTATTAAATATAAAAAAAGAAAAGAAGAAGCTCTACATAAATTAGACAAAACAAATTCTAATTTAGATCGTGTAAATGACATTATTGCAGAGCTTGAATTACAAGTAAAACCATTAAAAGAACAAAGCAAGAAAGCTCAAGAATATCTAGAAAATAAAAAAGGACTTGAAAAATATGAAGTGGCTCTACTTGCATATGATATTGAAAATATAAATAATGAAATTGAAACTTTAAAATTAAAAAAAGAAAAAATAGATAAAGAAATACTTACTATTTCAAATGAGACAAGTAAAAATGATGCTAAAACTATTGAAAACACCACAATTTTAGAAAAATTAGAAAGAGAACAAAATAACCTAAGTCAAGAATTACTAAAAGTTACTGAAGAAAAAGAAAAAATTGCTGGCGAAAAAAATCTGCTAATTGAAAGAAGTAAAAATTCTAAAAATGAAAGCGAAATAGTAAATGAAATTAGAGCTATAATTGAAGAGCGTGAAAGAATAGCAGGTAATATTTTAATAATTGAAGAAGATCTTAAAACTATTGTAAAAGAATCAAATTCTCAAGAAAAAGATTCTCATGAACTAGAAAAAGAATTATCTACGAATAAAAGTAAAAAAAATGTGTTAGTTAACGAGTTTTCAAAACATAATCAAGAAATAATTTCTATTACTCAAAAAATTAATAGTTTAAAAATGGAAATTGAACAAGGAGGCACTTTACCAAACAGTGTTAAAAATATTATAAAAAACACTTCTTTAACAGGTATTATTAATACTATAGGTAATATTTTAACAGTAGAAGAAAAATTTACTAAGGCATTAAATACTGCCATTTCTACATGTAAAAATTTTATAATTACTAAAGATGAAGACTCTGCTAAAAAAGCCATCAATTATTTAAAAGATAATCACTTAGGAAGAGCGACATTTTTTCCATTGACAGTAATAAAAGAAAAATATATTGATATTAATACTTTAAATATTTTAAAAAATAACCCTGACTTTTTAGGTGTTTTATCTGATTTAGTTTCATATAATAATCAATTTAATTCGATAGTTAAAAATCAATTAGGGAACATTTTAGTAACAACTAATATTGAAAGTGCAACAATATTATCTCATCAAATTAAAGCCCGATATAAAATAGTAACATTAGATGGAGATGTTATAAATGTTGGGGGCTCTTTAACAGGAGGATCTGCATATATTGGAAAAAGTACAATTATTATAAAACAAGAAATTAAACATTTAGAAAATAAATTAATATTCATAAAAAAAGAAGTCGAAAAAATTCAATTGGACTTAGAGTCTAATAATAAAGTTATCTCTTCCTTAGAAGAAAAGTTTTTTATAATATCAAAAACAAAAGTAGTTTTAAAAGAAAAATATACTAACAAAGAAAACGAATTGAAAAATTTAAAAGAAAAAGAGTTATCTCTAACAAAAGAATATGATTCACTAGAATTAATTAGCAATAATACTATTAGTAAAAAAGAAGAAGAATTAATAAAAAGCTTTCATGAAAAAACAACTCAGAAAGAAAAAATAGAGTTAAGACTTAATTCTATTAAAAATGAAATAGAATCTTTGAAAAGCTTAATTGAAGAATCTCAAATTAAAGAAAAAATAAAAAATAATAATCTACGAAATTTAGAAAAAGAATCAAGTAGTTTAGAAATAAGTATTAATAGAAATGAAGTAAAATTAGATAATATGTTAAATATTTTATCATCTGTTTATGAATTGACTTTTGAAAGAGCAAAGAATGAGTTTGTTTTAGATATTGATCCTACTACTGCAAGAGAAAAAGTAACTATATTTAAAGCAAATATAAAAAGAATTGGTATGATCAATTTAGGAGCAATTGAAGAATACGAAAGAGTTAATTCTCGTTATGAATTTTTAACAAAACAAAAAGATGATTTAAATCATGCATTAACAACTTTATTAGAAATAATGAATGAAATGGACGAAGTCATGAAAGAAGAATTTAAAAAAACTTTTGATTTAATAAGAAATGAATTTCAAAAAGTCTTTAAAGAATTATTTAACGGAGGACATGCTGATTTAAAATTAACTAATGAACAAGATTTGTTGACATCCGGAATAGATATAGTAGCTTCTCCTCCAGGAAAAAAATTAACAACAATTTCTCTTTTATCAGGAGGAGAAAAAACTTTAACGGCTATTAGTTTACTATTTGCAATTCTTAATGTTAGAACAATTCCTTTTTGTTTATTTGATGAGGTCGAAGCAGCTTTAGATGAAGCAAATGTAAATCAATTTGGAAAATATTTAAATAATTATAAAGACAAAACTCAGTTTTTGATAATAACTCATAAAAAGAAAACTATGGAATATGCTAATACTCTTTATGGTATAACAATGCAAGAATCTGGTGTATCAAAACTAGTTAGTGTAAAATTAGAAGATCATCTAGACATTTTCTAACTTAAGTTAAACTTAAGTTTTTTTTCTATTTAAAAAGAGATAGATTCCATTTAAAATCATTTATTGTCACACTTAAAATTTAAAGAAAATTCGCTGAGTAAGTTAACAAAAAGATATTATAGCTTATTTCTGAAATTAAAAATTATACTAAAAATATGAGCTCCAATTCAAAATAGCCATTCACATTATTTATGAAAAATTATAGATTAAATAGAAAAAAATTATTTTTGTTTCTATATTATCTATTTTATGTTATAATAGGTAGTCAAAAGGAAAGATACTATATCAAATAAAAAGACTTAAGTATCAATATTTTCTTCAATTAATTTAAAAAGGCGATAAATTATAAAAGAGCAGTTATATAAGATTAAGTGATTTTATTTAAAATAATTAAACACTTACTGAACTAAAAAATTATAGTTATGATTTACTTTATGAAATAACTTTCTTTTTTTATAAAGTTTAAAAGCATTTATATTATTTGATTATTTAGGAACTAAATGAAATCAAAAAGAAATGTTCGACTCAATAAGAAAAGGATTTGTAGGCAAAATAAACTTGAAGAACTTTTAGAAAAATATAATAATTTTGTATAAAAGTACAAAATTATTTATAAAACAATATTCACAATAAGGAGAGAAAATATGCTTTCAGTCGTAGATATAAAAATGCTTCAACATGGTGAAGATAGGAATTATAAAATTTTAGTACCTAGTGAAAATTTAATTAATAGTGCTTTAGAAATTTTTAATAGAAAATATAAGATTTCTGTTTCTAAAGTTAAAGACATTAATTTAGCAAAAAAACAATCAGAAGAATTTATTAAAAGTAATTTTAATCTACATGATATTAATTTTGCAACCGAATCAAATTATAGTCATTTTATTAGAAATAATAAACATCTTTCTTTAAATTTATTTGTTGATAAAATTAATAATTCTTTTCGTTCGATGGATCCATATTCTCTTCCAATAGATTTAGTAGAAGAAAAAATTTGGTTCGGAAAAATATTTGAAGCTACTCCAAGAAATGCAAGCGAAGAATTTTTAAAAAAGGCAAATCCTCTTTTTTTTAAAGTATTACTTTCAAAAAATTTAACAAGTTTAACTTCTTCAATAATTTCTCATGAAATAACTCATAGTCAAACAAATTCTGTTAAAGGTGCGATTAAATCATATTATAATGAAGAAGTTTTACCAACATTTATCGATTTACTTCAAAAATTTGAAACAGGTGATTTCTATAATATAGAAGTTGAAGAAATTATTAGATTTAAAGAAATTGCCTCATTAATTATAAATTTAGAAAAACATTCTCAAGAAGAAGGATTGAGTATATCACCAAGGTTATTAATATATACTATGAATATCGAATCAGTTTTAAAGGCTTATTATTTATTTGAAATTTATATTTTATCAAATAAAAATGTAAAAAACCATATAAAAGATTTTATTCAAAAAATATTTGATGGAAAAAAGACACTTGAAGAATTATTAGCTTTTTATAATATAAATTATGAAAATAGTGAAAAATTATTTATAGAAAAAGTATATAAAAAATAAATCTTTCAACTAAATAACCAAATAAAAAATATTAAAATTTAATTTAATTAATAAAATGCCAAATAAATTCACTAAAAATCTTTTATTTTTTGATGAGGCAGTAAAGAGTTAAGTTAATTTTAAAGTTTAGATTATAAAAAAATTAGAATAAAATAAAAAAAAAGAAATTAAAATCATTTCTCTTTTTAAATCGCTCTCATAGAATCTTGATTTTTAAAAGGATTTTTAGGATCTATATGATCAGTAAACAAAATTCCATTTAAATGATCAAGCTCATGTTGGAAACAAATTGCTAATTCTTCTCGCGCACGAACATTAATTTTTCTTCCCTCTATATCATATGCTTCCATTGTCACTCGAGCATATCTTGGAATAATTCCATCTACTGGTCTATTGACACTTAAACATCCCTCGCCCTCAGCAACATAAATCTCTTCCATAGAATTACTAATTATTCTTGGATTTATTAAAATATAAGTTTCAAATTCTCCTTCTTCTAATTCGTTAACAACAACAAAATATCTTTTAGCAATACCAAGTTGGATAGCAGAAAGTCCCATTCCAGGTCTTAAATCATATTTTTCGGCCAGCTCATCTATTTGGCTATTTTGTAGATATTCAATCATTATATTTATCGTTTCTTTATCTTCTTTAGTTAATGGAAAAGTAACTTCTTTACTTATTACTCTTAATCTTTTATCTTTTTCATCAAGAATATCTTTTGTTTTTAACACTTCTACCACCTCAGCTTTTTATATTTTATCAAAAAATAATCTTTTTTCCAAGTTTTTTATTTTCTTTTTTAAAACTATAAGTATTTCTATAAAAAATTTTAATTATTGTCTTATCCTTGTTTTTGTCTCATTAATTTTTTTACTTTTTATAAATTATAAAATTCTAATTCATCGATTTTATTGAATAAGCTATATAATTTATTAAAAAAACTACTTTCAATTATACTATCAAAATCTTTTCTTTTTTTATTAAACCTACTTTCTCTTCAATACATTTCACCGGAGAAACTATTATAAACTAAATTTTATTTATTTCAAAAAAAAGAACGCTTTAAGCGTTCTAATATTAGTTACCCCATCTACATCCAATGATTATAACAAGTAAAATAAATAATACTAAAACAATTGCATAGTTAGATCTAGAGTTATTGCCAGTACCACAATTTACAGGATAATAATAAGATGTTTGTGGTCCGCAGCAATTTGAGCCATTTCCATAGTAATACATAGATATCCTCCTTTACTAATCTAATATAAGTTATGTAAATTTACAAAAAATGTTAATGAAAAAGCGGAATCAAAATTATAATAAATCTATAAATTTTCTTGAAACTATGGTATATTAAAATAAAGAAAAATATAATGAAAGGATTTCTATGAAAAAAATATTTAAATATCTAGACAAACCCCTTCTAATAGTAACTGTTATTATGTTTATTTTTGGGTTAATAATGATTTTTTCTGCTTCAAATGTAACTGCATATATGGCTTATCAAGTTAGTCCTTATATCTATTTTATTAAACAATCCATATTTTTAATTGCAGGATTAATATTATCAATTTTTATGATTAAATTTAATACAAAATCATATGGTTTTTTTTCCTGGGGATTAATGATAATAACAATAATTAGTTTAGCAATTTTACTAGTAATTGGTAATGCTAAGAATCAGGCTGTAAGTTGGTATGATTTAGGATATATTAGTATACAACCAAGCGAATTCATAAAAATTATAACCATTGTTTTTCTTGCCTATTATTATGATAAAAATAAAGCTAATTTAAATAGTTGGACAAAAAGTCTTTTTCCAATTGCTGTATGTATGGGAATTTCTGGTCTAATTTTTTTACAACCCGACCTTGGAACAACAATAATCTATTCAGCAATAGTCGGTTTAATATTTATAGTTTTACCAATAGCCAAAGAAATTAAATATAAAACAGTTTTTATAGTATTAGGTCTTTTATTTTTCGCAATAATTGCTATTATAGGAAGTGGAAAGGGAATTCTTTTAGAAAGACAATTAGAAAGATTTGATTTTAGAAATCCTTGTGCTAAAATATTAGACAATGGAAATCAAGTTTGTAACTGTTACATTGCAATTAATAATGGTGGATTAACAGGAGTAGGACTTGGTAACTCCACTCAAAAATATTTATATTTACCAGAGCCATATACTGATTTTATTTTTGCAATTATCGTTGAAGAATTAGGTGTTATTATAGGTGTAATTTTAATTTTAATTTATATTTTTATAATTTTTCGCATTCTTTTAATCGGTAGAAGAAGTCCAAATAATAGGGGAACTATTTTATGCTTTGGAGTAGCAGTTTATCTTTTTTTACATATTACAATAAATTTGATGGGTATAATGGGACTTATGCCAATGACAGGAGTTCCATTACCATTTATGAGTTACGGAGGAAGTTTTACAATTTGTTTAATAGCTGCTTTAACAATTGTTCAAAGAGTTAGTATTGAAAATGGGATTTTAAAAGAAAGGAATAAAAAAAATGCCTAGTTTAATGACTCATTTAAAAATTGGTTATGAAATTGGTAAAAAATTAAATTTATTAAGCTATAATTACTTTTTAGGACTCATCGCACCAGATACCCCAAATTTAAATGGCTTTGGAGAAAAAAAACTTAGATGGCAAGCTCATTTAAGAAAAGAAGATTTAAATGATTGGAGACAATCTTTAGAAGATTTTTACCAAGAAAATAAAAATATCTATAATAAAGATTTTCTTATTGGATATTATATTCATATTTTAACAGATATAGTTTTTGATGACTTTTTTTATCAAAAAATAAAACAAAGGATTTTAAAAGATACACTCAATAAGAAAGATTACCACTGTATTATGAGTAAAGATATGAATGAATATTATTTTATAGAGTATCAAAAAATAAAAAACATCTTAAAAAGCAGCGATATAAGTTATAACATTAATGGACTTACTAAAGAAAATATTCTAAAATGGAAAGAAAAAAATCTTAATAAAAATATTTCTAAAAATAGTAGTAAATACTTAAATATTTCTATTATTAATGAATTAAAAGAAAAAGTGACTGATGAATTATATGAAAAAAGAAATTATAATAAATAATGATTTAGAATATAAAAAATTATTGAAAAAGTTAATTATTTATAAAAGTATTTTCTATAAAAATGTTAAATTTGATATAAAAAATGGCTATAATAATGAAAATATATTATACATTATGACAGCTCTAAATATAAAAAATCGAACCAAACGTATTGAATACATCTATGATAAATGTTGTTTAATTATTGATAATAATAACAATAATAAAAACATTTGTGGATTTTTTAATGGAAAATGCTATGTTCAAAGAAAGTTAAAAAGCAATAAATGTAATGGTTGTTGTAACAAATGTTTATATCAAACTACTAATGGTTGTGCTTCTAAAAATTTAGCCTGTAAAATGTTTAATTGTTCTGAGGTAAAGAAAAGAACAAAAACTTTGAGTTATACAGATTTACCTTTATTAAAACTATTATCTTTAAAAAATAAGTTCATAGTTAAATCTGATTATTTTTCAACAAGAGAAGACGTTTTAAATGATTTATACTCATATAGCTTTTTATATTCTACTTTAAGAATTATTTTAAGACTATATAAAAATTATATTAGACAAAGGAGAAAAATTAAATGAATAAACTTTTGAATATGGATAAAAAAATCCGAAAAAATTTAGTAATTTTAATGATTGTGTTAATAAATATTTTACTTTTTCTGGGATTAATTTTAGCAATACTTTCTGATAAAAGTAAATTTAACAATGGCTATACTGCTTCAAATGATGAAGTATTAAAAATCAGAGAATATGATACGCAAATTGCATTAAAAGTCACATCAAAACCAAAAATTTATATTGATAATACATCTTATATGGCACAGGGAGACTATATTAGCATTAATTTGGAATTAGAAAATATTAGTGAAAAAAAACTAACTCTCATGCCAATTAATTTTTCATTGCTTGATAAAAATAAAAATGTTCTCGCAACATCAAATTATACTTATCAAAATGATCAACAAATTCATAATCGAATAATTGAACCTAAAAGAAAAATTCGTGGTAGTTTATTTTTTAGTTCTGTAAAAGATTCTGCTTCTGCAAAAACTGAAGATCTAATTAAGGAAGTCTCTTATTTAAAAATATCAGTAATTTCACAAGAACAAAAAAATAATGATGATTTAGAAAATGAGCGAGAAGATTATTATTTAATAATTAAATAAAATTTGAATTTCTATAAATTATATAGTATGATATAGCTATTCTTGAAAGAGGCATAAAATATGATGAATTATAAAGAATTTAAAAATAAATTAGAAGAAGAAATAAAAATAGCAAAACAAGTTTTTATTATTGGTCATAATTTCCCAGATTTTGATTCACTTGGATCGGCATTGGGACTTTATCATTTAGTAAAAAGTTTTGAAAAAAAAGCTTATATTATTATTGATGATGATTTTACTACCTTAGAACCTGGTGTTAAAAAGATTTTAGATGAAAATAAAAGTCATTATAAAATTATTAAAAATGAAGATTATGAAAAATTGGTTAATAAACATTCTCTACTTGTTTTAACTGATGTAAATAAAAAAAGTATGATCTCAATTGAGAATAATTTAGAAAAAATAAAAAAAATAATGATAATTGACCATCATAGTGAAAATGAATTAACTTTAGAAACAGATAAAAAATTTATCTCAACTGATGTTTCTTCTGCCTCAGAAATAGTAAGTAGAATACTACTAGATTTCAAAATTAAAATTCCTACTGATTTAGCTAATTTTTTACTAGCTGGCATAAATTTAGATACTAGAAGATTTAAACAAAATACCAATTCTCAAACTTTAGATATAGCAAGAAAATTATTAGCAAAAGGTGCAGATATTGATTATGTTAACAATTTATTTTTAGAAGAATTCGAAAGCTATGCAAGAATTAGTAATTTAATAATAAATGGAACAATAATTCAAAAATATAGTGAAAATTCACTAGCTCCCATAAATGTATCATTTACAATTAATCGAAATATGCCCAAAACGATTTACAAAATGGAGGATTATGCGAAAGCCGCTGATAGAATGTTAGAATTTAGAGGAATTGATGCTGCATTTGCATTAGGATACATTAATGAAAATACAATACATATTTCAGCTCGCAGTGGTAAAAAAGTAAATGTAGGAAGGATTATGAGTCAAATGGATGGAGGAGGAAATAATCAATCTGCCGGGGGAAAGATTTATAATCAAGATATTTTTGAAGTAGAAAATTTATTAAAAAAGCAAATAATTTTTGGCTTACCTGATGATGAAGATGTTTATGAAGAACCTAAAGTAATTAAGGTAAAACAAATTCCTCGTCTAAAAAAACATTAGAAAAGTTTGGAAGACTTTTCTTTTTTTTCTAATAATATAGTGGGAGGAAAAATTATGACATTCAAATATCGATATCGCAAGCAAATTTTAATAGCGACTTTTAGTTTAATTATTTTTATTTTAATAGCTTTAAGTTTTTATAATGATTTCAAAGAAAATAAAAAAAAGAATGATAAACCTCTTATAGTAGATATAAAAAAAGAAAAGAAAGAAGAGCAACAAATGAAAAAAGTAGAAGTTAAAGTAGATGTAAAAGGCGAAGTAAATTCCCCAGGCATATATTTATTAGACTCATCATCACGAGTAATAGATGCTATAGAAAAAGCCAATGGTTTAACTGAGAATGCAGATACTTCGGTAATTAATTTAAGTAAAAAATTAATTGATGAAATGGTAATTATTATCTATTCTAAACAAGAAGTAAAAAACTTTAAAGAGACTAAAATTAAAGAAGAAAATGTTCAAATTAAATGCAATCAAAAAGATGAAAATGCTTTAAAAAATGATGCTTGTATTACAACTTCTAAAAATAGCTCAACAAAAATATCAATAAATAATGCTAACTTAGAAGAGTTAATGACATTAAATGGAATAGGTGAAGCTAAAGCCAAGGATATTATAGCTTATCGAGAAAAGAATGGACCTTTTACAAATATAGAAGATATTAAAAAAATATCTGGAATAGGAGAAAATATTTTTGCTCAAATTAAGGAAAATATTACTTTATGATAATGTCTACTATTTTTTTCTAATTTTAATTCTAATAATATCTTCGATAAATTTACTAGTACCAAAAACTTCTAAATACAATGAAAAAAACACATATTTTAAAGGAATAATTATAAAAATAGAAACAGATAAAGAAAAAACCAAGCTTTATTTAAAAAATAAAGAAACAGTAATTGTAAATTATTCCAAAAAAGTTAATTTAAATTTAGGAGATGAAATTTTAGTCAAAGGAACTTTTAAAAAGCCTAGTAAAAACACAACTAAAAACCTTTTTAATTATCAACAATATCTTCAAAGAAAAAATATCTTTTACTTAATTGATGCTAAAAAAATAAATAAAATTAAAAGTAATAGCAATATTTTTTATAAATTAAAAAAATATCTTTACAATAATTTCAATAATAATCCATATCTCCTAACCTTTATTCTTGGAGATAAATCTTTAATAAAAGAGAATGTCATTAGAAGTTATCAAGAAAATGGCATAAGTCATTTGTTTGCAATAAGCGGGATGCATATTTCTATGTTTGCTTATATGCTAAGAAAATTTTTAAGTAAACTTTCTTTAAATGAAGAAAATATATTTTATATAACCACAATATTTTTACTTATTTACTTAATATTAGTTGGATTATCACCATCTATTTTAAGAGGTATTTTGTTTTATATTCTATTTTCATTAAATAAAATTTATTATTTTTATATAAAACAAATTAATTTGTTTATAATTAGTTTTGGTTTATGCTTATTAATAAATCCTAATTATATTTTTGATGTAGGTTTTGCATATTCCTTTTTTATAAGTTTTGCTCTTATTTTAATGACTAAGAATTTAAATTCGACTAATTATTTAATAAGTCTCTTAAAAGTATCCATTTTATCATTTATTGTAAGCATTCCTATAACTCTTTATAATTTTTATCAAATTAATTTATTAAGTATTTTTTATAATCTATTTTTCGTTCCTTTAGTTTCATTCTTAATATTTCCTTTAGCCATAATATCCGCTTTTTTAAAGCCAGTTAGACAAATTTTAGATTTCTCTGTATATGTCTTAGAAAATATTTCTCTAAATTTAAGTAAAATATCTTTTCTAAAATTAACTTTTAAAAAAGTTTTTATAATTTTTTATCTACTTTATTTAATATTAATAATTTTTTATTTATTTACTAAAAAATACAAATATTTGAAAATACTTCTAATTTTTTTAATCATTCATTTTTTAGTTCCAAATTTTGAAAAAAAAACTTATCTTAAAATGATTGATATAGGTCAAGGAGATGCAATTTTATTTAGATCTCATAATAAAAATGTATTAATTGACACAGGGGGAGTATCTTCCTATAGCTCTTCTAATAATGATGGGAAAATATTTTTTAATATAATTTATCCAACATTTAAAAGTCTTGGAATAAAAAAGTTAGACTATTTAATTTTAACTCATGGCGACAAAGATCACTTAGGAGAAGCAAAAACTTTAATAGAAAATTTTAAAGTAAAAAATATTATCATAAATAACAATCATATAAACTTTTATGAACAAAAATTAATAGAAAAAAATACTATTATAGGTAAACAAAATTTAACTTTTTCATTAAAAGATTTAAGTTTTATTCAATTAAATGAAAACTTAGATGACGAAAATGATAGTAGTCAAATATATTTAGTTCAATATAAAAATATAAAAATTTTACTTACTGGTGATGCATCAATTAAAAGTGAAGAAAATTTACTAAACAACTATAATCTTTCAAATATAGATATTTTAAAAATAGGCCATCATGGTTCTAGAAGCAGTACAAGTGATAATTTTCTAAAAGAAATTCATCCTAAAATTGCCTTAATTTCAGCAGGAAGAAATAATAAATTTAATCATCCCCATCAGGAAGTTTTAGAACGTTTAAATAAATACCATGTAAAAACATATTGTACTAAAGAATTAGGAACTTTAACAATTAATTTAGATAAAATGGAAATAAAAAGTGATTTATAATAAATCTAAAAAAATATAAATTATTTAAAAAGTTGTCTACAATAGTAGACAATTTTAAATAAATTAGTTAAAATTTAGTTATTGGTGGTGGTTAAATGAAAAAAGTTATTGATTTATATAAAACTGATTTAACTGCCTTGACACATTCGTTTCAAGATGCATGTGCATCAACAGCCTTTTTAAATTTTATAAAAACATTAAAAATTAAAGATGATATTTTAATGAAATATACCTCTAGTTTAGAAGAGGCTTGCTTAGAATGTAATAATTGTAAGAAATGTCAAGACTTAACTTTTTGTAAAAATAAAGTAAATGGTTATTGTTATACACCAATAATTAAAGATGAAATAATTACATTTTCATATGATGCATGTAAATACTTACAAGAAGAACTAAAAAGAGATGCCTATAAAAGTAATTTAGAAATATTTGAAATGCCTAAAGATATAAAAAATGCATCTTTTAAAAATATTTATAAAGATGATAAATCACGAGTTCCCATAATTAAATATTTTAAAGAATTTATGGATAAATATCAAAATGAAGAAAAGCCAAAAGGTATTTATTTAAATGGATCATTTGGTTCTGGAAAAACATATCTCATTGCTTCTTTATTTAATGAAATGGCAAAAAAAGAAATAAAAAGTATTCTAATATATTATCCAGAATTTTTAAGAAATTTGAAATCTTCATTTCAAACAAACTATAATGAACTTTTTAATAATATCAAAAAAACACCGCTACTTTTATTAGATGATATTGGCGCTGAAAACTGTAGTAATTGGTCGCGAGATGAAGTTTTAGGCCCAATTTTACAATATCGAATGGAAAATTTTCTGCCAACTTTTTTTACTTCAAATCTTTCTTTAGAAGAATTAGAAAATCATTTAAGCATTACATCTTCAGGTGTAGATAAAGTAAAAGCTAGGAGAATAATTGAAAGAATTAGACAATTATCATTAGAACAGTCATTAATAAGTAAAAATAGGAGAAAATAATGAATACTTTAGAAATAAGTAATATTCAAAAACAAGGCTTTAAATCTAAAAATAAAGCTGAAAAATATTCTTATCTTAACGATAAGAATATTTCCTCTGAGGAAATAAAAAAACTTTTATTAATAATAAAAAAAGAATTAAATAATTTTCCTAATAAAAATTCGTTAGTAAATATTAAAAATTATTTATCATATTTAAAAGAAGTTTTAGCTAAATCTAGTATTATTGATAAAAACTATTTAACACATCAACTTTTAAAAATATATCAATTAATCGATCAAATCATCTTAGAAAACAAAAATATTTTTATTAATAACGAATACTTTTTAGTTCAGTTGCAATCAATTCAAGAGGAAATTCTAAATCTTAGTGAAAATACAACCTCAAAGCAATTTAAATTTATAAATTTTTTAATCGAAGATTTAAGAAATTTAGAATACATAGAATTAACACTTTCAAAATTACCTAATATTGTTAATACAAGAGATTCAAATGATGAACCATTAATTGTAAATTTAATTAAGCGCTATTTTTTAAGTATTGAAGAAGATAAAAATAATAAATTTTATTATGAAAATATTATCTCTTTAATAATTAGTCAAAAGAGTTTTAAACTCAATTTTAAAGAAAAAGAAAATTTAGTTAAAATAATATATAACTTCTTGTATAAAATAAGTATTACTAAAAAAGAAATAAAAAAACATCAACAAGAAATAAATTTTCTTAAAAATTTGATCAATAGTATCAAGAATACAGAAAAACAAAAATTTGATTTAAAAGCTTTAGCAACTAAATACAAAATAGAAATAGATTTTAAAGATTATCTAATGTCAAAAATACCATTTGCAACAATCCCTGATAGCGCTGATACTGAAAGAGTCTATGTCGATGATTATTTAATTTCTATAGATAAAAAATCAACTCTTGAAATAGATGATGCTTTATCTTGCAAAAAGTTAGAAAATGGTAATTATTTGTTAGGAGTACATATTGCCTCAGTTTTAGGTTATTTTAACTATAATGACAGTATTATAAACGAAGCACTAAATCGTGCTAAAACTATTTATCTAAAAAAAGGTCATAATAAAGAAATAGACAGTAGCATAATTCCAATTTTTTCTTATAAGTTTTCCACTGAAATAGCTTCATTGAGACCTAATGAACCAAAATATGCTAGAAGCTATTATTTTGAAATAGACAATGAAGGCAACATTATTAATGAAAAATTTATAAAAACAATTATCAAAAGTAAGAGAATGCTTGATTTTAATGAAACCAATAAAATTTTAGAAAAAGGTTGCGATGATGACAGATTATTAGAAGTTATTACAAATTTAAAAACAGTAACTGAATTTTTAGAAAATAAATTTAAACCAACAAAAATTTATGAAAAAGTAAAAGACCAACTTGATGATTTTTCAGACTTAAGAATAAAAAGAAAAGGTGCTGAAAAAATAGTTTATTATGCGACTCTTCTTACAGGCAATAAAGTTGCAGAATATTTTGCTAATAATAAATATCCTTTTCTTTATAGAGTTCATGGCCTAAGTGAAGAAAATTACTTAAAATTACAAATGTTTTTAAAAGACATTTACCATGACACAAAATATAAAAAATTAGAAGAGTTAGTTGAAACAATTATTCCTAAAGGTTTATATGCAATGAGTGGTAACCATCAAGGTCTTAATTTAGACCATTACTGTCATTGTACGTCATGTATCAGAAGAGCACCAGACATAATAGTTGAACATGCTTTAGATATATGCTATCACAAACAACCATCAGATAAAGAATTATTTTTATTAGAAGAAGAAATAAGTAAGCGAATAACTTTATTAAATTCAAAAATGACATCGATAGATTGTTTTAAAAATGAATATAAAAGAACTTATCAAAAGAAGAGAAAATAATTTTAACTATCATTAAAATATAAAATGTCAAAATTTCTTGAAAATGTCAGTAAAATCATTTTGAGAAAATGTCAGTAG
>CANTCS010000028.1 GCA_947652375.1 uncultured Mollicutes bacterium | reverse complement strand
GTGTAGTGGACTTTCACCACCTAGATATATGCCATGCACGGCACACTTAAAAAAAGTATCTTAACGTCATTAAGATACTTTTTTATTTAAAACTTTATATTAATTTCTGTATCATAATATTTATCATTTTCTTTAACAAATATATGATAGTTTCCACTCTTACAATTTAACTTTATTGAAAAATAACCTGAATTAAATGATTTAGGACCTTGCTTATTCTCATGTTTATAAGGATAAATAAATGAATAACCTTTATCTCCAATCATATAGATATCAACACTATCTTCAGTTGAATATTCAGT
Organism: uncultured Mollicutes bacterium; assembly: GCA_947652375.1. Lineage (GTDB taxonomy): Bacteria > Bacillota_I > Bacilli_A > RF39 > UBA660 > UBA3789. Next base: position 17,227 of record CANTCS010000028.1, on the reverse strand, counting down.
ATTTATTTGTAGCCTATTTGTTTTAACTTCTACTTTATTATGAAATTTTTTTGCCTTATTTATTTCTTTTATTATAGTATTTGTTTTAACTTTCTTACCATTAATTTTAGTTCCATTAATTCTTTGAAAATCACTTAATTCATAATTTTTTGTTTTACCATTATAGAAATTTTCAATTTTAAAAGTACGATAAATTAAACCTGGCATTTTAGCCTTAAATATTACCTCATCATTGTTATTTAATTGAATAATAACACCATTTTTATATGATGGATCTGTATACATTACATTTTCTGGCTCATCATAAGCCTCTTTTGTCATAGCCCAACCATAAGTTATTAACTTCTGATTATTATTTAATATTTCCATATGCCCTGCAACATTACTAAAATATTTTTTATCAGCATCATATTGCCAAATTGTCTCAATTGTCTTTTCTTCTTCATCAACTTTGTATAAATCACACGTTGTAAAACGATCAAGATAATAAGAAAGATTCGTATTTTTTAAATCAAATTGATCAATATCATTGTTATGTACTCCAATTAAACCATCTTCAGTATAAAAGGCTGAATGTTGTCCCCCCAAATATCTAGTATTATCTTTAATTTTTAACATATATTTAGCAAATCTTTCACCCCAAAAGTCAGGATCTCCAAATATCCATTTAATTTCCTTTGATTTAATATTTAATTTCATCAAAGAATTTAATCCTCTTAAAGATATTAACAGATCACCAGTTTCTTCATTATAATCTGCCGAATTGTTAACTAAATCAAAAGGAACATCTAAACTTTCTATCAGTTTAGCATCTATTTTATGTAATAAATCATATAAATCAATACTTTCAATTACTTCAGCTGTATCTAAATCCATAATGTAAATATACGAATCTAAAAATTTAGAATTATCACTTGCACCAAGAACTAACATTTTATTATCAGATAGAGGTACTAATTCATGATGAAGACCATATTCAGTTATCCATTGTTTATGTATTTTACCTAAATAATCAATTTCTAAAAAACTACTATAATTTATTTTAACTCCATTAGTACCTTGGTTAGGATCACTTATATAAAAATGTCCATTATTTAAATATTCTATATCTCCAGCATAATCTCCATCAATATACCACAGAACTTCACCTTTTCCATTAATAATACAATTTTTAACAAAATTAGGAGAAATAAAGTATAAATTATTTTCTACTTCCTTTGTAGTTTTTTCTATCGTAATTGGATCTCCATCATATTTTTTAGTTTTAATAAAAATTTCTTTCTTTTTATCATTATCTAATACAAGTTCTATTTTATTATTATGATCTGGAAGCATCCCATAGATAGGTATAAGATGTTCCTTACTACTTTCCATTTTTGTCATTAAATTGTCATTCACTTTAACTGAAACAGCTATACTTTCATCAGTTTGAAAAATTATTAATGCTGTAAGTGGAGCAATTTTATAAGGATTTAAAATAACCTTAGGATTTTCTAAAGTATATTCCTTATTAGCTTTATATTTATTAATCATATCATCAACTTTTGCCTGTTCTTCAAATATTTTATCATAAGCAGAAATAAGATTTTTTCCAACAAAATTAGATTTTAATTTTCCAACTTGAAAAAAAACTATTAATAATATTAAAATTACAAGACAAATTAAAAATTTTTTCATACTCTTCTCCTATTTAATACACATAACTCTAAAACCATAACTATCACTAACACTAGAAGAATCTAATTTATATCTTCCACTAGCAGGATCATTTCCCCCATAATTAAAATAAAAATTACCATCTCTAATTACATTCCATTCTCCTGTTTCATCACGAATCTGCTCAAGACTCCATTCTGATACATTACCAGCAAAATCATAAATATTACATACTTTATTTTCATCACTCGCTCCAGTCGTCAAAAGCCAATTACTATATGCATTCTTTTTTAAAGACTCCGTAATATCTACATAATTATTCTTACTGTCGGCACTATATTTACCCCTATTAATAATAAACGAAGAACTATAATAATTACCCCAGGAACTACTATTAGAAGTAATCATTTCTTTAATTATCTTTTGATTTTCTCTATTATAGCCATTTTCTTCCATAAATTTAAAAACCAAATCAATTTGAAAACCAAACAATAAATTACTTTTATAATTTCGATTAGAAATTTTTGTAGATAAATCTTCAGCTTGTTTAAAATCTACATTATTATAAACATATAAATCTTTTTTACTATAAGGTGTTTCTAAATTATCATTTTTATTTTTTCTTATCTTTTCAGAACCAATTTCGTATCTACTTATATAAAAACCACCATATTTAAAAATACTTTTTAATACACTATTCATTAATCTATTATCTTTTATTTCATAAACATCTTCTATTTTATAATCTTTAGTATAATTCTTAATATCTTTTAAAATATTTTCATAGTCAGTATCTTTCATTGCTGTTTTAAAAACTTTACTTTTAGGAACAACAATCCAAACCCATTCATTATCATATTCATCTTTAATTGTCATTCCTTTTTTTAGATCTTTTTCTAAAATCTTTGATTTTTCACTTAACAAATATGGCATCGAATCAATTACTTTTCTTTTTCTAAATTTATAAGAAAAACCAAATATTAATATAATTAAAATTACTAAAACTATTACCAAAACTCTTAATTTCTTTTTCATAAAACTCCAAACTAATACTTATTAACATTATATAAAGTACTATCTATCTTTAATTTTAATTTACTAAATGAATGCATTGTTTTTAAATTTAATTCTTCAAAAGCAAAAGTATTATTTCCACTTCCATAAGCAATCAAATATCTGTCTTTCTCTTCGTCTAATACTTTAACAGAGCCCATATAAGGACAAAAATAATTCAAATCATAACTTTCATAATTTTCAATTTCTTTTTTTGCTTCATCCAATTTTATCTTTAAAATTCTAGTTTTATTATTGCTTAACCCATTATCATATACTAATAATGAATGATCTTTTAAATAAGAAATTGAATGTTGTGACGAAAACTTTTCACTATCAGATAAACCAAACTCATCACCAATTCCTCCCAAAATCCAGATTATCTTACCAGTTTTTCTATCGATTTTTATAATTGCATCAATATTTCTAAAAGAACAGACTAAATTACCATCTTTTGGATCAATAACCATAGAATTAAAATGCATATAATCAATCGAAGAAACTCGAAAATCTCTATCAGTCCAATTATCAAATTCCTCATAATCAAGATTAACATAATCATAAAGATTTTTATTATTCACTGATTGAAACTCCCATAAAATTTTGTTATCTTTTACTTCTTGAATTCTACTATTCCAAACACTAACCTCTTTTTCTTTCAAATTAGGAAATTCACTCTCCACTTTTTCTTCAAAAGTAGCCAAAATATAATGATTATCTCCTAAATAAATATAATCATGATTATCAAGATTTAAATATTTATTACTATCTTTAAAAAAGATTTCTTCTAACTTTTCATACTTTTCATTTAAAACAACTAATTTAGTAGGAAAAAAAACATTAGTTCCAACATTATTTTTATTAACCCGTTCTAAATAAGTATATCTAACCTTATTTCCAATTTTGTTTTTCTTAAAATTATAAGAAATATCATCAACACTTCTATAAAATGTAACATTACCTTTCTTATCTAATTTATAAATATAATGCTGATTTTTATAGACATCTAATTTATAAGTCGTTAAATAATATTCTAAGTCATCTCCACCCTCACCAAAAAAATCATACTCCAAAAATTTACTAGGTAATGTATTTATAATAAAACTTTTCCATTTATTTGTACCATATTTTTTAATTTCAATTTTTATTTTATTTTCACTATTTAATTTTAAAATACCTAAAGATACTTTTTGGGGTTTACTAATTATTTTATTATTAATTTTAACTTTATAATTTTTAGGAATTATTTCTATAAAAGTTGCAAAATCAGAATTTAATGTATTTAAATCAATCACTTTACTTTCTTTGTCTAAAATAAATTCTTCATTATTTATAATTATTTTTACAGATGCATTTTTAAAAAATAAATAGATAGATCCTACTAGTAAAATAACTACTAAAATTATTATTAATTTTAGATACTTCTTCTTCATTGTATTACAACTTCTTTCTTATTACTTATTTAAATCATTAATTAAATTAACAAACTCTGTTTGAATTTCGTTAAGACGCTCCTTTGTTTTAGCTTCAAATCTAGCTGTAATATTTGGACCAGTATTACTAGCTCTAACAAGTGCCCAACCATCTTCAAATAAAACTCTAACACCATCTATATCTAAAAAGTCATAACCTTTACTTTTAGAATATTCAAGAACTTTTTCAATCACATTAAATTTAACAGTATCTAAACTTTTAAATTTAAGTTCTTCAGTAGAATAATATTTATTAATACCGTCTAATAATTCTTCGACATTTTTCAAAGTATTTGATAATATTTCTAACAAACGTAATCCCGCATAAAGTCCACTATCAAACCCTAACCATCTATCTCTAAAATAAACATGTCCTGATAATTCTCCTCCAAAAGCCAAATCAGCGTCTCTTACCATTGCTTTAGTATAAGAATTTCCTGTTCTGTAAGTTAAAACTTTTCCACCCAATTTTTCTACTTCATCACTAAAACTTTTTGAACATTTAACATCACACAAAAATTCCTTTTTAGCAACTTTTGTAAAAATATCTCTAACAATAATGATCATATATTCATCAGTAGGAATAAATTTCGCTGTATTAGAAACCATCCCCATTCTGTCTCCATCTCCATCAAAACTAATTCCAACATCAGCTGAAGTTTCTATTACTTTAGCTTTTAATTGCTCCAAATTAGCCTCAACACAAGGATCAGGATGATGATTTGGAAAATTACCATCACTTGTATCATTTATATAAACTACATCAATAGGAAACAAATCATATATCTTTTTAGCAATAATACTGCTAGTTCCATTCCCTGGATCGACAACAACTTTTACTCTTCTACTACCAAAATTAAAATTTGTCTTAAATAATTCTATATAATCATTTGTAATATCATATTCAGTAACTTTTCCCAATCCTTTAGAAAACTCTCCCTTTAAAATATAATCTAAAAAATCTTGAATTTCTTGTCCTTTACAGTTACCACTTTCATCAAAAGCAAACTTAAAACCATTATCATTCTTAGGATTATGACTAGCAGTCACCATTACTCCACTATATATTTTTAATTTAATACAAGCATAATAATACATAGGTGTAGTACATAACCCTAAAGAGATAATATTTATACCAGTTTCAACAATTCCTTTGATAAGGGCATTATATAACTTCTCTCCACTAAGACGATTATCATGACCTACAACACATGTTGTTTTACCAAGACTTTTTATATAACTCCCAAAACCAAGACCTATAGTATATGCTGTATCTTCATCAATCTCACTAGGATAAACCCCTCGAATATCATAACCTCTAAATATATTTTTGTTAATATCTTTTTTATAATTCATAACTTCCTCCTATAATAATAATAGCATAGTAAAAAAAAAAAAGCTACTTCGTTTTATAGCTTAAAATTTATAAAATATAGTTATAATAATATTAAACAAAATCAATTATAATACAAAACTAAAAATTAGAAGTTAACTAATTACTATCATCGAAAATTCCTATTTTTTCTATTTTTATTTAAAAATTCTTTTAAACTTATAACTCCTTTATTTTTACTTATTTCCGGAAAAGCTTTAAATAATCTATTATAAAAATATCTATATTTTTGTAAAGATTTATTAACCTCTTCTTTTATCACTCTAGTAGCATCCGTATTTATAAATTTATTAGTATCTATTTTTAATCTTATAATAGCAAATGTCGATATAAAAAAATCTATTAAAAATATTATAAATAAAACAATTGCTGAAATTATCACTACTATTTTAGGGAATAAACCAAGAAAAGCAAATATTAAAGGGTTAAGAACCTTTATAATTAAAATTCCTCCTAAACCAAACAATACTCCGACTATTAAACAAATTCTTCCATTGATATTAAATAATATATGGGAATAATCCCACCAACGTAATTTAAATAATTTTTCAAGAACATAACTAGTTAAATATTCTAAAAAACTGCAAAAAAACATCGTCATTATAAAAATCGCTATAATGTCTTCCTGATACTTTGATAAAAATATTGTAACGATCATTGAACCAACACCAAAAATTGGTATATAAGGTCCTATTAAATAACCTCGACTAAAAACGAGTTTTTTTTGATTAAAACTAACACTAATTACTTCTACCATATAACCCAAAAAAGAATAAATTAAAAATAATAAAAAACTATAATATATATCTAACATTTTATCAACACTACCTTTAAAAAAATTATAACCTATATTTATTATTTTGTAAAACAAAAAAGAGTTGAGTTTCTCTTCTTAATAAAAATAATTAAATAAAAAATGATAAAAATAAGAGTATAATACCTATAAAAATACCAAGTCCACTAATTTTTTTATTTTTTATTGCACTAATTTTTGGTAATAACTCATCTATAATTATAAAAATAAGCATTCCTAAAATTACAGCTAATAAACCACCTAATAATAATGAGCTTATTTCTTCTAACTTTAATAGATACATAATAACTCCACCTAAAAAAGGCGATAAAGAAACGAAAAGAATCAATATGATAGTGCTTTTATAATTTTTACTATTGTGATAGAAACTACTAGCAATAACCATTCCTAAAGGAATATTATGAAATCCTATTCCTAAAGTTAAAGTCAAACCTAAACTTGCATTCGAAAGACAACTAGAATAAACCGCCATTCCCTCGATTATATTATGCAAAATTAATGCTAAAGATGTCATTACTCCTATATGCACTAAATTTCCTTTTTCCTCTATTTTAGACATTTTTTCTTCATGATGATCGGGAATAAAATTATCTAATATTTTTAAAATAATATATCCTCCTATAACTCCTATCAAAGCAACATAAATGTATCTAAAACCTAAATTTTCAAATATTTCAGGTAATAAATCTATTAAAATCAAACCTACTAGAACTCCAAAAGCTAAACCTATAGAAAATTCAATTATTTTACTCTTTTTATTTATTAATAATGCAATTAAAGCTCCAATTACTATAAAAATCCCTAACAATAAAGTTGTCAATAAACCAATTTCATATCTCTCCATATTTTACCTACCCTATAATATTCTTTAATAAACCAAATGACAATAACATCATAATAACACTAGCCATAAAAATTCCAATCATAGTTGCTAAAAAAGCTTTCTTTTTATCCATTTCTAAAACTGCAGCAATCAAGCATCCTGTCCAAGCTCCAGTTCCAGGAAGTGGTATACCTACAAATAATACCAACCCCCAAAAACCATATTTTTCAATTTGACCTTTATGTTTTTCAATTTTACTATCTAACCATCCTGCAAATTTAGAAAAAAATTTACTTTGTCTCATCCACTTTAATATAGACGCAATAAACCATAAAATAAAAGGTACTGGTAAAACATTTCCAACTATAGCAATGAAATAACTAGTAACCATATCTAAATCAAGTAAAGCAGCAGCAAGCAATCCACCCCTAAGCTCTAAAATTGGCATTAAAGAGATAATAAACACAATTAGTTCTTTTCCAAAAGGAATTGTTAAAAAACTACTAAATAACGAAATAATCCCCCCAACAATCTTTTCTACCATAAAATCCTCCTAATTTTCTAAAATCTCCATAACTAACGGAACAACATGTTTCTTACGAGAAACACACCCTGCAATAAATTGCCCCTCTGTAACAGATGTTTGGTAAGCTAAATCCATAGTTTTAGAACCATCCTTATTAAAGATAACATAACTACCATTTTTTATAATATCTGTAACATACAAAGCAACAAGTGAAAAATCATTTACTTCCGCAACATTATCTAAAACTTTTATATATTCATCTATTTCTTTTTCAATTTCGTCAAAGTTCATTGTAAAAAATTGGCCAATAGCAAATTTCTTATCATTAACAGTAAACATTTTGTAATCATTATATAATACATCTTCTTTACTCATACCTTTTAAAGAAGTTCCCGATTTTAATAAATTAAGACCATATTCATGATAATCTACATCAGCTATTTTAACTAAATTTTCTATTGCCTCTTTATCTTTTTCTGTCGCAGTTGGACTTTTTAAAATCAATGTATCTGATAAAATTCCTGAAAGTAGTGCTCCCGCAATTGATTTAGGAATAGAAACATTTCTTTCTTTATATAAATTATATACAATAGTACATGTAGATCCAACAGCCATATTTCTAAAATTTATTGGATTATTTGTCGTAATACTTCCTAAGTTATGATGGTCAATAATTTCTAGTATTTCCGCCTCAGCTAAACCCTCTACACTTTGTAATTTTTCATTATGATCAACTAAAATTACTTTTTTAGGATGTTTTTCACTTAAATCAGTTATTTTAAGTAAGCCTAAACATTTATTATTTTTATCCACTATAGGATAATTAGTATGTTTAAGTTTATTATTAATATCTACAACATCAGACACAAAATCAGAATCTAAAAATTTAGTAGGATTATAAATTTTAATCATTGTTTTAATATAATTAGTAAGACTTACTAATCGCGCAACTCTATAAGTATCATATGGAGTTCTAATAATATTAACATTATTTTTCTTAGCTAATTCAATATGTTCTTCTTTAATAAAAGAGTCTCCTGAAAGAATAATAAGTTTAACTCCACTATTAATAGCATATTCTATAACGCTATGCCTATCTCCTACAATTAAAATATTATTTTTTTCCAATTTAATATTACTTAAAAATGTTGTACTACGATAAGCCGCCACAATAAGTTTACCAATTATTTCATTTGAACATCTATAAATAGCCTCACCCTTTAATACATGAACTAAATTATCATAAGAAGTATATAAATCTTCAATATTTTCATTAACCATAAGATGCGATAAATTTTTTATCGTAATAAGACCTACAAAATTACCATCTTCATTAACTACTGGGACTCCAGTCAAGTCTTCTCGTAACATTGCTTGATAACCATCATAAATACTAGCAGTATCTTTTACAAAAAATCCCTTATGATAATCTACATCTTTTAATTGTAATTTTACATCATTTAAATATTTTGGTTGTTTAATATTAAAATATTTTAAAGCATACATAGTTTCTTTATTTATATTCCCAAGAATTCTAGCTTCTGTATTTTCTCCTATCTGATTTTTTAAATATGAAAGTCCAATAGCAGACATTACAGAATCAGTATCAGGTTTTTTATGCCCAAAAATATAAGTTTTCTTCATTGCTCTCACTTCTTTCTTTCAAATTATAACATAAATCTCTTATTAAATAAAGATTTAAACAAAATTTTTAAAAACAGAATTTATAAAATATCGCTAACAAAGTTAGCGATATTTTATATAATTAACTACAATTAAAAGTAGAAAAGTTCCGGCCGCTGATAATTGTTTTTTTATTGAATAACTTCTTTCATAAATTGATGCACAATCATCAATTATATCAACTATCCAACTTTCAGAATATTTTGGTGGGGTAAAAGTAACTGGAAACATATGTGTTTTTATAATATCTTTTTGTAAATCACTCAAATCAAAATATCTTGATGCATTCTCTAAAGCATGATTAGGATGTCTTCTTAATTTGAAAATACCATTTTCAGATTCCACTTCATCAGTAAAAAAATCATGTAATAAAGCAGCAACAGTTGCTTCTTTATAATTCAAATGCAAATTTTTAGTAATTAAATATGTATAATAAGCAACTCTTAAAGAATGATCATATCTTGTTATCCCATGATGCGATATTTTCTTTAATTTATAAAATTCTTCAATATCAAGAATCGGCTTTATAATCTTACAAAATTCTTTATTTTTATACTTTTTCATTTTATCATCCCTTAATATTATACCCTAAAACATTCTATTTAATAATATCATATTAACTATTTTCTTAGCAATTTATAAATATGAATGTTAATTTTATTTACATTATTTTACAAAAAATAAATTTTTAAGTCCTGTAAAAATAAGATAAGCCAAAATAAAATGTTTTTTCCTAAAATCTAAAAATTTAAATAAAAGTAAATCTATAACTTAAAACTATAAATAAGTTTAAATAATTTACGTTTTCAAAGAACTAACTAAATATTATTATCTCAAAGTAAATTGTTATCAATTAGTCACTATTAAATTATATTCAAAAATTATTAATTATGATTTCAAAATAATTAATTTATCAAAAACATTTCTAAAAAGATATTATAACATATAAAACAAATAAAAAATATTAAGTTCATACAAGTTCACTTAATATTTTATTCATCTCTTCAATATCTTCTTTAGATGTTTCTAAAACTTCTTGTTCTTTATTAAACCAAGCTGGAATATCTTTAGAAGTTTTATCATTTTTTACTTTTACTTCTTTTGGTTTAATTAATTTTTTAATCTTTTTATGTTCTTTTTCAGTTATCTGCATAGCTTCTTCAACAGTTTCAATATTAAGACGTTTCCATTGTCCTGCTATTGTTTCTACATAACTCTTTTTTAATTGCTCATTATTAATTTTTAAAACATAGCTTATTAAAACATTAACCACTCCTGGATTTAATTTTTGATCAATTAATAAATTCTCTATTAATTTTTTATCACGATCAGTCGGTTCAGCTCCTTTATATTTTGCTCTAAGCAACTGATAAGGAGTTATATTTTCAAAAGTATAGACCATTTTAGCCCATTTAGAATTATCACCTTTTGGTTTTTTTAAATAATCAGGCTGTTTATTATATATTAAAGTTGGTAAATTACCAAAATTATCAAATTGATAATAATCTCGACAACTCTTTCTTAAAATTGTTTTATCAATAAGGCCTTTTTCATTAATACTATTTCTTATTAAACCTTGCATATCTAAAGAACTAAGATTATAGATATAACTTAAATTATTAATAAGTTCTTTTGTTTCACTATTAAAGCACTTAGAATTAATTTGACTCTCTGGAAGAGATGAAATTATCATATTAAAATCTATCCCTTTATTAATCATAATATTATTGGAATCTTTTTTAGTAATATCATCTTTTATTTCCATAATAGTCCCAACAACCGATTTAAACACTTCATCAAAAGAGGAAGTTACATCTTCATAATCTTTTAAGTTAATTCTTGGAAACTTAAAAAGGCTAAGTACTTTTTCATATTCCTGTTTACCAAGATTATTATAAAGAACAATATTTAGTATTGGATGATTAAAAAATTCATTTGCACTAATTGGAGAGTATAAAAGATAAACATATTGATTAATATTATCTTTTTTTAAATATGTTTTAAGTAAACCCACAGCTTCTAACTTTTCTCGAGCAATTACTATATCTTCTAATTTTAATTGCATTGTAGCCATTAAATGATGATGAGTTAAATCATTACTTATAATTTCTTGCTTATCCAAATCATCCACTAAAGTAAAATAAAGAGCTGTTGCTGCAAAACCTATTATAGGTTGATATAAAACTGAAATTAATTTTTTATCTTTATCCGTTAAAACTGTTTTATTTATTACTGTATAGGTATCAGCAGGCAAAATACTTAAATTTTTCATGAAGTCACCACCAACATATTTTATTGTATCAAAAGAATATTACAAAAGCTACAAAAAAAGTCTCTTATAGCGAAATATTAAAAATTACCAAACATGAGCAAAACTAGTGGCATAGCACCAAGTTCTCGTCATAATAAGGAATAGTATTACCCTTATTATTAGCATATAGCACGTAATATAATATTTTTTTATACCCACGTTCAAAAATTCCTTTGTTAATTATTAATTTTCTTTAACATAATTTTACCAAAATTTAAAATAATATTCTCAAATTAATTGTTCAAATTAGAATTAGTTTAATAAAGAAATAAACTTTATTTGTAAAGTAGTAAAATAGTAATATATTTCATCTAAATTTTTATAAGTTTGCTGATAAACAAAGCCTAATTTAATTTAAACTACACTTTATTTATTTGAAATCTCTACAATATAACTTTAAAATATTTAGTCTAAAACTATTTTTTAATCCTTTAAATATTAATTTTTAATTTCTAAATAATTTTAAATAAGATATGAAAATTGTAATGTAAAATTATTCTTAAATTTGTTTTATAAAATTAATTATACTTACTAAATCTATTTTTGTAAAATATATAAAAGTAAAACTAATTAGTAGAAAAGGTCCAAAAGGAACCATTTTTTGCTTTTCTTTAATTAACAAAAATAACGATACCGGTAAAGCAAAAAAACTAGCTAAAAATATTATTATTAAACCAAGAATTGGATTTAAAATAATGCCAAAAACAAACATCATTTTAACATCTCCACCACCTAAGCTCTCTTTTTTAAATAATAGATTTCCAATTATCATTATAAAATACATAATCAAAAATAAAATAACCCCTGAACATATTGCTCCTAATGCATTAATCACACCTAAACTCAAACATTTTATTATTAAAAAATATCCCGAAAAAAATATTAATAACTCATCAGGAATAATAAAATACGAAATATCCGAAACAGAAACAATAATTAATAAAGAAACAATTCCTAAAGCAGTGAATAAATCAGAAGAAAAACCAAAAACATAAAAAGAAAGACTAAATAAAACACCTGTAAAAAACTCCATATATGAAGAAAGTGTATCTATTTTGGCTTTACAATATCTACATTTCCCTTTTAAAAACACATAAGAAACAAGTGGTATCATATCTAACAAAGAAAGATTATGATAACACTTATCACAATGACTTCTAGATGTAAGAAAATTTTCATGACGTGGAAGCTTGATTCCTACTACAGTAAAAAAAGAGCCTATAATCATTCCTAAAATAAAAAAGATAACTAAATAGAAAACCAACACATTATTACCTCCTTTATTGAATTTGACTATATATTGAAAACATTGGTTGAACTATAGATAATAAAATAATTCCAACAATTAATGCTAACAAACAAATAAGTAGTGGTTCAACTAAACTTTTCATTTGATCAATTACGTTTTTATGAAGCATTTGAAAATGTTCCGCAACCTTTTCCATCATATCCCCTAAACGACCCGTAGTCTCTCCTGTAACTAACATTTCATAAGCCACTACAGGTATCGCCCATTCACCTCTAAATGCCATTGAAATTGAATCACCTTTTCCAAGATTTTCAAGTGTTTTATTTATTATTCTTTTATAAACTTCATTATTTGTTATTTTAGAAAGTATTTCCATACTATCAGTTATAAAAACTCCGTGATTAATTAAAGATGCAAATGTTTTCGTAAAATTAGCAATTTCATTATAAATTACTATATCTTTAAAAACTGGTAAATGCATAATAATAATTTGAACTGACTCTCTAAACTTTTGATTTCTTTTATAAACTTGCATAAAAACAATTACGATTAAACTAATTATAGCTAACAGAATATACCATCTTTTACTTATAAAGTCACTTATTGCTAAAATAGTTAAAGTTAATTTAGGTAAAGTTGCACCATTTTCTTCAAATAAAGCTGAGAATTGTGGCACTAAATATGTTAACATAAACACAAGAACTCCAAGGGCAATTGTTAATACAACTATTGGATAAGTCATAGCTGATTTCATTTGCTTTCTAGTTTGATCAATAGAAGTATAATAATCAGCCATATCATCAAGAATAGTTGGCAAATCTCCAGTCATTTCAGCAGTTTTAACCATATTAATTAAAAGCTTAGGAAAAACAGTATCTTGCATAATCATCGCATCCGAAAGACTTTCTCCTTTTAGTAATTGATAAACTAATTGGTTAAAACTTTTTTTTAGTATCGGTTTAGATGACTGTTTTGAAAGTATTTTAACAGAATCTACTAGAGAAATTCCCGATTTAATATAAGTTGATAATTGTGTCAAAGAAAATGCCAAATCACTTGCATGAAGTTTTGTACTACCAAGATCTATATCATATTTACTTCTTTCTTTTACTTCCAAGACTTGGTAATCTAAAGATAATAAATAACTTCTAACATCATTTTCACTCTCAGCTTCAAATGTTCCTTGTTCTTTTTTTCCAACTCCATTAATAATGGTATAGCGATAATTTTTTATAGGACGTTTAACTTTTTCTCTCTTTTCAACTACCACAGATGGATCATCCGGAAGAGTAACATTATTATTAGAACCAGCCATTCTATTATTATAATTCACATTTTGACTATTATTAGTTGGATTTACTTGATTATTATTAGCCTCTAAAGAAGTATTAATAACTTGTCCTTGAACAACTTTAGTTTCTGTAACTGGACCAGAAGTCTTATGTTTGCGTTTAAATAAAGACATCTTATCAACCTTCCTTATTATTCTTATTTTATTTTATTCTAACATAATCTAACTTTTTTTTAAATATAAAATTAAACATTTTAACTATTTTACATATATTATTATTGAGAGGTGATATGATGAATCCTTATACTTATTCTGGTCTTCTTGGTAAAGGTTTAAGCCTAACCAAATCAATTAATTGGGCTGCATTATTAGATGGTACCCAAAAGACTCTTGGTGTTATAAATCAAGCAATTCCTGTATATTATCAAGTAAAACCTATCATAGGAAATGCTAAAACGTTATTCAAAATTGCAAATGTTATGAATGAGCCAACAGTAAATAATACTCAAATTGAAGATATTAAAACTCCAACAAATACTACCATACCATCAACAAATAATAGTCCCATTTTTTACATTTAAAAAAGATAGCAACAACTATCTATTTATTTTTTGAGTCATATTTTTCAAGAAAAGCTTTTTTATAATCTAAAAAACGATCTTCTTTTATAGCTATTCTTATTTCTTCTGTAAGTCTTATTAAGAATCTTATATTATGAATAGATAAAAGTCTTCCCCCAAGAACTTCACCTACACTTAAAAGATGTCTAATATATGCTCTTGTATAATTGCGACAACAATAACAATCGCAATTTTTTTCTATGGCATCTAAATCCTTTTTAAATTTCGCATTATTTAAATTTATTTTTCCATGCCTTGTAAAAGCTTGTCCATGTCTAGCAATTCTTGTCGGTAAAACACAATCAAAAATATCAACTCCACGTTCTACACCTTCTAATATATCAACTGGCTCTCCAACTCCCATTAAATATCTCACTTTATTTTCTGGCAAATATGGAATAGAATAATCAATTGCTTTATACATATCTTCTTTTGACTCACCATCATTAGCAACTCCACCAATACTATAACCATCAAAATCCATTTTTACTGTTTCTATAGCTGAAAATTTTCTTAAATCTTCATAAGCTCCACCTTGCACAATTCCAAATAAAGCTTGATTTTTATTATTATGAACCTTTTTTCCACGTTCAGCCCATCTTAAGGTTCTTTCAATACTATTTTTTAAATATTCATAACTAGCACTAGCTGGAGGACATTCATCAAAACTCATTGCTATATCACTATCTAATTTATTTTGAATATCAATAGATTTTTCTGGAGTCAAAAATAAATTTTGACCATCAATATGACTTTTAAAATGCACACCCTCTTCTGTAATATCTTTTTTCTTATTTTTTGCTAAAGAAAAAACTTGAAATCCTCCACTATCAGTAAGAATTGGTCCATCATAATTCATAAATTTGTGTAATCCCCCACAATAAGCAACGATATCTTCACCTGGTCTTAACCATAAATGATAAGTATTAGCAAGACATACTCCACTACCACATTCTTTAACCTCTTCAGGAGTTAAACCTTTTACTGTTGCTCGAGTACCAACTGGCATAAACATTGGTGTATCTACACAACCATAGTTTGTCTTTATTTTACCAAGTCTAGCTTTGGTATTTTTTTCTGTATGTAATAAACTATATTCAATTTTCATATTATCCCTCTTCTTAAAATTATAAAATCTTTCATAATATTTTACAAGTAAAAAAAGAATAATAATTCTCTTTTAATTTCTCTTGCTATAAACAGGATTGTTTCTAATATCATCTATTGAACAATTAATTTTATTTTCAATATCAAAGACAATACCAGAAATAAAATTGCTGTTTCCAATTCGTACTATAAATTCATCATTTTCTGATAAACCATATAATTTAGAACCAAGATTACTTATTCTCTCAATATAATTTCTATCAAGCTCCGTCGAAACTGCCGAATTTATCATTTCAAATCTTCTTACTTCAACTTTTTTATCTCCAAAAAACATAACACTGAATTTTGTACCAATTCCAATAGTTCCATCTTCTACAGTAGGAGCAATTTTTCGCTCTAAAGACTATTTATATAAGCTATTCTGTTTGTTGTACTATTTTTTTTAGGAAGTCGTTTTAACGCTTCTTTCTCAATTGTCAAAAGATCAAATTGACTTTTAGTAATAGTTTTATATGATTCATATTCTTCTTTTAATTCTGGACAATGTCTTAAAAATTTAATAGTTTCTTGATAAGTTTTAGATTTTCTAAAAGCAAATGCTTTTTCTTTAATAAAATGCATATATTTATTAATATCTTTTTCAATTCTTAAAACTCTTCCACTAACTTTTTTGCCTTCTATTTTATATTCAAAACGCTCCCCATCTCTTTTACCTAAGATGGATTTACCTAGCATACTATTAGCAGCAATCATTTCAAAAATAGAATCTACAGTAGTTAATTCATCTACCATTTGATAAGATTCAATATCATCACTATCATCAAATAACAAATCAAATTTTGTTCCAATAGTTATAAAATCATAATTTTTATTTACATGATACGTATTACTAGACAATGCATTTTCTATAAGTTTTAATTTTTTATGCTTTTCATAGAAATCATTATAAACATTATTAATCATCCCAATAGACCTTGATTCAAGATCTATTTTTAAATCAGTGGTTGAATCTTTTAATAACTCTCGATAATTTCCACATTCTCCTTGTAATTTTTTTTCTTTTTCTCTCAATTTATATACTTGTTCTGGTATTAATAACATACAATCCCCCCTCTTTTTAATATTTGTATATTATAATACAATCTCTAGAAAAAATCAATATATTAATGTTTTTATTGTAATCATTTTGTGATAATGTCATGTTGTATCGTTTTTTGAAAATGTCAGTA
>CANTCS010000027.1 GCA_947652375.1 uncultured Mollicutes bacterium | reverse complement strand
ATTGTATCAAAAAGCCGCACCTAGTGGTGCGGTTGAAATTTTAATTTAGGAAAATTATTAACATTGTTTGTTAATAATTTTTCTTATTTATTTTTTGTAAAACTGCTTTTAAATAATGATATTAATCCTGTGAATAATAATATTAAAGTAATTATTATAACTAAATCAAGATTTTTATTATTTTGTTCTTCTATTTTTTGTACTTTATTATTTTCATTAGACTTTTTATTTGTATCTTTTTTACTTCTGGCAAGTATTTCTTCTTTGTAAGATATTAGATATTCCCCTAAAGAATCTATTTCTAATTCTATTTGATTATTACCTAAATCTATATATTCTAATTTATTAACTTTTTCATTATTTGTTATTTTATATATACCAGCTAATTTCTTGTCTGGATCTAGATCAATAATCATTTTCATTGAACTATTGATAGTTTGGTTAGGTTCTACAAAAATTTCAAAATACTCATTATTTCCACCAATTTTTTCTTGAATGATTGAACTTAATTCTAAGTATTTTATTTTTAACTCAGTGTTCTCTAAAGAACTATTTACAGGCATTTTTAATGTTATTCTTCCTGCTGTAAATGTTTTTAAAGAATCAATTATTTCTACTTCATTATTGTTAGTATAAACCCCATTATTATATCCATTATTATATCCATTATTATATCCACCATTATTATTAGATGGTAAAACAATAACTGGTTTGTTAGATGTTGATGGTTTGTTAGGTTTATTATTTGGCTTACTAGGTTTTTCAGCAGATGATTTATCAATCCAAGTTACTTTAGCTTCAATATTTGTAATATTTCCTGCTTTATCACTAATTTTAAATACAAATTTTCCATTTTCTGTAAATGTATATGTATTTTTTCCGTTGTTATTTAATATCTTAATATTTTCACTATAATCAGTTAATGTTGCGACTACAACATTACTTGTTAGTGTTGAAGGTGAATAAATAACTTTTGCTGTTGGGGCAACTTTATCAATATTATTTACTATTGCGACTAAACTTCCTAGTTGGCCTTTACTATCTTTAAATTCAAACGTAAAAACTCCATTTTCTGTAAATGTATATGTATTTTTTCCGCCATTATTTATTATTTTAATATCTTTTCCTAATCCTGATAATGTTGCTGTAACATTTTTATTAGTTAATTCTTTTGTACTGTAAACTATTTTAGCACTAGGAGCAACTTTTTTTATGTTATTAACAATGGCCATTACTGAACCTTTGTTACCAGCTTTATCAATAAATTCAAATGTGAAAACTCCATTTTTTGTAAATGTATATGTGTTTTTTCCACCATTATTTGTTATTGTTATATCTTCACTATAACCAGTTAATGTTACAATTACATCTTTAGTTGTTGACTGCGTTGTTGAATATTTTACTTTTGCTGTTGGAGCAATTTTATCAATATTATTTACTATAGCTTTTGCTGTTCCTTTGTTTCCTACTTTATCAATAAACTCAAATGTAAATGTTCCATTTTCTTCAAAACTATAACTATTTGAACCATTATTATTAATTATTGTAATTTCTTCACTAGCATCATATAATGTTGCAACTACATTTTTATTTGTTGGTTGTGTTGTTGAATATTTTACTTTTGCTGTTGGGGCAATTTTATCAATATTACTAACTGTTGCTGTTGCTACACCTTTATTTCCTGCTTTATCTACAAATTCAAATGTGAATGTTCCATTTTCTGTAAATATATAAGAAGATTTTCCATTATTATTAGTTACTGTAACTTCTTCATTTGCTTTTAATGTTACTGTAACATTTTGATTAGTTAACTTAGTTATTGAATATTTTATTTTTCCTGTTGGAGCAGTTTTATCAATATTATTTACAATAGCTACTATACTTCCAATATTTCCTGCTTTATCTTTAAACTCAAATGTAAATGTTCCATTTTTTGTAAATGTGTATGTGTTTTTTCCACCATTATTAATTATAGTAATATCTTTATCTAAACCAGTTAATGTTGCTATAACATTTTTATTTGTTGGTTTAGTTGTTGAATATACTACTTTTGCTGTTGGTGCAACTTTATTTATATTATTTACAATTGCTTTTGCTGTTCCTTTGTTTCCAGCTTTATCAACAAATTCAAATGTGAATGTTCCATTTTTTGTAAATGTATATGTGTTTTTTCCACCATTATTTGTGATTGTGATTTCTTCACTATAATCAGTTAATGTTACAACTACATTTTTATTTGTTGGTTGTGTTGTTGAATATTTTACTTTTGCTGTTGGTACAGTTTTGTCAATATTCTTAACTGTTGCTGTTGCAGTTTTTTTGTTTCCAGAAGCATCAACATATTCAAATGTAAATGTTCCATTTTTTGTAAATGTATATGTGTTTTTTCCACCATTATTTGTTATTGTTATATTATTACCTGAAGTTAGAGTGGCAATAACATTTTTATTTGTTGGTTGTGTTGTACTATATTTAATTTCAACTTTAGATGTTTCAGTTGTTATATTATTAACTACTGCTTTTGCTGTTCCTTTATTTCCAGCTTTATCAACAAATTCAAATGTGAATGTTCCATTTTTTGTAAATGTATATGTGTTTTTTCCACCATTATTTGTGATAGTAATTTCTTCACTAGCATCATATAATGTTGCCACTACATTTTTATTTGTTGGTTGTGTTGTTGAATATTTTACTTTTGCTGTAGGTACAGTTTTGTCAATATTCTTAACTGTTGCTGTTGTTTTTCCTTTGTTTCCATCTTCATCTACAAATTCAAATGTAAATGTTCCATTTTTTGTAAATGTATAAGTTTTCTTACCACCATTATTTGTTACAGTAATGTCTGTACTTTCTTCTACAAGAGTAGCTGTTACATTTTTGTTTGTTAGACTTGTTGTTGAATATTTAACTTTTGCTGTTGGAGTAACAACAGGTGCATTTGTTCTATCTTCAAATAAATTAATCATAGATATAGAAGCAAATATTCCATAAGTTTCCATTTCTAATTTTACGTACTGTGCTTGAACACTCTTTGAGAAATTTATTTTTCTTAAAACTTGCTCTTCTTCAGATAAATTAGATATTTTACCAGCTTGAGTCCATTTTTCTCCATCCATACTAACGTAAACTGTAGCATTTTTGATTAAAATTGGATCTCCTTCTTTATAACTTTTTTGAATAAATTCTAATGCTGAAATATATTTTGGTTGATCTAATTTTATTGTTAAGAATGGTTTAATATCTTGTGTTAATACTGAATATCTAAAGTCTGTATGCCATAAAGTATTAGGGTTTCCATCTATAGCATTAGGTGCATAGTATGGTCTTGCAGCATCAACTGATTGCGTTGAGAAGGCATGCATAGTTAAATGTTTAATAGGAATATATTTTCTATTTTTAGGTTGATTGTCTTCAGTAAATTGATATTTTATAGAATCACTTGCTATTGTGATTCCTGTTGCTTTTCTTCTGACTGATAAAGTTTTAGTACCTTTTACATTTGGTTCTTCATCTTTATATGATGTCCATGTTTCTTCTCCAGATATTTTCCATTCAAGACTTTCTTGATCTGGTTGAGCAATTGGTCTATTTTCTAAATCGTTTAAATATCCTTTTTCTGGAGTTTCACCTTTTCGAATATTTATTGTATATTCAGTTTTATCTCCATCTAAAACAATTTTTATTTTGTCTTTAGTGTTTATTTTTTCTAGTTCATTTTCAGATAATTTGTGACTATTAGAAGTTACTTTTTGCCATGTAGTACCACCATCAATACTATATTTCCAATTTTTATTTTTAAAATCATCAAATAATACTATACTTCCAGCTTGAGATCCATCAAATGAGAATGATGCTACTGATTTTATTGTAGTATCTTCATAAAAATTGAAGGCTCTTGCAGTAATCCAATTACCATTTGTTCTATCTGCAACTATTTTTACATATTGAACTCTTTGTGGATTTTCAATATCAAAGCTTTTTATATTTGCTATAGCTTCTTCTACTGTAGTTGTATTGTTAGTATAAGTTAAACCTTTTTGATTAGAAAGTACCATCCAGTTTTCACCATCAATACTTCCCCAAACAGTTCCATCATAAATTTTTCCGTTTCCACCTGCAGCAGGAACAAATTCAACTGCAGAAATATTATACGGTTTATCTAATTTAACTGTAATATAACGTTCTGTATCAGATCCATCCCAAGCAGAATGCCATCTTGTATTATAATTCGCATCTAATGCATTAGTAGCATTACCTTGTTGATTTGTAGCTTCTGTTGATACAGCTTCAAGTGATAAATGTGAAACTGAAATATATTTTCTTTTATTATTTACTATGTCTTTTGTAAAATTATAAGTTGTACTTGTAGTAGATGCAAGATAAGTTTCTGTTGCACCCATTCTTAAAATAACGGATTTATCTCCTGTTAAAACTGGTTGTTTATTTTTATATCTTGTCCAACTATCTTTTTCATTATACTTCCATTCAATAGAATCAACTGCTCCAAGTAATTTATTTTCTAAATCACTAGCAAATAGAGTTGCAGGTAATCCTGCTGATTCTTTTATATCTATTTTATATAAGTTTTCATCAGCATAGTTTACACCTACAATATGAACGTATAAATCTTTTTCAGATGTCATTGAGTTGATTTCTTCTTGTGTTAATTGTAATTTGTGTTCTTCTTGTGCTGTAAAACTAACTTCTTTCCAAGTTTTTTTGCCATCTAAACTATAATCCCAACGTACTCCATTTCCGTCAAATCTACTTGATAATACTATTTTTCCAGCATCATCACCATCGAAAGAGAATGTTGCGATAGTTGAATCCATTTCACCTAATAAATAGTTTGCCATTAATCTTGTAATATTTGGCTGTAAAACTTCAGGTGACCCATTAGGAAGAACACTTCCTTCTTTTAAGATTCTTGTTATTAATAAAGTAAATTTATAAGATTCTTGTTGACTTGTTAGTTTTGGCTTAATTTGATTAGTCATTTGATACATTGGTAAAGGGTAATATTTTAATGTTTCTGCAATTTCTTTTGCAAGTTCATAATATTGTTCTTCAGTTTTATTATCAGAATCATTATATGTTAATATTAACCCGTACCATGCATTTAAGTTTAAAGGTTGAACTTCTAACGCTTTTCTATACATTTCCTCTTTTTTTACTAAATCTGTATATGAATCTGCAAAATAGACAAACTTTTGACTTTGTTCATATATATCAAAATGATTAACAACTTCTTGTGCTAAATGTATATATGTTCCAGTATATCCACTAGCATAAGGAGCATTTGCCCATCCTAAAAGTCCTGATGATCCTGTGTATGCCCATCCACTAACGTCGTTATCGATACCCCAGAATCCTTCACCATTACTATTTTGAAAATAATTTATATGAGCTGCATGTCCTGGTTGTCCAACAACTGCATCAGGAAGTCCAAGAACTCCTCTGATATTTGATCCAGTTTTAGAAATACCTCCACAAACTGCACCTGTACCGAATTTATTTCGCATGTTCATCCATACTTTATAAATTTTATTATCTGATGTACCTCTTGGTATTTGTAAATTATATTCTGGTACATCTACTCCACCTGGAATTGTATAAGTAACATCCCATAATCCGATTCTTTGTCCTTCATGTTCTTCATCTGGAACAGAGAATAATTGATTAAAGTATTCTTTATTTTCTTCTGCATAATAAACAGGATTTCCATAATTTGGCCATACGTATGCTATATATTTATGTGGCCATAAACGAGAACTTCCCTCTTTTTTTATTAATTCTCGAACATAGGCATTTAACCATAATATGGATTGATCATCGATACTATTTGCCATAACGTAACGCATTTCTTCTACAGTATAGTTTTCAAACCATGTGTTATAATCCATACCATTTGGACCTTCAAATAGATTATTTTTATGCATATATCTAATAATAGCATATCTTCTAACAGAATCTGATTGATTTTCTTTTGTTGAAGCATTATTCATCCATAGACCAACAAGACCTGCGTGAGTTAATGATAAAGATGTTGCCATTCTTAAATATAAATCTCCAAGTACTGTTCCATATTTTGTAACTTCAGTATTATTAAAATCATTTTTATAGTTTCTATATAATCTAGAATATTGTGTTAAAGATTTATAGTAGTTATTACCAGCAGGTTTTCCCCCTAAAATGTAATATTTTAAGGCTTTTGGATTCGACATTAAATAATCTAGTGCAGCTTTATTATCAGCACTTTCATTATAGAAAGAGTTAATAGTAAATTCTCCAACATTTTGAATTAGTTGTCTTTTTAATATGTTAAACTCAATGTCACCTGTTAAATCAGCCTGTCCAGTGTATTGTGCTTTAATAATTTCATTATATTCCTCAACAGATTTGAAAGTAGATGATTGATCTTCATCATTTTCTAATCTAGCATTGGCATAAACTGAATGATCTTGTGCATTTGAACCATTATCATTAGCATATAAACGTAAATATTTAGCACCACTTAAATCAACTTTAATAAGAGATGCATTTTCACCTGGTTTTTTTGTCATTTCTACTTTTGGTTCTCCCCAGTTTTGTCCATCTTTAGATGTTGAAATAGCAAATTTAACACCATTACCACCTGTAGATGTAGAATTTAAACCAATAAAAGTAGTAAAATATTTATAATTATATTTACTAATATCATAAGTAACTTGTGAAGTAGCATGTGCCCAAATACCTTTATTGAATGTAAAAACATTATTTTCTACTTTTAAAGTAATTTTATTTCCACCACTTACTTCATCATATCTTATTTTATCATATCTAGTATAAGATTGATCTGCAATGTATTCTATATCTGATAAATATGTAGAATTATCAGTATTTGAATTCATATACATTATAGTTTGATTTTTAATGTTTTCATTTTTTACTGGGCTACTTAATTCTATTCCTGTTCCAATAAGAACTAAAGATAACCCAAATAATAATAAAATCATTATTAATGACTTTCTCTTTAACATAAACCTATTCCCCCTCGATTTGTTTACATATTATAACACATTTTATGTTAATGCGCAAGTATTTTCGACAGATTTATTGAAATATATGCGTTATTATCATTATAGTAAAAAAAGAGAAACTAATTTCTTAGTTTCTCAAATGTATATAATTAAATTTATCACGCGACTGATTAAGTTAAATTATACTGCTATGTCGACACCATTCATGTCATCATAGATTTTACTAGCTTTATCCCCGAATTCGAAAACGCCACCAAAGCCAATTCCCGAAATCTTATAATCACGACTTACTTCTAGAGTTGTTTCACGCATTGCATGTTGATAACTTGCATAAACATGACCTTTTCTAGTTACATAAAAGTCTTGATTAATAACTAAGTTTGATCCAGTAGGTATCTTGAATGAACTACCTAAACCATTATCGAACTTTTGAAGATCTTGTGAAAAGAATGTATCATCTGATGAGCTAACTCTTGTATTAGGTGTTGATACTAACTTAATTCCGCCATCAAAACTACAACCCATAACATCATAGCTTTTAACAGTTGGAACTCCTAACCAAGTTGTAACAACAGAAATGAAACAATCATATTCTCCACAAGATCGAGCAATTTTTATGCTCTTTGCTAGTGATGAATGAAAAGTTCCTCTAGTTTTTGGTAAATCATAAGTAACTACTTTCTCAGCATATTCTCTGTTCATAATATTATTATCACTAAAATTCTTATATTCTTCTTTAGTCATCATCTTTTGATAACCATCCCAGTACATTTTAGTTAAAAAATCATACTCTTCTTTAGTTAAAGAAACTCCATTATCATTTGTAAAATAACTAGTTGTTTCTTTAGCAGATACAGAAGTATAAGAACATATAATAGATAAGCAAATTAATGATACTAATATTAATTTAGAAAATCTTACTCTTTGCATACTTTTTCCTCCTTTCTGTAAATAAGAATAACCTATTTTTTGGTTCAAGGAAAGCAAGTTGTACTTGCTATTCTGAATTTAGTAGATATTTATTAATATATTCTGTTAATTTTTTATAGATTTCTTCTTCATCTGCTTTCAATTTTGTATCTTTATTTATACTAACTTGTTTATGTATTGTTTCAATATAATTTTCAAATTTTGCATAACTAATTGATGTATCATTAGTTAAATAGCAGCTCCAACTTTCTCTTATATTATCATATAGAACTTCTATCAATAAATTTCTATCCATTAATTCAATGTTAATATGTTCATTTTCATTATCGATTTCTAGTTTGTAACCTTTATCATTTTTTGTACCTTTATTTTCCATTTTAATTTTTATTTTATCATAGATTAAAGGACTGGCTGATTTGTAGTTATCATTTTCTAAAAGATTTCTTTCTTTAGTATAAAATATTAAATTATTAGAGAAATCTTTTTTGACTGTTAACTTCAATTTATTTGTTTTATTCTTATAATTTATTTGTAAATAAAGATTATCGACTAAGTATTTTAATTCATTATTTGTGAAGCTTCCGTTGTAACCATATTTTGATGTTATTAAAATATCAGTTTTATTATCTTGATAAAGAACTTTTTCTTGATTGTTTTTATCTTTAAAATATAATTTTACATTTTTTATCTCATTGTTATTAATATTAATAAGTTCACCTAATCTAATATAGATTTTTTGCTTTGTACTTATAATTATTCCATTATATGTTTTAAAGTTTTCATTTTCTCCTTGAACTTTAAAGACTTTTATCGAGTTATAAGAAGTTATAAAATAATAACCTAAGAATATAGAAAGAATGGCTAAAATTATAAGAGTAAACGCAATTGTTCTTTTTGCGATGATTTTTCCCTTAGTATTAATTTCATCAACAAGAGTTAATGCAATTTTAGTCTCTTCAGTCTTATTATCGTTTGTTATTCTTTCTCCTGCTAATAACTCATTTACGGAAACTGCAAATATTTCACCTAAAATAATTAGTGTTTGTGAATCTGGTAAGGATTTACCTAGTTCCCAAGAACTAACTGCTTGTCTAGTTACTGGTATTAGTTCAGCTAACCCATTTTGACTTAGACTTTTTTCTTTTCTTAATTTGAAAATAAATCTACCAATCTTATTTAAATCCATAATATCACCACCTTTCTTTGTATTATAAGTTAAATAATACCATAATTTTATTTGAATTTATACACAATTTAATATTCTATTTCCCCTATTTTCTGTAATAAATTGTCTCTAAGATGAAATAATATTTCTAGGTGAAGAAAATGATAGTAAAAAATCTTAGAAAAAGTAGAGAAAATTTAGAATTGAAGCAAAAAGATGTTGCAGAATTTTTAGGAATACATTTATCAACTGTTTCTGGATGGGAAACAGGTAAAGATACTATTCCAATTAAACGATTAGTCGAATATGCTAATGAATATAGTTTAAGTTTAGACTATTTATTCGGATTAATTGCTAAAAATGAAGAATATAATCCTTTAGATTTAGATTTGGAAGTTTTAGCTACTAATCTTACAAATTTAAGACTTGCACATAATTTTACTCAAGTTACGATTGCTAAAATGTTGAATACAAGTCAATCTGCATATTCTCATTATGAAAATGCTATTTATATTATACCAACATCATTTTTGTTTGGTCTAACTAAAATATATAAAAAATCTTTCTCTATTGACAAGTTATTTGGCAGAGTTAAGAAAAATTCTAAATAAGGCAATTTTGATTTTAAAAGGAAGAATTATCTTCCTCTTTTTTATTTTAAATATTCATTTAAAGGTTTAGTTCGGTAGAATAACTCATCCATTTCACAAGTTGGAATAAAACCAGGAGTTGCATTTATAACATCTGGAATACGATTAACTATTGTTGCACAAGTTAGTTCAACTGTTGCTGGTCTATTAACTGTTATTGTAGTATTAGGTTCTCCTATGACTGTCCATTCATTTTTGTCAAATTCTTCAGGTCCATATACTTTTCCAATACATTCTGATTCAATAGTAATACCCTCTTCTGTTTCAGTTGTTACTATCGCACTCATTCCTGTAGCCTCACCTTTTTTTATTGTTTTATTTAAAGTAATTGAGTTAATATCTTCTTTATAAGTTGTAGGAACACATTTTTGAGTTTGACTTTTCATTGTTAATCCTAATTTATTAACAAGCCAACCATTTACATTCCACATATATGAGGGAGAATACTCTCTGTTGTTAATTAATTTTTGACGTTCTTCTGATGAGATTTTATCAACTGCTGCTATATTACTTTCAAATTCTTCTAACGATAATCCTGAACCATGGGCATTGGCTAATGCAATACCATAATCTTCAACATTATATGATGAGCTTCCTTTTATTTTTGTGATTTTATGAGATGATGATGCTACGGCACTAATTAATTGTCCCCAATAAATATCTTGATATCCTGAACCAGTAATAGTACAGTTATTTTCCTTAGCAAGTTTATCTATTTCTTCTGTTAAATTGGGATTTGAGTTTAGAGGGAAAAATGCTTCTTCACAAGTTGTAATTGCATTTATTCCTAAACTTGCACACAATTTTAAAGCTTCTTCGACATCATTTAATAAGCTCATTGTTGTTATAATGCAAATATCAGGCTTTAAATTACTTAAAATTTCTTTTGCATCTTCTACACGTGAAATCTTAACTCCTTTATCTTCACATTCCATAATTTGTCCAATATCTTTTCCTATAACATCGGGATTAATATCAATTGCCCCAACAATTTCTGCTCCTTTTTCGAAAACATAGCGCATAGTAAATTTAGCCATATTTCCTGTACCGTATTGTACTACTCTTATTTTATTTTTCATATTTTCAATCTCCTTTTTATTCTATTATTAGATTATCCTATCTCTAAATTTTTATCAAATTATTTTCTCTAATAATGTTTATAATTGTATTAACTAATTTCTTCCAAATGAAGTAAAGGATAACATTAAGCCTCCACAAATATTTGATGAATGTTCATGATAACCGTATTGTCCAAAAGTGAAAGCCGTAATAAATGGTACTCCTTTAGACTCTTTCAACAATTGTCTATGTACTTCATTTATTCTACTACCTATTCCTAATCTTCTTCCTCCACAATGAATTAAGATATAGGCTGCTGGAGGGGTGTACATTTGTTTTCTTAAATTTTTTAGTGTATTTCCTGTTGAAGTAACTAGTTCATCTATTGTTGATGTAAGTTGAATTATTGCTGTTCCTTTAACAACTTTATTCCCTAATGTAATGGTATCGTCGGATGTTGTTCTAGTCCCTTGATCATTTCCAAACATTGGATGTCTTATAATTGTTAAATTACCTAACGGGTCTTTAATTCCTAGAGGCTTAATAATTGAAGCTTTTAAAAGATTTAGACCTTTTAATGAATTTGGAGAAACATTAATCCAATGTGCATATTTTTTTAATGCTGATACACCATCTATATTTACTAAGGTTCGATTATCTTTTACGTCTGTTATTAGTCCTATATTTTCTGTTTCTTTATAGGAACCTGTGAAAGATGTTATAATTTCATTATCTGTGTAAAAAAATGCTACTGCTACTCCATCTGAAAAAACTTTATCATTACATATTATTTTCCAGTTACCTTCTACTGTATCATCGGCAGCACTTCCCCCAAAGACTGGCACTCTACCAATTACATCTTGGATACCCATAAGGTACTCTTCTTCTTCTTTTGGACTAGCTATCATATAAAAATATGCTGGTGCTCTTGTAGTTTTTGCATTTTCTACTGCTTCAATAGCAACTTTTCTTCCTATTGTTCTAGCATCTCTTCCAGCTTCATGACAGGCTACTCCTATGGTCATACCAGGGTCATTAAAAGATAAAATTCCTCCAAAACCATTTGAAGAGTTAATATAACCATCTGGAACAATTATTCCTCCACTGCTTGTACAACCAATTATGGGTGATGATGTAATACTTTGAATTCCTTTAACTACTTTTTTTGCATCATTTTTTACAGAAGTAAAAAGAAAGTTCAATTTTACATTACTAAAATCTTTTGTAGACATTTGAGCTGATTCAGCTCCTACTATAAAACTATCTGGATTAGTACTGTAACCTACTTTTGATCTCAACATTTTTATTTCTCCTTTTTAAGCTAATTTGTTTTTTAAAATTTTATTTATTACTTTATTTATAATTTTTACAGGTTATAATAAAATTTTTAAAACAATGCTAATTTTTAAAAACTGAGGATTTTTAATTTTATCATTTTAATATTTTTTATTTTGAAACTATTTGCTATTCTCAGTAAAATCTTAATTTATTTAATTTTTCTAATTAATTTTAATAACCTAGAACAAATTTTGAACTTGCATTAAAATTAATTATTTCATTATTTTTAACCCCTATTATGTTTATTATAGCATAAAAAAGTTGATATATAAGATATAATTTTTCTCTTTTATGTAAAATAAAGACACATTTTAATTTAATGTGTCTTGTGATTTTGAATTTAAATTCAAATTTGATATTCTCCCATTTTTATATGCATAGTAGCCTGCGGCAGCAATCATAGCAGCATTATCAGTACAATATTTCATTGGTGGTATTGATAATTGAACATTTAATTCGTCTGATAAATTTTGTATTGAAGCTCGTAGTATTTTATTTGCAGCTACTCCTCCAGCAAGAATAACATTTTTTATATTTTTATCTTTAATAGCTTTTCTCACTTTGCTTGTGATTGATTCTACAGCGACTTTTTGAAATGAAGCAGCTAAATCAGCATTTCTTAAAGGATTACCTCTTTGTTCTTCATTATGCACTAGATTAATTACAGCACTTTTTAGTCCACTAAAAGAAAAATTATAACTATCATCTTTTAATGGTACTGGTAATTTATAAGTAATCTTTCCTTCTAATGCAAGTTTATCTAATTTCGGTCCTCCAGGATATTCTAAACCCATTACTCTAGCTACCTTATCATAACATTCTCCAATAGCATCATCAAGAGTTCCTCCTAATTTTTTAAATTGAAAATGATCTGTCATTTCAATTAACTCTGTATGTCCTCCACTTACAACAACAGCTAAAAGTGGAAAATTTAATTCTTTTACTAAACTATTAGCGTAAATATGACCTGCTATATGATGTACTGGTATTAATAGTTTATTATATAAAAAAGATAATGTTTTTGCGGCTTCTAATCCTATTAGTAAAGATCCTATTAAACCAGGACCATATGTTATTGCAATAGCATCAATATCTTCCATTTTCATCTTAGCTTTTTCTAGACATTCTTCTAAAATAAAAGTAATATTTTTTACATGATGTCTACTAGCAATTTCAGGTACTACTCCTCCAAAGTCTTTATGAATATCAATTTGAGAAGAAATAGTTGTTGCCAATTCTTCAGTACCATTTTTTACTATAGAAGCACTAGTTTCATCACAACTGCTTTCTATACCAAGTATAAATATATCTTTTTTCTCAGTCACTATATCACTCTTTTCTTTGTAAGATTTTTTTATTAATGAAGTTATTATACACCTATTTTTATAAATTTTAAATATTTAGAAAAAAAGATCATTGATCTTTATTTCTTTCCATTAAAATAGCATCTATTCCTTGATAATAGCCTTTCCTTATAGCTTTTTTAATAAAACCATTTTTTTGATAAAGTTGTATTGCATTATAGTTATCTTTTTTTACTTCTAAGGAAATATTTTTATCCACAATTTCTATTAATTTTTTTAATAAAAAATCGCCTTTTCCACAGTTTCTGTGGAAAGAATCTATTTCAAATTGATTTATCTCTACTCTTTCGAAGATATCACTGTAATAAATATAGCCTATTATATTTTGCTTTTCTTTAAGTATTAATACTTTTGCATAAGGATTATTGGCAAATTCATGCTCTAAATAAAGTT
The DNA here is from genome assembly GCA_947652375.1 of uncultured Mollicutes bacterium. Lineage (GTDB taxonomy): Bacteria > Bacillota_I > Bacilli_A > RF39 > UBA660 > UBA3789. Next base: position 3,964 of record CANTCS010000027.1, on the reverse strand, counting down.
TATTTATGAATGAATCATCTATCAAAAAAAAATTTTCTTTTGTTAATTCAATAATCATTTTTTACTTTCTTCTGCTTCAGTTAATTTTAAATAATCAGGATTAATTAAATGTGGGTTAATTTCTTCTTTATCTTTAAAATTTGAAATTATTTTTAAATAATCGGGACTATAATTGCTAATATGCTCTAACTCTTCAAACGTATCATTAGAGATAAATTCATAATTTGGTAATTTTTTAGCTTCATCTAACAAAGCTTCCAATTTTATGTGCTGAGGTTTCATAATCTGTTTATTATTTTCATCATATATGGCAGCAAAAACAAAACCACGTCTTGCATTTATTAGAGGTATATGAACTTTATCATTTCTACTTGATATAGCCATTGCTTCTAAAGATGTTATTGTTGTAATTGGAATATCTAAACTCCATGCATATACTTTAGCAATAGTTACACCTATTCTAATACCTGTAAATGATCCAGGTCCATTAACTACTATTATTTTATTAATATCTTTTGCTAGCAAATTATTTTCTTTAAACATTGACACAATTTTTGGAAGGGCAATTTCAGATAGGCTTTGTCCAAATTCTTCTCTTATTTCTGATAATAATTTATTATCTTCTACAATTGCTGTATATAGATAGCTAGATGATGTATCTATATAAAGATATCTCATAATACTGCCTCACATAACTCTTCATATTTTTTTCCATGTGGAATAAGTGTAATTATTCTTTTATCTTCATCTTCTGATGAATTCTTAATTTTAATATCTAATCTTTTTTCGGGTAAATAATCAGGAATCATATCTGCCCATTCGATTATAGTTATGCCTTTTTTAGTAAAATATTCCTCTATTCCTAAATCTTCTACTTTTCCATCAAGACGATAAACGTCCATATGAAACAATGGCATTTCTCCAGAAGTATATTCTTTAATAATATTAAATGTTGGAGAAGTTACTTCTTCTTTTACTTCTAAAGCTTGAGCAAATCCTTTGGTAAATACTGTTTTACCACTGCCCAAATCTCCTTTTAAACATATTACCATGTTAGGAAATTTTTCTGATTCAATATTTTGCGCTAATTCAATTGTTTCTTCTTCTGAGTATGTTGTTATTTTATAATCCATTTCTATCACCTATGATTTATTATACCAAAAAAAAGAAGTTATACAACTCTTATGAATAATATTTTACTTAACTTGTCATCTCAATCTTCTTATACTATTTAATTACTGTTATCGAGCAATAGAAATATTATCTATTAATAAAGATGGGGCACCAGCTGATGTCAATATAAATTGTAAGTCATTTCCTATTTCTCTAATATTTGAAAGTAACTCAAAAATAGTTGTAGTCATTATACAAGGTTCTATTCCTGATACTATTTTTCCATTTTTAACCATAAAACCAAATATCTGAAGAGAAATATTTCCAGTTACTGTATTAATTGAGGTGCCAATTGCCCCCATATAATCTGTTATATAAATTCCATTATTTAGTTCTTTTAAAAGATTGACTATATTTTTATTTCCAGGAACAATGTACATATTTCTAGTCCCAATTCCTTCATAGGCATTTCCAGTCGAAGGTTCATTTTTAAGTTTTGCTTCTTTGGTATTAGATAATTCAAGTTTATAAACTCCATTTTTAATAATTGTCTTTTCACAAGTTCTAATACCTTCTTCATCAAATAAACAATATCCTGGATATTTTTGATTACATGGGTCTTCTATTATTGTAAGTTTATCTGAAAATAATTTTTTATTTAATTTTTTCTCAAAACAAGATGTTTTTTCTCGTATATTACATGATGATGCCATTGTTGCTAGTTTTGCGATAATACAGCCAACTACTGCTGAATCAATAATTAAATTGTATTTGGCAGTTTTAATCTTTTCTTTTTCAATACTCATAATTGTTTTTTCTAAAACGTTTTCAATAAACTGATAAAAATTTATTTTATTTTTATTTGTTTCTAGGAGTTCTTGATTAAAACTTGTAAAAATTCCATCTTTTTCTGCAAGAGCCTCAACGTACAATTTGCATAAATGTGATGAAGTAGAAATATCGACTGAATTAGAGTTAATTATTCTAGTCTTATTATTTTCTTCACTAAAAATAATTGTTAACTTTTTTACTTGTGGATATTTTTTTCTTAAGTCCGAATATTCTCTTAAATTTTTTAATTCATTACTAATATTAAATTCTGGTAAATTTTTTATTGTAATATTCTCAATATTTCTTAAATATTCATCTTCATAATTTGAGTCTGTATGCTTAGCTGCAAGAATTAAATTATCTAATACTTCTTCTGATAAGTATTCTGTTTGTATCTTGACAGTTTTTCCATCTAATTCTGATTTAATTGAATAGCTTGTGTTATTACAGTCATCATAAGAGATAAGTTCACCATTTATTAATTCTAAGCTACTTGAAATATTATTTTTTTCTGTTACTTGAATATTTGTAATTTTCTTTTCTTTTGCTAAAGTAAAAAATTCTTGATAGTTCATTATTCTTTACCTCCTACTAAAATTTTCGATACTTTAATTGTTGGCTGGCCTATCGTCACAGGAATCATTCCACTTTTGCTCCCACAATATCCAGCAGAAATCACAAGATCGTCTGATACCCTTTCAACATTTTTTAATATTTCTTTACTGTTACCAATTAGTGTTATACCTTTCAAATAATCTTTTAATTTTCCATTTTCGATTAATCTTGCAGTTTCTACAGCAAAGTTAAAATCTCCTGTTGATGTTCTAACAGTACCACCACTCATACGCTCACAATAAACTCCTAAATCTATGCTCTTAATCATATCTTCTACCTTATCATTTCCTGGTGCAAGATAAGTATTACTCATTCGAGAAGTTGGAGCACAATTGTAGCTCTCTCTTCTACAACAACCGTTTGCTTTATGATGAAGTTTCTTTTCATTTTGACTATCTACAAGATAATTCTTTAATATTCCTTTTTCTATCAAAATATTTTTTTTTGTTATATTTCCTTCATCATCAATAATAGAACTTCCCCATGCGCCCAAAATTGTTCCATCATCTATTAGAGTTACTTTGTCGGATGCTATTACTTTATTGTAATCATCAGAGAATACTGATAGTTTAGGCGCTATTGATGTAGCTTCAAGACCATGTCCACATGCTTCATGAAAGATAACAGCTCCAAATCCAGGTGCTATTACAACTGGAAGTTCTCCTCCTTTAAAATCTTTTGCATCTAATTTCTTAATTGCAATTTCTGTCATAGATAAAATCATAGATTCTATATCAAGTTCGTCTAAAATTTCGTAACCTTTTCCTCCAGCATAATCTGCAAATTCTTGTTCTTTTACTCCATTTTTTTCAACGTATACATTAACCATTATTCTAATAATATTATTATTGCTTTTAATAAATTTTCCATTTGAGTTCGCAATAGTAAATTCTCGAGAATTTTCTAATATTCCCCCAGTTACTTGGGTAACTAATTTTGAGTAATCTCTAGCAATTTTATCCATTTTTTGAAGTAATTTTTTCTTTTTTTCAATGGGATATTGTTTATAAGGTATTTTGGAATTATTAGTTTTATCTACAAGATTAAGTAATTTTATTTTTTTTCCTTCTCCTTTATCAAAATTTTTTAAAAGTTTTTTGATAACAGAAATTACATTTGCTTTTTCTAAATTATTAGTAGATGTATAATAACATTCATCATTCTTTATAATTCTTATTCCTATCCCAAGTCTATTTTCATTATTAATTGTATCAAGTTTTGAATTACTAAGTTTATATGTAGTTGTTATTGCTTTTTCATAATAAAGTTCTGCAAAATCAGCTCCTGTGGATAAAGCTAAATTTAGATATTCTTCATATTCATTTTTTTTCATTTTATCACCATTTTTATTATAACAAAAAAAGACTATAGTCAAAAGTCTTTTATTTTAATACAAAAAAAAATT
>CANTCS010000026.1 GCA_947652375.1 uncultured Mollicutes bacterium | reverse complement strand
GTGTGTAGTGGACTTTCACCACCTAGATATATGCCATGCACGGCACACTTAAAAATCTAATTCATTTGTCTGAATTAGATTTTTTTATATTATATTATTAATTTAAATTAACTATTTCACCATTGATAACATCAATTTTTTCGTAATTAGGAGTTTTAGATAAACCTGGCATTGTCACAATATCCCCCAATAAAACTGTAATAAAACCTGCTCCAGCATATAAATCAACTTCTTTTACTGTTACTTCAAAATCTTTACATAATCCTACTTTATTTTTATCATCAGAAAATGAATATTGTGTTTTAGCTACACAAATCGGAAGATTAGCCACTTTGTTTTTTTCTAAAATTTTGATTTTATCCTTTGCCTTTTCACTATATATTACTTTCTTGGCTCCATAAATTTCTTTACAAATTTTATTTATTTTACTATCAATACTCTCATTTATATCATATAGATATTTAAATTCAGAGTCATTATTTTCTAAAATTTTTCTAGCTAAATCTATTGCACCATCACTTCCTAAAGCATAGGCATTAGAAATACTATAATTATAATTTTTGCGCTTACAATATTCTTCAAATAAAGCAATTTCTCCAGCATAATCATTTTCAAATTTATTTAAACAAACAACAACACCTAATCCAAACTTCTTTAAATTATCATAATGCTTATCCAAATTTTCAAAACCTTTAATAAGTGCCTCCCTATTTTCCAAAAATATATTTTCTTTTTTTACCCCTCCATGATATTTCAAAGCTTTTAGAGTAGCAACTAATACAACACAATCTGGACTCAACTTTCCTGTACGACACTTTATATCAAAAAACTTTTCAGCACCTAAATCGGCCCCAAAACCAGCTTCCGTTACAACATATTCTGCATTAGATAATGCCATTTTAGTCGCTACAATACTATTGCAACCATGAGCAATATTTGCAAAAGGTCCTCCATGAATAATTGTTGGAGTATTTTCTAAAGTTTGAACTAAATTAGGATAAAAAGCATCCTTTAATAAAGCCAATAATGAGCCTACTATTCTAAGTTCTTTTAAATAAATAAAACTTTCCTTACTATCAATTCCTATAACAATATTAAGAAGTTTCTCTTTTAAATCATAAAAAGAAGTAGCAAGACAAAACAATGCCATAACTTCACTTGCAGAAGTTATTGTAAAATTATCAGTCCTACCACCTAAATCGACAGAGCGTAAAGAACGATCGTTTACATCCAAACATCTCTTAAACAAAACCTTTTGAATATCTAAACTATTACCAAAATAAATATGATTATCAATAGCTGCTGAAATAAGATTATTTGCTGCCGTAATTGCATGAAAATCTCCTGTAAAATGTAAGTTTATATCTTCCATTGGAACAACCTGACTATAACCGCCACCTGTTGCTCCACCCTTAATTCCAAAAACAGGACCCATTGAAGGCTCTCTAAGAGCAATAATCGTCTTTTTGCCTAATTTCCATAAAGCATCACCTAAACCAATACTAACTGTTGTTTTTCCCTCTCCTAATGGTGTAGGACTTATTGCCGTTACAAGAATCAACTTGCCTCTATCTTGTCCAATGTTTTTTTTAATTTTTCCTTTATAATCACCATATAAAACTAATTCATCACTATCAATATTTATTTTCTTGGCTAATTCTTTTATTTTCAACTTTTTACTACTTCTTGATATTTCTATATCAGTCATAATATCACCCAAAGTTATTTTAACATTTAATTTTAAAAAAAAACAGTCTAATAAAACGTTACTCATATTATCAACAAATATTTTTATATATAAAAAAATACTTTATAAGTATTATCAAATTCCAAAATATTAATAATATTCAAAATTTTATAAAAATTCCAACCATCAAAAATAATTAAAATTTTACTAATATTAAAAATTTAAAATTAAATGAGTAACCGTTTTTAAAAAATTATTTATATAAAATTACAAATTAAGACTAAATTAACTCTAAAAACAAACTTTTATCCTTTTGCATCAACAAAAAAAAGATGATATCATCAAAAACGTTAAGAAAAAAGGAGGGATTTATATAAAAAAAATTAAAATTTTCTTAATATTATTTTTCAGCATTATTTTAAACAGTTTAACTGTTAAAGCTGAAACAACTCAATTTTATGAAGCAGAGTATATTGATGGTATATATATGAATAAATATCAATATTCTACAAAAAAGATCTTCTATCAAAAAGCCCGATTTTTTAGAAAAAATGATACAAACGAATATGCATATTGTATAGAACCTTTTAGCTCATTTAATGGAAATTCTCAATATGAATCAACATTAAATCCAGAAAACTTAACCTCAGCACAAATAGATAGAATTTCAAAAATTGCTTATTTTGGTTATGGTTATGGAAATCATCAAGATCCAAAGTGGTATGCAATAACTCAATTCATGATTTGGCAAGAATCTGATACTAGTGGAGACTACTACTTCACCGATTCCTTGAATGGTAACAGGGTCAACTATTTTCTAGAAGAGATCAATGAAATAAATAGTCTTATCAATAATTATAATAAATTGCCAAGTTTTGCCAATAAAAGCTACACAACTGTAGAAGATTGGACTCTAACATTAGAAGATGAAAATAATGTTCTTAATCTATTTAATACTTCCAATCAAGAAATCACCATAAATAATAATACTCTCACTATCAAAAAATTAAAAGAAGGTTCGTATAATTTCCAACTATTTAAAAATACATCAAATTATCAAAAACCAATAATTTTTTATCAGTCTTCAAATAGTCAAAATTTAATAAAGACAGGAGACTTAACACAATTAAATACTAATTTTACAGTTCATGTTATTAAAACAAAAATAAATTTAATCAAACTTGATAAAGACACTAACTCGATTATTCCCAGTGGAAATGGAAAATTAGACGGTGCTAAGTATATGTTATATGATGAACAAATGAATGAGATTAAAGAATTAGAAATAATAAATAACAAAGCAAGTATAGAAAATATTTACTTTGGTAAATACTACTTAAAAGAAATTAAAGCAGGAGAAGGATATACAATTGATAATAATACTTATGAACTTAATATTACAGATACAAATAATGATATCAATTTAATATTAACTAATGAAATTATTAAAAAGAAAATTATTATAGATAAAAAATATGGTGAAAATACATCTTTTCACAGTGAAAAAAATATTGAATTTGATATATATGATAAATTTAATAACTTTATAGCAACTATTAAAACAAATGAGTTAGGTCAAGCAGAAATTATTCTTCCATATGGTGAATATATCTTTATTCAAAAAAATACAACTACAGGTTATCAAAAACTAGAACCATTTACTATATTAGTTACTACATCAGATGAAGAAATAATAGAATTAAAAGATTATAAAATTCCCATTCCTGATACTCAAACAAATTTTTTATTACATTTATTTAATTTATTACTAGGATTTTTAAGAGTTCTATGTTAAGAAAAACATTCGTCTTTTTAATACTTTTAACTACTATAATTTCTATATTAACAACTATTAAAATATCTATTAAAAAAAATCTAGAAATAAAAAATAACTATTCATTATATTCACTCAATTCAAAAAAAACAAATTCTCCCGATGACAAAATCGGTAACTTAATCATAAATAAAATAAATTTAAATGAACCATTATTTAAAATAACCAGTGCAAATAATTCTATTGAAAAACATGTAACTATATTAAAGGAATCTGTTTTTCCAGATCAAAAAAACAGTATCCTTTTTCTAGCAGCACATTCTGGAACTGGAAAAATTGCATATTTTGAAAGTCTTAAAAACATAGACATAAATGATGAAATTATCTTAACTTTCAAAGAAAAGACTTATTATTATCAAGTAAAAAATATTTGGCAAGAAAAAAAGACAGGTTATATAAATGTAAATAAAGATAAAAAAAATCAACTCATTTTAACAACTTGTAGTCCTACCAAAGAAAACTTTCAATTAGTAATTAATTGCATAGAAAAAGAGAAATAAATCTCTTTTTATATTGTATGATTTAAAAAACATCAAAAATATTATTATTCTATTTATTAAATTCAACTATTCTCTTCAAAGCTTCTTGTAATTGTGTATCATTTTCTTGAATAGGTGTTTTAAAATAAGAATCACTAAGTACAATTTCAATATCAGGTTTAATACCTTTATTATTAATCCATTTCCCTTTGGACGTTAACCATTTTTGCGTAGTATATTTTATACTTGTCCCATCACTTAAACTTTTCGACTTTTGAACAGTTCCCTTTCCATAAGAAGTTTCTCCTATCAGTAAAACATTCTTATAATTTTCTAAAAAAGCTGAAGCTAGAATCTCTGATGCCGATGCACTTTTCTTATTTAATAAAATTACAATAGGGTACGTTTTCAAATCATTATTTAAAGAATAAATTTTTTTCTTATTATTTTTAGATTCAATTATATATAAAACCGTTTTTTTATCGAAAAATAAACTTAAAATTTCTCTAACTTGCAACAAATGTCCTCCTGGATTATCTCTTACATCAATAATCAAAGAAGAAATTCCGCTTTTTTCTAGAGATTTTAATTCTTTTGAAAACTGTTTAGCAGTATTAGCTGCAAAAGTTGTTAAATTTAAATAACCCACTTTTTGATTTTCATGTTCTAATACTTCTTTAAAAACTGTTTGAATTTCTATCTTTTCTCTTTTAACAATGAAAGATTTAGTAGCATCTCCCCTTTTGACAACAATTCTTACTTTTGAACCTATTTTACCTCGAATTAAGGTTGTAAAATCTTCCCCTACTAAACCAGAAACGTCTCTGTTATTAACTTCGATAATTACATCTCCAACTTTTATACCACTTTTATCTGCTGGACTATTATCATATACATCAACTATCTTATTATAATTATCCTTGTAAACAACAGAAATACCAATCCCAACAAAAGAACCATCCACAGACTCATTAAATTCATCAGTTGTTTTTAAATCCATATAACTTGAATAAGGGTCATCTAACGAATCAATCATCCCTTTAATAGCAGCATCTGCTAATTTATCTTCATCCAACTTATCATAATAATCATCCTTAATATTATTATAAGTATTAATTATTTCTTTTACTTTTAAATCATTTGATTCATTAGAATTTGTAATAATATATCCTATTATTATACCAAATATAATTGATATAAAAATAATTATAATAACTTCAAAAGTAGTAAAAAAAGCTTTATTATTAAAAAAATTTATATCATCAAAAAAACTATTTTTTATTTTAGGAAATAAATCTTTTAAAGACTTTTTCTTTCTGCCCATTAATCCTCACCTACTTATTTACTAATTATCATATCATACTTTAAAGAAGTTTATTAATAATAATTAAAAAAAAAGACTATTACGTCTTATTTTAAATGCTTTGTAATTTCTTCTTCACCTTCAACATACTGAACAACTTTATTATTAGAAACTTTAATTAATGTTGGTCCATTAATTAAAATATCAGCTTCTGTTGATGGACTTTTATTAGCTTCTCCTACTGTTGCATAGTCTTTATTAAAACTATTACTCATATCAACTTTATAAATATCTAAATGATCATTTTTAGCTTTATAAGTATTAACTAAATCTGTATATGTACTATTTATTTTTTCATCTGATCTATCATAATAAAGAACAAAATATTCTCCATCAGACATTGAAAAACTTCTACCAATCATTATTTCATCATAAGAAATTGTTGGATCACTGCTCGTATCAGTTGTTTGCTCTTCATCAGCTGCTTTAGTATTTTTATTTGTTACATAAACTGTTAATAAATAGAAAGCTCCAAAAAAACATAATATACATAAAACCGTAATTAATATACCTTTCATATTCTCATCAAAACTTCCAATAATTTTATTATTTTTAGATATTTTTTTTGCCATATTTATCACCTAAAAATAATTATATCATAAGAATATTAACTAAGTCTATTATTTCATAGAAACAATGCCACCAATTGATTGAGCAACCTCTACCATTTCATCATTATTCATAACATCACTTGCCAAATAATATTCAATTCCCGAACTTGTCCACGATAAAGAATTGCTCGTCATAACCCCCAAAGTATCCATAAGTTGAAAAGGCTCTCCTACAGATGGAATAACAGTAAACTCATTTAAAACATCCACTGTTTCTTCTACGAGTACAAAAGATTTATCTCCATCATAAGTCATGATTACTCTTTCCCCATCCTCTTTTTTAATTCTTTCTTCATCAACCAATTTCGTTCCATTAGGTAAAAATAATGGGTAAATAGTATCCTCTAAAGAAGCAGTCTCTTTAACTTCTTTTTCCACATTCTTCTTATCAATTATTTTATCTATATCAAAATAATCTTTATTAAATTTATAAGAATAATCTATTTTATCAAAAGTCATTTTCATACTTTCTGTTCCATCTTTATCGTACACAATAACTTTTTCAATTTTAAAAGATTTACTCATAATTATCTTTTGCTTTATCAAACTACTATTATTAGGATAATTAACCTTTGTATTAAAAATATACTTATTATCTTTTAAAGTAAATTCTCTTTTTTCATCATTTTTTATATCATTAATAAGAGCATTTAATAAATAAATTTGAGAATTTTTATATGGCCAATCGCTTTGAAATTTAAAACTCTTATTTAAAGATGGTGTAATGACAAATACTCCATCATCATTCTTCAAAATTACTTGAGTATGGTCATTTGTCATATTTGTAAGAGTAACTTTATAAAAATCATCTTTTTTAAAACTTACCTCAACTCTATAATTATAAGTTTCATCATTATTAACAACCGCTAAATTACCTTTCAACTTATAACCATTACTATCTTCAAACTTTTTATCTAAATCTTTAACTATATCTTTTTGATTATATTTTCCACAACCAGTTACAAGTAAGCAAGTAATAAAAAGTACAAAAATAATTTTTTTCATATTTCTCTCCTGTCTAATAAAGAATATGAAAGACAATATAAAATATTCCAAAAAAAAGATGTCTTAAAAACATCTTTATTTACTCGTAATTCTAACTTTAACTTTCTTTATTTTAGAAGCATAAGTAAGCCTTAAATCTGTACCTTTTACTTTAACTTCAACTTCTCTTTCTCCAATACCAACATCTTTCAAATCAATATAAGCTGTTATATCAGATGGTTGAATAGTCTTAAGTATCTCTTCACTACCACTAACTACAACAGTAACCTGCCTATCAGCATCTGTCAACGCTTGAACTTTTAAATTACTATCTAAATTTTCCGATTGAACCGAAACATTCGGAATCTCTCTACTAGAAGAATTAGATACTACTACTTTAACAGACATTGTTTTCGAACTTAATTCAGTTATACCTTTAGGTTTTTTCAATGTAACATTAAATTCTTTATCACTATCTAATCCTTTGACATCAATTTCTACTTCTAACTGTTCAATTTCATCAATTGCATCTTGTTCACCATAAACTGTAATTTTTGATAAGCTAGCATCCATTGACTGAATTGATTTACCAAATGCAACATTTCCTTTAGGAACAACTCTAATTGGAATTTCTTTACTAGGAGACGTAATTTTTATTTTAGCAGATACATTTTTAGGAACTATTTCTACATCAACAATTTTTCCATCATTATCATATGCAACTAATGGAATATCCTTAACTGTAATTTCACCTGCTTTTGGATTTGGAATATTATTAACATCAATTAATGCTTTTACAGTTGCAACTTTATCAAGTTTATATTGCGCACCCTTTATAATAACATTATTACGATCAAGTTCAATATTACTAATATATAATTTACTATCTAAACTATCTTGATGTAATAAATCATAACTTAAGTTTCTATTCTCACTCTTTTTATCATATATAGTAACAGTTATTTGAGATGGATCAAGCTTATAATCTAACGATTTAAGTCTTTGCGTATATTTTAATGTAACTTTATGATTACCAGGCTTAAGCCCAGTTAAATCAACAGAAACTCCTTTAGACGGAGACTGCTTAGCCAAAAAAATATGTCGTTTCTGCCCAATCAAAGTTATATCAACTGTTTTAGGTAAACCCTCAACAACATATAACTCCTCATTATAAACAGCCATAACTTGTTGATCATATAATATTTCTGCATATTGATCAATCATTACATTAGACTCTTGATCAATAATTATAAAAATTCCAAATGCCAGTAATAAACTAACAATCAATAAAGTTGATTTTTTTCCAGCAATTCTATCAAAACTTTTGAAACCACCTTGTAAAAAATTCATTAGCTTTAAAATTATTTTAGTAATAGGAGTAATTAACCATTTATCAAAAAATAATCCTATATGATGAAACATTCTTCCAAACATTTTACTTATCATCTTCATATATCTCATCCTCTTTTATTTCTTCTTCGTCATAATCATTTTCTTGTTTAGGTCTTAACTCATCAATAAGCATCATTCTAACATCATCCAATGTTAAATTATAAAGCATTTCTCCTTTCATAGCAATTGAAACTCTACCAGTTTCTTCTGAAACAACAATACAAATCGCATCAGTCTCTTCTGCTAAACCTAAAGCCGCTCTATGTCTAGTTCCTAAACGTCTATTAAGCTTTGAGCTATTACTTGTTGGAAAAACCGCCCCAGCACAAGTAATTCTATCTCCCTGTATAATAACTCCTCCATCATGAAGTGGATTGCCCTCGTAAAAAATCGCTATTAATAAATCACTAGTTAAATCAGCATATAATTTCTTTGCCTTATCAATATAATTTCCTAAACTAATATCTCGCTCTATTACAATTAATGCTCCAATTCGTTCTTTTCTTAAATAATCAATTGCATTAATCATTTCATAAACCATTCTTTCTCTCTCATCAACAGTTAAAACTTTATGTCTACCAAGCAATTGACTTCGCCCTAACTGTTCCAAAATAGTACGAATCTCTGGCTGAAAAATTATAATCAAGGCAACAGGACCCCACTGTATAATATAATCCAGTAAATATCCTACCGTAATAAAACCAAGCTTATCACTAACAACTTTAAGAATCATAATAAATATTAAACCTTTAAATATTAATGAAAGTTTAACATTATTTTTAATATTTTTTAAAATAAAATAAATTATTAACCACACTAAAGAAATATCAACAATTTTTCTTATGATAGTTAAAATATCTGATAAAGTAATTATCATTTCAATCATCTCCTTAAGCCTAATCTAGTATACAAAAAATTTTAAACGAAGTAAACTAGTATCAATTATAAAACCCCTTTATTATTTATATAATATCATTTAATGAATAATTTATCAATATAAAGGCACAGAAAAAAAGAGCAATCAGCTCTAAAATTTTTTATATTCTTCCATTTACTTAGCAATTTTTTTCACATACTGATTTGACTCATCAGAGTTTTCAATATAATTTTCATCAATTTTTGAAACCACTTTAAAATCTATTATCTTTTTCTCTTTATTAACCTCAGTAACTATTACTTTTAAAGTATCCCCTATATAATAATTTTCTCCTTGTTCCATAGCTATCAAAGTATATGTTTCTGGATTATAAATATATTCTCCGCCTAAATTGCCAAGCCTTATTCTTCCCTCAATCATGTTGTCTAACTGAATTGTTATTCCATGTTGACTAAGCCCTACTATTATACATTCAAATTCTTCTCCGATATGATTTTCCATATATTCGCAGCATTTCATCTGTAAGACACTTTCTTCTGCCCTATTAGCATTTTTTTCCATTTTAGAACAATGTTCTCCAATTTCATATAAATGAAGCTCCCACTCCTTAGCTTTTCTTAATCTATCTTTATAATTAAAACATAAATCATCAAGTAATCTGTGAATAGTTAAGTCAGGATATCGTCTTATCGGAGAAGTAAAATGACAATAATTATTCTTAGCAAGACCACTATGCCCAATATTAACAGGACTATATTTAGCACGTGACATACATTTTATTAATTCTAAAGACAACATATTAGAGATTTTACCAGTATTTTTTATATGTTCTAAAAGTTCTTTCATTGCTGAAGAATTAGATAAACATTCGCTAACACTATATTTATAAAAAGGATAGTTTACTATTTCAAGCAACCTAAAGTAACTAGCTAATTTTTCTGAATTAGGAGTATTATGTACTCTATGAAGACATGGAAAACCTAAATTACATAAATGTTTATCGACTGTTTCATTAGCAACCAACATACATTCTTCAATTAAATTTTCTGCTAAATCTTGTGTTCTTACAGAAAAATCAACTACCTTTCCCTCTTCATTATAAACAGGTTTTAACTCTGATCTATTAAATTCAATAGCTCCATTCTTTATTCTTTTTTTTCTAAGAATTAATGCAAGTTTATTAAGTAATTTAAGTGAATCAATATATTGACTATATTCCAAATCAACTTTACCATTTTTTAAAATATCATTAACTTTATTATATGACATTTTTAAACTTGAATGTATAACAGATTGAACTATATTATAATTAATAACTTCTCCATCAGAATTAATTTCCATTATACAAGAAATTGCTAATCTATCAACATTAGGATTAAGTGAACAAATTCCATTAGATAATTCACACCTTAACATTGGAAGCACTTTACCACCTAGGTAATTACTAGTTCCTTTTCTGTAAGCATCAATATCAAGAGGCGAATTCTTAGGAACATAGTAACTTACATCAGCAATATGAACACCTAATAAATAATTATTTGTATTATCTGCCATTTTACAACTAATAGCATCATCAATATCCTTAGTATCTTCACCATCTATTGTAAATATTTCCCAATTAGTTAAGTCACTTCTTCCAATTTTATCAACATCTCTTACAGATTGAGGAAGACTCATCGCCTGTTCAATAGAATCCTTACTAAAAATATTATCAATTCCATATTTAGAAGCTTCCCATAAAATATCTGCATCAGGATCATCTTTATTATTAAATTTTTGTAAAACCTCTCCAATATAATAATTAGGTCCCGTTTGTTCTTTTAGATTAACTAAAACTCTCTCTCCCTCAATAAAATTCCCCGCAATAGCAACAGTAAGAGCTTGTTTCTTTTTATCAGCAGGTCTTACAAAAAAATTTTTACCAATCGCATATACTTCTCCAATAATATTATCTAATTTACGTTCTAGAATTTCCACAATCTTATTTTCATTTTTTCCTAAATCAATTAAAACAACATCTCCATCAATTGCACCTTTACTATTATTACGACAAACTTCAATAAAATCTTCTTTAATCACATATCCCTTAGATTTAGTTTCATACTCAGTTAAAACTAAGACTTTTCCATCACCGTTTCTATTACCATAAAAACAACCCTTTCTAAAAGAAGTCTTTAAAATCGAAATATATTTATCATTAATTGTTTTTATGTATTTAAAATCTTTTACACCATTATTTATTATAGTAGTAATCTCATCTATTTGATCCAAACTCAACTCAATGTTACTTAAATTTTCTTTACAAATAAGATTATTAATTTTACTAATTATCCTTTCAAAATCAAGCGGTTTTTTTGTACTATTTAACACTTTATCCACATACTTTTTCAACATAATTCCCCCAAACTATGAATTTAATATAACATAAAAAAAATCAAAAAAAAAGACTTTTTAAAAAAGCCATAAAACATTTTTAATTAGTCTCTTCTAAATTCAATATGACTAAGTAATATACCAATATTAACTAGTCCACTAATACCTACTAAAGTATAAACAACTCTAGTAAGAAAAGTTTTAGCTCCAAACAACATTGCAACTAAATCAAAGTCCAAAATACCGATTAATCCCCAGTTTATTGCACCTATAATAGTTATAGTCAATAATATTTTTTGAACAGTTTCCATATATTTATAACCTCCTAAATATATCTTAACCAAAATATATAAAAATATACAAAAACTAGAGAAAAAGTTTTTAACTCTAGTTTATTTTTCTAATAAAGATAATTTTAAACTTAAAATTTTAACTATATTAATATTACTCTTAGTAGCATTAATCAAATATTTCTCTATTTATATTAATAAAATTAATTAAATCTTATCTAGACTCTTCTTCTAAAAAAGTTTCTTTAAAAACATTGATTATTATCGAACCTACTAATGAATTTTCTCGACTTTAAAAGTATAAACAGCAACAATTAAATCCATAAAGATTTTCTTACACTTAAATATAAAATATCACTTTGTTATCTAAATGATAAAAATATATTTTGTTTTCATTGAAATATTTACTACTATATAAAACTTTTATATTATCGCATTTAACAAAAGACAATTAGGAAAATATCGTTATAAATCAAACTAAAATCCTCCCATTACCTCATTGAGTATTTTATAAAAATTCAGTCCAATCTTATCTAATAAATTAAAATTTAATTATTCAGAAGTTTCCTCATTACTTGTACCACAACTAAGTCCATCATACTCATTACCAAGCATTTTACATTTCTCATCTAGTTTAGTTTGAGTAACACTCTCAAGTATATACCATCCATTTTGAAACATTAAATTATAAACTTTTCTTTGTAAAGCAGATATATCTAAAAATATATCTCTATAAATTTGATATAGATAATCGTTACTAGCCTCAGTCATTGCTAAAGAATAACCTTTCGACATCTCTTTTAGAGTACTAAGTAAACAAGTACAATAATCTTTTTCATTTAATTCACAACCAGTAGGAACTTCTACTTTAGGATTTGAAATTTTACTCATCTATATCACCTCCAGGATTATTAATAATATTTAAAACTACATTTAAATTATTATCAAAAAGTGTTGTAGCTTCATCAAAAACAGAAATGATATCTTTATCACTAATACATTCTATTTCATTACAAACTTTTTTATAAGCTACATAATTCCACTCGAACATATCACTTAAATAATCTAAATCTTTACCAGTAATTAAATCTTCTGGTACATTTTTTATTTTTTCCATAATTTTCCCTCCCACTTTTATGATGAAACAAAAAAAGGAAATTATACTTCCCTTTTTAATATCCATTCTATTATTAATTTTTTAATTTCCAAATATTCTTCTTTTTCAAACTGCATATTTGCAATACAATATCTTTTACTAGCAATATGTGAACAAAACATACATTCATATAAATCAAAAGAATCTTGTATAAAAAAACTATTTATAATTTTATTTGAACAAATAACATTATAACTATTACTACAATTTATAGAATCATCACATCTTATACAATAATTAGAACTAGCTGTTCTTTGTGATGCTAAAAGATAATCACTATTTGCACAAGAATCACAAAAAACTAAATTTTTAGAATCACTACAATCTGTTGAATGATAAATATTTTCTGATCTATAAATAGTATCACTTAAAATAACATTTATAGAATCATATACTCTCTCTGTTGTAGTTAAATTTATACTATTCCATATTTCTATCAATTCTTCTAAACTATTTATTTCTTTTTTCTCAAGCATCCAACCTATAGTATTATCTCTTTTTTCCATATTAGAAAGAGTAATAAATTTACCACTACTTATAGAATCAGCCCAAGTTTCTTCATTAGTTGTAGAATCATAAACTTTTTTAGGCAGTTTTATATCAAAAGCAAATTTTTCTAAAATTTCATTCATTGAAAAATTATTATCCACAAAAAATATATTATTAAATATTTTATTAACAATTTCTAAAGCCTTTTTTTCATTCATTAAAATCACCTCTACCTGTTGAATTTTTTTTCATTAATTCATTTAAATTTAAATTACTATTTATATTAAACTTACAACTTTTAGTAAAATTATTTTTTAAACAATTATCTTTTTCTAAATTTTTCTTTTTTATTCTAGGATAACTTTTAAAATCTAATGTACTACATTTAATAACTGGTAATAAATTTCCACAAGAATTAACTCTTATTAAACATTCTCTATCTTGTAAATCTGTAATTAATTTTACTTTTTGCTCTCGAGTATCATTCAGTGGAATTTTTATATTTAAATTATCAACAATAGTATTAGCATCAAAAGTAGATAATCTAAATATATAATAATTAATTACGTTAGCAAATATTGCTTTTTGTAAACTATTAGATATTCCATTAAAATACTGTCCTGCTAAAACAAGTGATAAATTATATTTTCTAGCCTCAGCTAAAAATCTATTCAAAATAGCGTTTTCCACAACACTAACTTCATCAATAATAAATATTATATGACTATCAAATGTATAATTCTGAATTAAAGTAAACATCTGTTGCATAACAAGTCCTGAAATCATCTTAGTTACTTGATCTCCTAATTTAGTTCTATCTAAAGAAAAAATTGTTAGAAAATTATTATCAATCTCATTTTTTAAATTACTATTAAAATTATCTTCATTAAATATAGGAAACATTTCCATTTCATCAATAAATGCAATTATTGGAGAAATAGCTTCAGTATAAGATTTAGTTTTAATTTCATTAAACTCTGTTAAAAAAAATTCAATTATACTTATAGGTATTTTATCATTAGCTTCTTTTATTAACATACTTCTAAAATCGATTTCTAGTAATAATTTTCTCAAAGTCTTAAAATTAAATTTTTCTAAAGACAATAATAAATATAAAGAATGTCTTAATACTCTTTCTAATTTTGAATTATAATTTGTTCCTAACAAACCTTTAAATAAATCTAATAATAATGAAGAAGAAACTATAGTATCCTCATTACTATTACAAAAAAGATTAATACTATCAAAAGAATTTTTAAAATCAATTACTCTTCCAATTCCCCCAATATCTTTTTCTAAAGCAGCATGTGGATCAATAACAACAACTTTATATTTAGTTTTAAATAAATCAGTTTTTCTAATATTATCTATTAATAAACTGATAAATTTACTTTTTCCACAACCACTTGCTCCAAATATTAAAGAATGTTTAAAAAAACTAATATCTTTTTGTTCTAAATAATATTCTCCCTGTAAATAAGGAAAAGCATCAACTTTAAATATTGAATTAGACCTATCAGTTTTTAATAGATGTAGTCCTTTACTAATATCTAAATATTTTGGAACACTCTTATAAACTAAATTATAATTACTAAGAAAATTAACAGATAAAAGAACTGCTGGTATCGAAAATAAAAGATTATAACTTTTAATAATTTTATTTTTACTAGTAACCATTTCTATATTACTAAAAATCTTATTAAAAATTTTTTTAAAATTTATTTTTATATAACAAACTTTACTTTTCTTACTTAGTGAAAAATAATTTTTAATATCTACAACATTACTTTCTACATTAGAAACATATGGATAACTAAATCTTTTTCTATAACCTTTAAAATCACTTTTTTTCAAAATAAAAGAAGATAAATTATTAATACTAGATGGTAATAAACATTCACTTTTCACATAATAATGAATTTCATTTTTAATAAATTTAATATATAATTGCCAGTTTTTAAAATTACCATTATATTTGCTTATTAACTGAATAAACTCTTCCCATTCATCATTTGTAACATTTTTTTTAGTTAAAAAAATTTCAGACACAACCCCCATAATACGTCACCTCAAATATATAATAATATAATCAATTTAAAAAAACTGACATTTTTAAAACCAGTTTAGTCAGTTTTTTTTAGTTCAAAATGATCATTATCTCCTAATAAAGGAGTGTTTATCGCTCTTAGCCATTTATCATTTCTAAATAAATAACGAAGTTCATCAAAATTCTTATCTGGATCAAGCATAAGTTCTGCTAAGTGATCAATTTTTTCTAACTCAAAAGCATCTAAATTAAAAAATTCATCTTTTGAATCCATTACTGTTGGAAAAAATAAATAAGAAATTTCATCATTCATTAAAGCATGAAAATCAAAAAATAATGCATAAGCTAAATTATCTAATCCATTAAAACGATCTTCATGAATATAATTTTCATGACTATCTTTTCCTTTTCTTACGTCTAACCAAACTTCTGCTATCCACCTAAACTCTTTATGTGGAAAATCCCACTGATTAAAATCAACTTTATAATCGTTATCAGCATCTACATTTACCCATCTTTTATTTTTTTTATCATAATACTGTACAATCCAATGATCATAATAAGTATTACCTCTTTCTTTTAAAAAATAATTAGCATAACCACTTCTACACCTCGCAGGTATTCCTTTAGCTTTTAAAATAGATGCAAGTAAAACTGAAACATAGCGACATGTAATAACTACTCTATCCTTGACTTCTCTGCCCATCGTAAACCCTCTAGCATCCTGTCTAAAAAGTTCTGCTGTGATTGCAGGTGCTGTTAATAAAATATCATCATCACACCTATTCCTATACCAAGGATATTCCTCTTTAATTTTTTTTAATTCATTAATATTATCATATCTACTAGCATCATTTAAATAACTTCTAATAAGTTCTTCTCTATGAATAACTTGATGATATAAAAGTTTTGATGACCTGCTTTAGATGCATCATAATCAATACTATAAGGAAACCACATTTAATCCACTTTAAGGTTAATTTCTAAATCAATTATAACATCACATATAGTTTTGTACCTAACAATTCAATATTTGATAAATTGTTTATCTCATATTTTTTAATAATCTTAAAGTTCTATTATTTAATTCATCATTGTATCTACTAATAAATCCACTGTTTTGAGCATTATGAACTTCAATCACGGAACCATCTGCAAACATTATATTACCTTTAGGTCTTAATTCAATATAATTTTCATCATAAGGTAGTCCTAAATTATCAGCAATACATTGCATAGCAATATCAATAGGTTGATGTAAAAATATATTCATTTCTTCTTTCATTTTAGAATGCCTATAATTATAATAAGAATCTTCGTAATTAATAGATGGCAAAATATTTATTTCTACAATATCCCCTACTTTATTGTAACTATCTAGATCATCATTTCTATCGACATATATACTAACAGGCACTAAATTAATTTGTTTACCGCTTTTTCTAGCATTATAAAGTATCCTACTAGCACCAGTACGCCCTCTAAATATTTTGTTCTCATAAACATAAGCACCCTCAGGAAATATACTAACACTTTTTCCATTTTCTAGAAATTTTGTAGCTTGTTCTAAACACATATTTGCATATATACTTCCACCATGAGCTTCAATAGGCATGGCATGAAGATATTTATTAACAATATCTTTTCGATCATTTTCGTTTTTATATACTAAACGAGCACTTACTAGACTTACTATTTCTTCTGGTAAAGACAGTGGTAAATAAAAAATATCCATTAAACAGTTGTGATTTGAAACCAAAACATTAATTTCATCTTTAGGGTAATCATTGAGATTTTTAATAATTAAATTAACTTGTTTTCTTAATTCTTTCAAATATTCTAATTTATTCATATTTATAGTTCCTTTTCTACTAATTTAGCCATTTTTTCATGTCCTTGATAACTTAAATGAATTCCATCTTCAAACAAATCCATATCATCAGCTATTATTATGTTTAGATTTTGATTTTTAAAATATTTAATTATTTCTTGTCTTTTTCTTTCACACTCACTATTAAAAATTTCACATGCATTTACTTTGTAATCAAAATTAATAGGTAATATATATATTATCTTTAGATTTTTCCCATTAAAATATTTTTTTCTATCTTCTATATCAGAAAAACTTTCTTCCAATGTTTCTTTATACCATAATAAGTCACTAATTATTTTTTCACTTGTTTTATTATATTTTAACTGTAAATCATTAGTTCCCAAAGAAATAATAACTGTATCAACAGGAGCATTAGTTCTAAATGTTGAAATAAATGTATCTTTACCGTTCTTATATTTTTTTGTTATTTCCTCGTTTCCTGCTAAACGGCCTGGCAAACCTTCTTGTAAAAATATATATTCTTTATCATATTTTTTTCTTAAAATATTAATCCATTGTTTTTCATCGGCTATTCTTTCACCAGTTATAAAATTGTCTCCCCAAGTATTAGAATCTCCATATACTAATATCTTCTTCATCATTCCTACACCTCCAATTTAGTTTATAAATTATTATTAGTATAATAGTAACAAAAAATAAAATATCTTTTAATATGCAATAATAATTTAAACTTATATAAAAATTATAGCAAATATTAAATAAGTTTTGTAGAAATTTATGTACATTTTTGAGTTAGTACACTAAATGTTAAAAAACAAGTTCATCATACTACCATTTTCTAACTTTACTTTAATATTATTAAATTTAAGCAAGTTATTAACTTTCTTTTCTAATGACTCATCAATTTTTAGTTTTTCTTTTACTATTTGCATAACTAATCAAACTCCTTTCAAAACATACAAAAAAAGATTAACAGAAATTAACCTTTGTTTATTTGAAAGTCGAATTAGTCCGACTAATTTCCCTATGGTGCCTGTGAAGAAGAAGTCGAATAACTTTTTCTAAAAACAATAGTAGGTAGTAATAATCACTAACTAATATAAGTATAGCATGAATTACAAAATTTTGTTTTAAAAATTTAACTTGTTCGCTTGTTTTTAATATCTTTTGATAGTATACTTTTTATAGGGAATATCAGTTGTTGAGTGTCTACCGAATCTCAAAAAAGAGAGGAGGTTTGATAATAATGAAATTAAAAACTTTTGTTTTAAAGTTCTTAAAATTAGTTGCTATCATTTTATTTCTCCTTATCATTATAATAGTAGTTATAAAAAAATGACACTTAATTCTACATTGAATTAAATGTCTCTTTGAATATTCAGGGTAGACATTCAACATTGCAAAACTGAATGTTCCCTTTTTATTTTATGCAAGTTTCCTTGACATATTCATAATACCATATTTTTTAATTATTGTCAAAATCAATTTTGTTTTTGTTTTTTAATTAGTATTGGACCTTGTTTTTTATTTGGTTTATTATCTAAATCAAACATTATATTAAATAAGTTAGACATTTTAGTAACAAGTTCTTCATCAGTACTTGATATTATTTGTTCTGCTATGTCTTCATCACAAGAAATTATTGATCTTATTTCTCCACTTGCATGTATTGGTATTAAAATACCAAATAACTGTGCTGTATTCAATGCTGTTCCTAAATCTAAATAACTATTTTCTGGATAAATATAATCTCTTTTAGGACATATATCTTGAAATAATTCACTGAATTCAGATAAAGAATAAAATTCGTATAATTTCTTTTCTAACTCGTGATGTTTTATAATAGGCGATAAAGAATTTTTAAAATTCATTGCACAATATAGTCTAATAAAATCTGTTTCTGAAAAAGCAGGATATTTAACATTCTCTTTAATCATAAGAATCCTCCTTAGCTACTAACATTTTAACACAATTTGTGAATTAATGCTATACTTTGAAATGAATTTCTAAATAACTTAATAGGATGAAAATACTATAAAATTTGATAATATCTAAAGAAGCAGGATAAGAAACTTACACAATGCCACTAAACTTTTCCTTATTTCATAAGGGCTTATTATTGTGTAAGACTGATTTTGCACTTGCAAAATTCATCCTACTTCGTAGGTTGATATTAAGGATAAATTATAGTTAAGCCATTATGATTAAAGACTTTTTAGTTTTCAATTTTCATCCTATTTTAATATTTTTGATGATTTTTATAGGATGATTAGACAAATTCATCTTCTTTAAAAATATCTCTTACTTTTTCTAAAAGTTCCTTAATTTTATTATTTCCAATATCATCTAAATCTGTTGTAATTACCCCAAGTTTTAAATTACCATTATCAAATTTTTCATCTTTTAAAGTAATTAATCTTATTATCTTTTCAAGTTTTATCTCACTAGATATTTTTAGATTTGTTAAATTGTCATCTGTATCTATTTCATAATAATTTAGTTTATATTCTTCACCTAAAATAGTTTGTAATTTATTAAAATATTCTTTTGATTCATCTCTAGTTTTAACCTCATAATTTTGTGGTATAGGTAAACCATATTCATCTTCAAATAAAGAATAATTTAAAGGTAATTTATATTCTTCATTAAAGGTTAATAAATCAGTTAAGAAACTTTTTCTAAAATGATAATGTTCTATTTTTAATTTATTATTGTTTTTACTAATTTCTAAATTATCTATATAAGTAGAAATCATTTTTTGTCTTTCTCCTCTAGATTTATTTTGATAATTAGTTATTCTATTCATAAATTCTTTTGGCTTAATGAATGTATCTAAATTATGTTTATCTTATAGTATTAATAAATCATCAATAGTAAAGTTTAAATTTTCATATTGTTTTTGGTCTTGCCATTCTTTAGATAATTTTTGTTTTTTAAATTCTATTTGTTTGATTTCATTTTCAAACTCATCAATTTTCATAATGCCTTTAATATAAACTGATTTTATTCTATCAAGTTGTTTATCTAACTCTTTTAATTCCTTTTCATAATTAATATCTTTATTATCTAATTTTGATTTAATGAATGGTGTATAGTAATCATTTATCATCATATCAGTTTTAACTAGTTCAAGTAAACAAGCCATTAATTCTTGTTCTATTTCTTTTTCTTTATAGGTTATTTTACAATGTACACATTTATAATAGTAATATTTCTTACCATTAGGTTTTGTAGTAGCACATCCACCTAGAAATCCACCACATTTGGAGCATTTTAATTTATTGGTAAATAGATATGTAGCAGTTCTTTCATAGTGTCTAGCATTTCTTAACTTCTGGTACTGACAATCGTCCCATTTTTGTTTAGATACAAGTGGCTCAACGACATTTTCATAATAAGTAGGTTTCTTTGTTCTTTTACCATGAACAAAATCGCCTTTATATATTTCATTTTGAAATATTTTCATAATTGTAGTGTCATACCAATTTGTTTTATCTAAAATCTTTTCTTCATTTAGAATATTACTTATTTTCTTATAAGATAAGCCATTATGATACATTTCAAATATTCGAATAACTACATCTTTTTCTGTTAGGTCTGGTACTAATATTTTTCCATCTCTTTTATAACCTAATGGACTTTTATGTGGAATATGCCCAGAAGCAATCGGTTCTTATTCAAATAACGTGAGCGAAGTGGATTATATCAAAAATGCATGATATAATA
>CANTCS010000025.1 GCA_947652375.1 uncultured Mollicutes bacterium | reverse complement strand
AAGTTGATACTATATGTTTAAATCTAACAAAAGTTAGAATAGATTGCTCAATGGTAGCGCCGGAGAGATTCGAACTCACGACCTATCGGGTATGAACCGATTGCTCTAGCCAACTGAGCTACAGCGCCATTTCTTAAATACATTTAAATTGTATCAAATAAAAAAACAAATTGCAATAGTTTTTTATTTTTAATAAAGAAAAAGTCTCTTTTATTAAAGAAACTTTTATTCTATTTTTTTACTAATTGAAAATTACTTGGATCACTTACAGTCTTATCTGTCAAAATAACTTCACTATAAATTCCACGATTAGCTTTTTTATAAACTTCATCAAAAGCACACCATGTACTCTCATCTATAATTGCATTTAACCCACGCGCACCTGTCCCTCTTTCTTCTGCTCTTTTAGCAATCAAATAAGAGTAAGCATCTGTAAATGTCAATTTAACTCCAAGTTCTGCAAATATTTTTTCTTGAATTTTGATTGCAGAGTCACTACCTTCTAACATAACTTTTTTTATTTCTTCTGCATAAAAATCTTTTAGTTTAATAATTGATATTCTTCCAACTAATTCATCAGGAACTAAACCTTTCTTTACAAAATCTTTTGCTGTTGCTTCTCTTTTAATTTTACCGACAGATCCATTAAATCCAACTTTTCCATTTTCTACCAAATTATTTAAAACATCAGTATATGCTCCAGCTAATAAAACTATCATATTACTTGTGTCTATTTTTACTGTTCTTTTTTTACTATGCATATTATCAGTTGCTTCATAAACACTTCCTTCAATAAAAGGTAATAATAAATTCAGCACCCCTTTTCCACTTATATCTGAATTTTTATTAGATGACTTTTTATCGATTTCGTCAAAGAAAATTATTGCTTGTTCAGTCTTTTCTAAATCATATCCACAACTTTCATACAAGTCCCATAGCTCTTCTTCAATATCTCTTCCTATATAACCAGGAACAGTTAAAGAAGTAGCATTTATTTTTTTAAAAGGTCTTTCAAAATATTTTGAAACTAATGTTGCAAGTTTTGTTTTTCCAACACCTGTAGCTCCAACTAATAAAATTCCTTCTTTTTTCTTAATCGGATTCATCTCTTTTCTAACCATTTCAACAATTAAACGTCTTGCTGCTTCATCTTGACATATTAAGCTTTCAGTTACTTTCAAAAAAACATCATCAATATCTATATCTTTATAAGTACATATTTGCTTAGTCTCGCTATCAGTAACTAAACTATTTTTTTCTGATTCTTGAGTAGTTTCTTCCTCTAACAAAGGTCCTTCAACTTTTAAATCAATAGTATCTATCGCAGATTCTATATCATTATAAACTTTAGTCAAACTTCTTTTAAGTTCTTTTAATTCTTCAATATCGTATTTATCACAAACAATATCTAATATTAGTTCTTCAATTTCAGGAGACATATTTTCATTATCTTCTTCATATTCCTCTTCTTCATCAAAATAACCGCTATCTTCCATATCAATTAACTTTTCTAAATTTATTGTTATTAATCTTTTTGAATCAGTACCATCATTTAATGATAAAATCATAGAACTTTTTGCTAAATCTTCAAATTTATCAAGTTTTTCCTTTAAAGTTAAATTTTCTTCTTCTACTACACTATTTAAATCTTTTAATGAAATTATATTAAAAAATAGACCAATATTCTTTAAAAAACTATTAGAATCTAATATATTTAAATAATTATTACCATTCTCATCTTCAAATACATTAGTTTGTTCATTATAATTTCCTATTATATAATGACTTGAAACATATAAATAATAATTCTCCTTCAATTTATATCTTTTCATTGCAGTAGCCAAATATTTTTCCAACAAACCTCACCTCTTGAAGTATACTATAATAAATTTCTTCACTTTAGTCAATTTAACTTTTAATTACCGATAATTTACATTATTATCAAACTTTTCAACTATTTGAATAATTTTAGAAGATATTAATTTAATTTTATTTAAAATTAAAGATTTAAAAAGCTTCTTTTTAGAATATTCTACTTCCAAATTATAAATATCGTTTAAAAAACTAATAAGTTCATTATAACTATTATTTTTACCTACAATATTATCAAACCATTTATCTATGTCATAAATCTCCCCAGTTATTCTTAAATTTTCTAAAGTCTTAATAAAAGTTTTATTACTTAATATCTTCTTACAAACAAAACTTCCTAAATAATATGATTTTGATTTATAATTAAAATTTGTTTCATTATTAATAGCATAAATTGTATTACTAAAAAAAGAATTAGAACTATCAAAAGTCTTAATAATATTTATTATATCTTCAGTTTGTTTTGTATTAATAATTTCTTCTAATATATAAGAAGCTTCTTTTTTAACAAAAGATAAATCACCTTTTTTATAAATACGATAAGTCAAACCTGTTCTAAGATAAATATAATTTTTAGTAATTTTAATTTCATTATTATAAGAATTTATTGCATGGTTAAATTCATGAATTAAATAATCCAATAATTCTACTAAACTTATATTATTATAATTTTGTATTATCATATATTTATTTGTAAAATAAGAGTTTTCCCTGCATCTCAAAGAAGTACTATAATAAGCTTTAACAACTTTATTTTCTTGATTACTACAAATAATTTTAATATTTTCAAAAGTTTTTCTTATTAAATTTTCTCTTTTTATCCCATATTTAATTATAAAAGCAGGAATTATAATATATAGAAGATGTCTAATATTACTATCATAATTATATTTATCACAAATCATATCAATATATTTATGTTCTTTTTCTATCAATTTATTACTGTCCATTAAATCACCTATTATTAGTATACCATTTATATTTTCTAATAATAAAAAAAGAATTAAATAATAATTCTTAATCAATATTTATTAATTCATAATCTCGCATACCACAGCCTAATTCTTCAGCTACCTCTATTGTATGAATACCATTTTTTGACTCAATTCTTTCTATTAAATGATCACGTCCTTTGTCTTTTGATTGATATACTAAATCAATACACGCTTGATCTATGGCTACTGGATCAAGTGATGCTAAAACTCCTATATCAGCCATACAAGGATCTTCTGCTTGTGCACAACAATCACAATCTACACTTAAATTACACATAATATTAATGTATATAATATTCCCTTTAAAATATTCCACTACACTAAATGCAGCATCTGCCATTGCTTCTAGAAATTGATTTTGATCAACTTTAAACATATCATCAAAATCTCCAAATTTACCTACACAATGAATATAATTTTTACCTTTAGAAGATGCAACTCCAATTGACAATTGTTTTAAAGCACCACCATATCCTCCCATATCATGCCCCTTAAAATGAGATAAAATTAACATTGAATCATAATTTTCAATATTCTTTCCTACATAATTTTTAGACAATCTTTTTCCATTTCTTATTTCTAAGACTTTATCTGGTCCTTCACTATCCATTATATCAACATCAAAATACTTACTCCAACCATGCTTTTCCATAAGTTCAATATGCTTTTCAGTTGTATTTCTTGCTCCATTATAAGCTGTATTACATTCAACAACCTTACCATTAACTTTATCAATAATAGTTTTTAAAAATTCAGGCTTTATATAATTTTGATTTCCTTCTTCTCCAGAATGTAATTTTATTGCTATATTTCCTTTTAACTCTTTTCCTAAAGTCTCATAAATTTTTACAATACTTTCAGGTGTAATTTCCTTTGTAAAATATACTTTTGCTTTTTCCATAATTTTCTCCTTCTATTTAATTAACTTCTTGCCGCTCCATCAACTGACAAAACTTCTCCTGTAATATAACTTGCTAAATCACTAGCTAAGAAAAGAAAAGCATTAGCTATATCTCTTGGCTTTCCAATTCTTCCTAAAGGTATTGATTTAATTAAAGGAGCTATCACTTCTTCTGGTAATAGAGCTACCATATCTGTTTTAATAATACCTGGAGCTACTGCATTTACTCTTATATTAAATGGTGCTAATTAACGTGCCAACGATTTTGTAATTCCATTAACTGCAAACTTACTAGCTGGATACCCTACCCCAGAAGGTTGACCATATATACTAACCATTGAACTTGTATTTAAAATAACACCACTTTTATTCTCTTTCATATAAGGAACAACTGCCTTAGTCATATTAAAAACCGCTTGAACATTCAAATCTATTATTTTAGCAAAATCTTCACTTGTAGTATTTTCTATACTTTCTTTAGCAGAAATTCCTGCATTATTAACCAATATATCAATATGTCCATATTTCTTTATAATTTCTTTTAAAGTGCTTTCAATTTCAAAATAATTATTTAAATTTGGATAATAACCCGTAACTTCTATTCCTTCACTTTTTAATAAATTAATTGCATTACTTACAGATTCTTCTTTTGAACCAAATAGAATAACTTCTGCATTATTTTCTTTAAAAACTCTAACAGTTTCTAGACCTATTCCTCTAGTTCCCCCTGTAACAATTGCTACTTTTTTATCTAACATATTAAATCCTTTCTTAATAAATAATAATTCATTTATAAAATAAGTATAACATTATTTTATATAATTATAAATCTGTAAAATCATTAATTTTATGAGCATTATTTTTATATTCATTAATTATTAAAGAAGTAGTTGTTAAAAGCATACTTGCTATAGAACAAGCATTTATTAAAGAATTAACTACAACTTCAGTAGAATCTAAAACTATAGTTTTATCTATTTCTTCATATTTATCTTCTAAAACATTATATATTAAATTATACTTTGATTTTTCAATATTCTTTATTATTTCATTTTGATTTAAACCAGCATTATATAAAATTTGTTTTAAAGGTTCTTTTAAACAATTTAATAAAATATCTGATATCATTTCTTCTTTTGATACTTCTTTAGATAATTTATAAAATGCTATCCCACTTCCAATTAATACGCCACGAGAAGCTGACGAAATCGCACACAAAGCATCATCATATCGCATCCTTTTTTCTCTTCTCTCAGTACTAGTAGGAGCTCCCACTAAAATATTAATAATACCATTTTCAAACATCGCAATTCTTTTATATAAAAAATTATCATCTTTTACCAAATTATCCTTTATTAAATATCTTAACTCCTTAATTTTTTCTTTGATATTATTATTTTCAGTAAAATAAATTATACTTTCTTCATTTGTTAATTTTAAACCATTAACTTCTCCTAAAAAATATAAATCAATATTATTTAAATCATTTATAATTTTACAATTTGAAATTAACTCTAAATCATTTAATAAATCCAATTTATTTTTTCCATATTCAGGTATTTTAAGTAAATATACTTTCTCATTTTGTTCGCTATTAAGTGCTAAAATATTATTTATAATATCATCACTATAATCATCTGCCAAAACTATTAAAGATTTATTTTTATTTAATGCTTCATTAATAAATAAAGCAATCTGTTCAATATCTACTAAATAATTATTAATAATTAGTAAATATACATTTTCAAGCTCAACTTCATTTTTATCTGTAAAAAATAAATTAGACGCTAAAATTGTTTCAAATAAATAACCTTTTTGATGCACAACTTCTGTTAAAGAAGTTGTATTTTCTTTAATTTTAATTGCAAATTTATCTCTTACTTGAAAATAGGCATCACTAACAATTTTTCCAATTTCAAAAGATGCTGAAGAAGTAATTGCTATATTTAATAAATCATTATCTGTTGGAATTTTACTTTGGTTTTTTATTTTTTTTATCAGTAAATTCATATCTTTTTCTAATTCTTTTTTAATAACTATAGGATTTTTTTCATTTTTAACGTACTCTAAACCTTGGTTATAAATACTTTGGAGCAACACAAGTGTTGTTGTAGTCCCATCTCCTACTATATCATTAGTTTTAATTGATGCTTCTTTTGTAAGCTCTAATATTGTGTTTATAACAACATCTTCACTTTCAATATTTTGAGCAATCGTTACTCCATCATTAGTTATAAATGGAGTAAATGCAGAATGATCTATAATTATATTACTTCCTTTAGGCCCTAAAGTTCTTTTTACTGTATCACATAATAAATCAACTGCAAATTGCATCTTTTCTTGTAATTCTTTTCCACTAACTATTTTTTTCAATTTCATCACTCATTTCTATAATATATTTCCAATACTTTTTAGGCATAAAATTCATTCTACATCTTTCATTAGTTCTTTCTTTTATAGCTATTGTCTTATAAAAACTTTTCCATAATTCTAGAACATCTTCTTCACATTCAGATAATTCTTTTTGCATTAAAGTAAAATTTTCTGTAGATGTTAAAAAAAATTTATTTTTATCATAAATACTTAATAAATTTCTTTTTTTATCTTCAATAATCCAATATTCATTTTTTAAACGTCTTTGAAAATGCTTTGAGACAAAAAACAAAATATTGTTTTCAGGCTCTATTTCTGCATAAAGTATATTTCCTTTTAATTCTTTAAAACGAAGAAAACCTTTAAATTTATGAGTTTCATGTTCTACATATTTAGTTATTTTTAAAGCCTCATTAACTCCACATAAATTTCTCATATAAAAAATTTTATTTTTATATTTAAAACTCTGTAATAAAAAATAATATATTATAATTTCTTTATCATCTTTGTTAGATAAAAATATTTTATAAATAGTATTAAATACTTCTTTTGAACTAGCTTTAATTATTTCATTTATTATATTATCATCTTGTTCATAATCTAATTTAAGAGTTTCTTCAAATAAATTAGCTTGATATTTATCATTTTTAATATTTAATGGAATAATTCTTTTTTTTATAAGTAATTTTATTAAATTTAGCAAATCAATAAATTCATTATTATAGAGAAAAATATAATTACTTTTTTTCATTTAAATAATGTTAATTGCTCTATATTAGTATTTTTTTCTATTGTTTCTTCTAAAATCAAATTTCTCTCTATAATTTTTTTATTAAACATATTTTCCGATGTAAAATATTTTTTATTGCAAGTAATAAAATATTTAGCTCTTTTTAAAACTATCCCCATTTTCTTTAAATCTTTAAAATCAATTGTAAAATACTTTCTTGAAGAAATAATTCTTTTTGCCGAGGTAACTCCTATTCCTGGAATTTTCAATAAATCTAAATAGGAACATGTATTTATTTCTTTTGGAAATTCTTCTAAATGTTTAAGTGCCCAATTAGCTTTTGGATCTAATAATAAATTAAAGTTTGGATTATCTTTATCTAAAATTTCATCAACCTTAAAATTATAGTAACGAAGTAACCAATCTGCTTGATAAAGTCGATGTTCTCTTAAAAGTGGTGGTTTATCTAAAGTTGGTAAAAGATTATCTTTATTAACTGGAATATATGCTGAATAAAATACTCTTTTCAATTTATGATTTTCATACAATTTAGAACTCTTAGTCATTATATCTAAATCATTTTCACTAGTTGCTCCTATAATCATTTGAGTACTTTGACCTGCAGGAACAAATTTATTACTCTTATTTTTATTGACATAATTCATAATTTTATCTACTTTATCGCTTTCCTTATTTGGTGCTAATAGTTTTAATCCTTCTTCTGTTGGTAACTCAACATTAGCACTAAGTCTATCTACTAATAAACCTAATTTTTTTATCAGCACATCACTTGCTCCTGGTATTGCTTTAGCATGAATATACCCACCAAAATGATATTTATTTCGTAGTAGTGAAATTGCATCAATTATTAAATTCATAGTATAATCAGGACTTTTAATAATTCCTGATGAGATGAAAAGACCTTCAATATAATTTCTTCGATAAAAGTTCATTGTAATAGAACAAATTTCTAAAGATGTAAAAGTAGCTCTTTTGATATTATTAGTTCTTCTATTTAAACAATATTTACAATCATATATACAACAATTTGTTAAAAGTATTTTAAGTAATGATATACACCTTCCATCAGCAGAAAAAGAATGACATATTCCTGCAACAGCAGTGTTACCAATTCCATTACTTTTTCTATTACTACCACTAGAAGAACAAGATGCATCATATTTTGCACTATCAGCTAAAATAGTTAGTTTTTCTTTCAAATCCATGATATCACCATTTTCATTATATTACGAACATTTGTTCTTGTAAAGAGCTAAATTAAAAGAATAATACATTAATATTATTCTTCAAATTTAAAATTTTATGAATTTACTTTTACAATTAAAGTTATTCAAAAAAAAATTTTTAATTATTCTAATTATCTAAAATAATATTAGCAGCTTCTATTCCAGATACAACAGCACCTTCCATTGTAGAATACCATTTTTGTCTAGTATAATCCCCAGCTAAATAAAGCCCCTTTATAGATGTTTTTGCATCTGGTCGAAAATGATCATTATTAAAAGAAAAATCATAAAATTTATCTATATGTCGAACAACTCGGTAATCTAAAATCTTTTTTTCTATAGACAAACCTATCTTTAAAAATTCTTCTTTTACAAGATTTAATAACTCTTTATCAGATAATTTTTTAAACTCTTCACAACTTACAAGTATTACTGAAACTCTTCCCTTTGATTTTTTAAAAGTTGAACGAGACTCTTCTGTAAAACTAGCAATCATCGTTGTTGGTGTAAAAGTTGCTCTATCTTTTGGCATCAAAGCCTCACTTAACTCTATTTGCACAGTTATTTCACTAATAGTTGGGATTTTTTGAAATTCTTCAAGATTATTATGGTTTGTATTTTTACAAATTATTTTAAAGTTATTTATATCAGTAGCTAAAATTACACTTTTTGAAAATATTTTTTGATTATTTACAACTACTCCTATAACTCTATTATCTTCTATAATCAAATTTTGAACAGAACTTAAAGTTTTTATTACTCCACCTTGTTTTTCAATTTCTAAAGCAAGTGGTTTAATAAAAGCATCACTCATCCCCATCTTATAAGCTCCTATTGTCATTTTTGGAAAACGAAAAATAGAAGGATAAAAAAGCCCAAAAAATAATTTAGCTGAATATTTATCAATTGGTAAGAAAAAAATACCCGTACTCAAAGACGTTGCGATATATTTAATCACATTTTCTTCTATATTATGCTTTTTAGCATAACTTAAAACACTATATTTATCTAAACTTTTTGGTCTTATTGTATAATCTTTCATTCCTATTAAAAATAATTTTATCAATGAAAATTTATCTTTTACTGATAAAATCTCTTTATTACCTAATATATCTTTTATAAAAGTAAATGGTGCATAAAATGGTGCTATACCTAAAACTAAGCTTTTATCTTTAGAAATTTTTATTTCTGCTTCATCTTCCCACATAATAATATCATCTAGTTTTATACCAATTTCTTTTAATAGTTTTGGAAAATCTTTATAAAAACCAATTTGTCTATGAAAACCAGATTCTATTTCCATTCCCTTATCAATAAAAGATGAAGTTCTTCCACCTAAAATAGAGTCCTTTTCTAATAAAAGAACTCTTT
This sequence comes from uncultured Mollicutes bacterium, assembly GCA_947652375.1. Taxonomy (GTDB): domain Bacteria; phylum Bacillota_I; class Bacilli_A; order RF39; family UBA660; genus UBA3789. The sequence continues at coordinate 11,914 of CANTCS010000025.1, read as the reverse complement.
TGTTATCTTTTGTTAACTTATATGTAGCAGTTAACCCTGCTAAACCACCACCAACTACTATAACATCATAATTTTTATCCATAATTTTCCCTCTATATTTATTATGGATTAATATTAATTTTATATGTATTAAACTAATTATTACTAATTCTTTTTAAAACATTATCTAAAACTAAATCAATATCTTTATAAATTGTTTTATAAGAATTATATGCAAGCATACATATCGTCATTGGACCTATACCATTTATAGCAGGAGTAATCAAAGAAACTTTATTAATTACATCATTGTATTTAACATCTCCTACAATCTTCCCATTTATATTTTTATGAACTCCACAATCTATAACAATTGCATCCTCCATAAAAAAATCGCTATCAAAATATTCTTCTTTATTAATTGCTATTATCACAATGTCACATTTTTTAGTAATATCCCCTAAATTTTCAGTTTTAGAGTGACACATTATAACCGTAGCATCATCCTTTAATAATAATTTTGCCACTGGCTTACCTATAATATTACTTCTATTTACAACTGCAACAAGTTTACCTTTTAAAGAAATATTATATGCATTTAATAAAAATTCTATCCCTAATGCAGTGCACGGAACAAAACCTCTATTACATGAGTCCAAAAGACCAATTGAATTGCTAGTTAAACCATCAATATCTTTTTCTACTAAAATACTATCTAATATAAGTCTTTCATCTTTTAGCAAATATTTAGGCAAAGGCAATTGAATCATAATACCATGAACTAAAGGATCATTATTTAATTTTTTAATAAAATCAATCAATTCAAAAGAAGTAACTTTCTCAAAATGAACACTAAAAAAATCAATTTTTGTCTTTTCTTCAAAGGTTTTCTTTTTTATATCTACATATTTTTTACTAGCAAAATCATCTCCAATTGAAATATCAACTATTTTAGGATGTTTATTATTTTTATTTACAAATTCTCTTAATTCTTCATAAAAAATTTCACTTATAACTTTACCATTCATTTCTCTATCATTCATATTTACTACCTCAGTTACAAGTATATCATATCAAAATCATTTATTAAATTAAATTTTTATATCTATAATATTATCAATATCAATTTCTTTATTATTTATAAGAATTATCTTTTTATTTATTTTATCGATTCTTTTAACTATTTCACTAACAGTTTTATATTCTCCTCCTTTTTTTAATTTATCTTTTTTATAAAAAACAATAGTAACTTTAATATTTTTTTCTATATTACTATCTACTTCCAGTAATTTTCTATTAATAATTTCTTTTTTATTTTCATCAAGTATAATTTTCTCATCAGTAACTCTAGCTATTTCTTTTACAACTTCAGCATATCCTGACAAAGCTTGAAACGGTGCAAATTGAGCTGCTCTATCATTATTTGACATATAAGGATATTTCTTAGACTTTTTATAGACTCTACTTATTATATCTTCATAATTATTCATCAACTCTTATGTCCTCCTATTTGATTATTTCTTTCAATAGTAGTTGCTCCTTCTTCTAAATTCATTCCTTTTAAAACCAAATTTTTCCCATATTTTTCCCTCAAAGAAAGTAAAACTTTTTGTAGTTTTTTTTCTTCTTTCTCTGACTCAATTAATTTATCATCAAAAAATAAATTAAGTTGTTCGAATTTATTTAAATTATAAGTATCTTCATCTATAAGATTATGAAAAGAAATAGTAATTTTTCTAACTAAATAATTTTTATTTATTATTTCATTAAAAAGATTTACCCCTTCTTTTAAAATAATCTTAAACGATGATGTAAATTGAATTCTTTTACTACCATGACTTGGTTTTGGAATTATTCTTCCATAAGAATCTTTCAAAGTATCATTTAAATTATCAATACCACTACTTCTATCATAAGAAATATTTATTGTAATCAAATTAGTTAATAAATTTCTTTTAACTAAATCCAATACTAATGAATCAATCATTTCTTTTAAAATTAATTTAGCTTTATCATATTTATAAGGAATATGTAAAACTTGTCCTGAACTTAAACTATTACTTTTTGATTTATAATTTTTTATATCTTTCATAGTACATGATTCCACTCCCCAAGCATGATCAATTAAAATCTCAGCATTTATACCAAATAAATTATAAAGTAATTCTTCATTTAAAATTGAACATCTTGCTACATCACCCATTGTTAGAATATTAATCTTTTTTAAACTATTCTGATATCCTTTTCCTATTCTCCAAAAATCAGTTAAAGGTAAATGATTCCACAACTTTTTTCGATATTCTAGCTCTGTTAACTCAGCAATTCTAACACCAAATTCATTAGGTTTTTCATGTTTAGCAATTATATCCATCGCAACTTTTGCTAAATAAAGATTTGTTCCAACTCCTGCAGTTGCAGTTATAGAAGTATTTTCATAAACATCTTTCATAATTTTTGTAACTAACTCTTTAGGAGAGCATTTATAACATTTTAAATAATTTGTAATATCACAAAAAACTTCATCAATTGAATAAACATGTATATCTTGAAAAGATAAATATTTTAAATAAATATTATATATTTTTGCACTATATTCTATATATTTACTCATTCTTGGAGTAGCAACAATATAATCAAGTTCTAAATATTTATTTTTAACTAATTCATTTTTATCAAATGACTTTCCGATAAAACTTCTATTTCCAATATTTATTTTTCTAAGTTTATTTATTTCATCAACTTTTTGTACAACTTCAAATAATCTACCTCTACTAGGAATATCATATTCTTTTAATGGTGGAGTAACAGCTAAACATACCGTTTTTAAAGTCCGACTTTTATCCGCTACAACAAGATTTGTAACTAAAGGATCTAACCCTCTTTCAACACATTCTACTGAAGCATAAAAACTTTTTAAATCAATACAAACATAAACCCTTTTTTCCAAAGAAAACATCCCCTAAAGTATAAAAAAATAATAGTAAATTTCAATTATTACTATTATCTGCAATTTTTAATTATTAATACTTAAGAAATACTTTAATAAAAAAATCATTAATTATTATTAGAAAAGAAAAAAACAATCTCTAAATTGTTTCTATTTAATAAAATAATTATTATCCATAATAACATTTTTATATCAATGGATTAATTTAATATCTATAAATAAAGTTTCCTATATTATTTTTTAGTATTTTTATTCCAACAGAAGAAGTAAGATAAAAAACATTTTTTATTTGTTCAATAGTAATTCCTTTATCTATCGAATTTAAAATGTATTGACTTTCAGACTTAACACCATATTTTATTTCAATACTTCCACTTTGTTTCAATCTTTCCAATAATTCACGTTTAATCATTTAATTTATAACAGCATTGGCTGAACATTTAATATTTGAATTTATGAGATTTTAGACACTTCTTTATATTTAATTATTTAAAATATTATGTTTACATAAATCACATGTTGATCCAGTATGATTATAATTGTTTTTTCTAATTTTACTCAAAATATTATAGAAAAAAGACAATTGGATATGAGAAAATACCACTAAATTTTAGAAACCTTATATTTAAAAGATTTCTAGCAATTTTTACGCCACAAGGATATTCTAAATTAAGATGTTCATATCTTTTCATAGCTTTTTTGTCTACTCCAATTCTTGCTTGAATTAATAATTTACCTCGATATTTAGCTTTCCATGTACGAAATTCATATTCTTTTAACACTTAAGAAATTAATGTTACAAAGGGGTGTTTTATTGTAATTACTTTCATATTGTTACTTGATTTTCATAATTTTTTTCTTTTTTATTTGCTTGATGTGTACGCATTTTCTCCATAATTTTGTCTTTTCTAGTAACTAAATCGTTATAGATTTTTGTTCGTTCTGTGTCTTTATTCTCTTCTAAGTCTGTTAATAAGTTATAGATTCTAAAACCACTAAAATTTTCAAAATATATTTTAAATAAGCTATTTAATTCATCAAAGTTTTCTTTTCCGACTTCATCCATAATTATATGAATTTGCCCATTTCTTCTGCTCAGTATAATTTTATCTTTAAATTCATTAAAGAATTCTTTTACTAAAAACAGAGAATGTTCATAGCTAGTTGAATTTTTATATTTTGAGTGTTTAGGATTATCGAAAATAAAGATATTATTTTCATGCATAATTTTACTAATATCTTGAGCAATAAGTTCATTAATAATTTCATTAAATAATTCATAAGGTCTTTTATCTTCATCTTGATTTATAGTATCTACTGGTTCTGCATCTGATTTTATTTCTGATGTCATGATATCCCAACCACAGGTGATTTCATATTCCCTTTCACCAACTAACCCTAGGCATAATTCAAAAATGTGATTTAATTCATGAACAATATAATGATCAGTAAAATGACTAGTTTTATCATCATAATTATCAATACAAATTATTAATAAAGAGAAGAGTTCAACAATATTATTTTTCTTTCTGATGTTTGGTGAAACCAGAGTTTTATCTGTCATATAACACTTAGCATTAAAGCCGTCGTTCTTATCTAATAAGTTTAATTTATCTATTTCTTGGCGAATATGTTGATGATCTGGAAGAGATGTATAAAATTCATTGTTAAAGTCATTTAAATATCTATTTTTTGAAGCAACAAAAGAATCAACAAGTTCTGTTGATGGCCATATTTTTTTTACAGAAGGATCTTTTAAATATAATTCATAATCATTACCTAAATCAATTCCATTTTTTTGAAAATATTCAATTCTTTGTTGCATTATTTCTTGTTTTCTCCATTCTGACTCTTCGTATAGTTTTTCAGATTCAGAAGTAAATGATTCTAATGGAAAAATATTAGAATGTGAATTTGCAAAAAAATATCTAGTATCTTCATCTAAATCACATAAATTAAAGTCTTTTATTTCTCCATTAATATATTCTTCTAAATTATTACGATTATCTGCTGGAATTAAAGACATGTTTTCATTTAAAAATTTTTTATAATATTTCTCTTGTAATGAATTTTTAGTATCATTGATAAATTCTTCTTTATCATAATATGGTTTTAATGTTTCTTTTAAGTAATTAAACTCTTCTAGAGCTTTATCATATTCTTCTAAAATTTTATTTAACTCTTGAAGTCGTTCGTCTGTTAAATAAGCAGGAAAATTAGAAATAGTAATTTCAGGAATTATTTTTTTTAATAACTCTTCTGCTTCTGTAAAAAGTCTTTGGTAGTCTTTCTCAGCATTTTTTTCGTCTATAAAATAAGCAAAAGTTCCTTTATAAATCTCAGTAATGTTTTGGTATTTTTCAGGAATCTTTTTTTCTTCTATTGCTTGATAAAATTCTTTTTCTGAAATATTAATATAGCTATTTATTATTTTATATCCATTTTCATAAAATTCTTTTTTTCTTTCTTCTGTTCCTAAAGTAAAGGCCTCATAAAAAATTTTATAGTTGTAAATTGGTTGAAGATTTAAACAACTAAATGAATAATTATTATTTAAATCTTCTTTTTCTAAAGAAATATTTCTATCTTTTAAAATATTGTTGAAAACATTATCTGTAAATATATTTTCTAAAGTGTATAAAATATTTTTTATTAAATTAGGATTAGTATATCCTATTGGTAGCATTTTAGAAAATTTATCTTCTATCTCAGCTCTTGAATTTTCTCCATAATATTCTATAAAAGCTCTTTTAAATTCATTAATATTTTTTCTTAAAATTTCATTAGCATTTAAAATTCTTAATATTCTGTCCATTAATATCACCTATTATATCTAATAATTGTTTATAATTATTCGGATAAATTCCTTTTCCATGTATTTTATCTATTTCTTGTGAGGTAGTAATTGTTATTTGAAACTCTTGTAAATCAATTCCTGATTTAGTTCCATATTCTTTGCTCCATAAAGATATTATTTTTATAATATTATTAATCTTTTCTTTCGAAATTGAATATTTTTTTTCATTTAAAAAGCAAATATTTTGAGTTGGTATTATTAAAAGATTATATTTATTTAGTATTCCTTCAGTTACAAGTATTTCTATAGTTTTTATCATTTTTATCACCTTGTATTTATTATAACATGTTATATTATGCAATATAAAGGGAAATCTTTATGTGTTTTAAGAAAAAATTTTAACAAGACATAGATATAATCAAAGTACTTTTTTTATCAAAAACAGCTTTGTGAAATAAAAAATTAAACAAGATATAGAATTATCAATGAAAATTTGTTGGAGATTTTAAGACAGGAAAATATTATACGGAAAATGTATTAACTCATAAAAAGAGAGTTAATTATAGATAAAAGAATAATACTTTACTTATAACATCACGAATCTACTTTTTCTCGTGAGTTATGGTATAAATGTCAAGAAATACTAATTATTAGAAGCAAAATTAATAAACAAGATGGAAATACTAACTTTTGATCTATCAAAAGAGAAAAAAATAACTTTTTTGCTTTAGTCGTTAGACTTATAGTAATTAAGGTTATTTCTTTTTATGAAACTTTGTATGTTATTGCTTTAGTGATTTCCCTTTGCCCACCTAAGTTGGTTTACCGACTTAGTAGTGGGTTACCTAGTCGTCACTTTTTATAATCTTTTACAATCTATTTAAAACCTTTAATATATTTTTCTGTTCAAGGCACTAATTTTTTATTATGTTTGCTTAATTCCGCTTTAATATCATTATTAGATTATAAGCTTTTTTTCTCTTTTATTAAATAATTCTATCTGTGCTAAATCGTTTATTGGTTCACTTCTAAATATTGCATAATTTAAATTCATAGAGCAAACCTCCAATCTTTAAATTTATACAAAATAAAAAGATATGATTTTACTCATATCTTTGCAATTTATACAAAACCTAATATTTTGACTATATATTCTTACTTTTTTGTTATTTAATTTTTTTAGTTCACCATAAACATGATTTGCTTTAAAAATTATAATTTGTTATTATTCATTGCCTTTTTTGTCCAACTTCTTTTATTATATTTAGGACATTTTAAATATCTTGTTGTATCCATATGCATTGAAAACATTATTTCTTTATAAGTTGAAACAAATTCGCCAAATTGATGTAAATTTTCTTTTGATATATAAAGTCCAACTTCTTCTTTTATTTCCCTCAAAATTGCATCTTCCAATTTTCATAAGAATCTATGTCTTTCAAGCACTTTTTACGTAATTAAGTGTAATCAAATAAGCCAAGTTTATAAGCAACTATTACATTAACTTTGCCATCTCTAACACTTTCTAGCATTTTTTGAAATTGTGGTCGATGTTCCATATCTTTTCCTGATATTCCTGCATCTTCATAAATACCATAAATATTATAATCACGATATTTACATAAATCTTTTAACTTCTCTTGTTGTTCAGGTAGAGAATAACCCTCACGGGCTTGATCCTCTGTGCTGACACGACAATAGATTGCTGCATTCTTCTTATTCATTTCTTTCCTCCTTTTTAAGAATTTAAGCATTTTATCATATTTTACTGCCTACATTTTAAATTACAATAAACTAAATCAGCATAATTTCGCTTTTTTTCGTATTCAATTTGTATTTAAAATGTACACTTAATAAAATGTTCTAATTCTTTCAAAGGAATAGACCTACTTAAATCATTCATATAGACATCTTCACATTCATTAAAGAAAAGATAAGTAATTCCTTTTATTTCAAGACTGTGTGGCTCTATATAGGCAATATTAGTATTGCTTAAACTAATAATATTCTCATTTTCTAACTTTGCTTTAATATTATTAAAATTAAGTAAATTATTAATTTTCTTTTCCAATTTTTCATCAATGTCTAGTTTTTCTTTTACTATTTGCATAACTAATAAAACTCCTTCCAAAACAAACAAAAAAGATTAACCGAAATTAACCTTTATATTTTGAAAGTCGAATTAGTTCGACTAATTTCCCTATGGTGCCCGAAAGAGAGAAGTACAACAACTCTTTGAGCAAAATAAATAGTCAGTAATAATTTATTAACTGACTATAGTATATCATAAAATTTTATAAAATAACATTATTATATGTTTTATATGCTTATTTTATAGTTTATTGATTATTTGGTAATAATTGCTTAGGAATGCCTTTCTTTTTCATATTATCTAAAGTTATTGAAGAAGCTAGCTCAATTGCTTTTAATAATTCGTCATAAACAAATTTTTCTTGATCTGGTGTAATAGGAGTTTTTTGACCATAAGTTGAACCTGCAATACCCTTTGTAAGATTATATCTTATATCTATTTTTTGTGGGATATTGTCTCCCCAGTAATTGATAGCAATAAATTCTCCTTTATCATTATCATCGGTTTCTCTAGTAGAATAGTAATGTAAAACATCTAGGTATTGATCTTCCCCTAAAGTATACTGTAATTGATATGAAAATCCATCAAAATTTCTATAAAAAATAACTTTATTTCCGCTTTCTAAATCAGTTATATGCATTCCACAACAATTTTTTCTCATCATACCATCATTATCCTTAGAATCATAAGTATTAGCACTAATATTAACCTTTTTAATATAGCTTCCAACTTCATCTAATTCTATATCCTGATTTATAAAAGGATTAATAGTTTTGTCAAAATCATCAACTGCTTTTCTAAACTCTTTTCCAAAAGATGTTTTTTCATTACTTGACACAGTTTGAAAAAAAATTTCCCTATTTTCCTCATCTGATTGCATCCATTCATTGGTTGAAATAGAAAGATTTACCTTTTCTAGAATTTTTGAATTTATTCTAGCCATTAATTCATCATATTTTTGAACATCAGTTTCTGGTAATCCAGTTTTTCTAGCAAAATAATCTTTCATTTCTGTTATAAAAATTACAAGTCCTTCTTTTGTATCAATATGGTAATAATGAGGAAAAACTTCACTTGGATTCCAATCATTACATCCACCATTAACTCTTATACCATAAGGATTTCCTGGATATTTTTCATAAATAGTATTTGCAACTTCTAAAGGGATATTACCTTCAACAATTGTGTAATATGTATCACTAAATCTAAATGTTACATTATTCCAACGATTTAAAGGTATTTCTGTAGCTTCCTTAACCTCAATATATTCTAAACGGTTCATTAAAAATCACTCCTTTAATTAGTTATTTATTATATCAAAAATCAGAAAAAATGGAATAGTATTTGTTAAAAATTATAAATTTCAAAACAATTTATTGTTTTCACACGTTCATTGATTATGTCAATGTACAAGTGTGTTTACTAAATTGACACCATTTAGTATTAAAGGACTACGATTTTAAAAATAATCGTAGTCCTTTTCTTCGGTATAATTTGTTAATTCTACCTCTTTTGATGTATCTTTAACAATATCATTAATATCAGAATCACTATATAAATGATTATCAAAACATTCTTTTAGTTGTTTACTAATTAAATCTTTTTCTTTATCAGTACCAATAGATAGTATCTTCTTAAATATACCTTTTAGTAATTGAAGCAAATTAGAAATAAAACTTTTTAAAGAATCATATTTGTTATTTACTTTTTCAAGTTCATTTCTTAAATATTTTATTTCATTATCTTTTTCATCATTAACTGCTAAAAAGACTTTATAATATTTAATTTCTTTTTCTAATTCTTTATAAAGGCCTTCACTTTTGGCAACCATATTAACTGCATCATTTGCTTGTTTTAAATAATCCATTAGTTCTAAATAGGTATTATAATCAAATACTATTTTCTTATTTAAGATACCTTTAGTTTTGCTCTCCATTTTATTAATGAGTGTTCTATATTTACGATTAAGTTCCCATTTGGCATTATCTAAATCTTTATTGAATATTCTTGTTACTTGTTTTAGTTGTTTCGGAGTAAGATTTTTTACACCTGTATTTTTTTGTCCTCTTTCTAATTTAAAACCATTTTTATTTAACCGATTACAATATTTATCTTGTAGTTCACTTAAATGAATACTATTTTTGATGTATGCCTTTTTAGAAATAGAGTATCTTTCCTTATTTACTCGTTTATCAAACTTTTTAACAAGTGGTACAACAACTAAATGAATATGAGGTGTTTTTTCATCCATGTGCAGTGTTGCATGAATAATTTGTTCTTTTTTATAACCCATATCTTCATAAACAAAATCTAATACAGTATTTGCCCATTTCATTAATTCTTCTTTAGATAAACTATCAAAAAATATCTTATCACTGGTAAAAAGTATTTCATCAGCAACAACACTTTTTGAATCATTTACCATTTGATAAAAGCTTTTCTTTCTATCAGATCTTTGATTTTTCATTCTTTCGTTAAATTCTAAACGATAATCTTTTGTTATTTCATAAAATTTTTCAATATATTTCTTATCACACTTGATAAGTTCAATATTTTTAGAACTATCTTCTATTCTAATATCAGGATTTGTTTTATAAGATTCTTTTTCTCTCTTGTTATGCTTACCTCTATTAGATAAATCACTCAATGATTTAACACCTTTACACCTAAATATAGCATAACTCATTGTTTGCCTCCTTTGTCTTACCAATACGACTTAGGATTGCACTTTCCATATCTAGTGTTATCACACCTAATCTTAATGTTTTATCATCATACCTTTTTGAATCAGATAAAACAATTAATCTTAATACTTTTTCATAATCTCCATTAGGGATAAATCCAACATCTTCTAGCTGGTCGTCTGCTGCAATTTCATAGTAATTTAGTTTTAATTTATCATTTTTGATAGTGTCTTTCAATTTATCAAAATATTCTTGTGCCTCTTTGTGTGTTTTTCCTTCGTGATTCATAGCAATCTTAGAACCACTAGAATCAGCAAAGATACTCCAATTACATGGAACACCATATTCATTATGAAAGTTTACTAAATCGGCTAGAAAGTTCTTTCTATATTCGATATATTTTAGTTGTGTTTGTTCTCCAACCTTTTTAACTTCAATGTTATCAATATAAGTAGCAATAATTCTTTTCATTTCTTCTCTTGGAGAATTTGTTAGACTTAAAATATTTTCCATTAATTTATCAGGGTAGATAAGCTCTTCAATTTTCTTGGTATCTTCTAAAACTAATAAATCATTCGTTGTAAAATTAAAGTTTTCAACTTGCTTTTGTTCTTTAACTTTCTTTTCTAATTCCTCAATATTGAACTCAATAGATTTTAATTCATTACCAAACTCATCCATTTTAACAATACCTTGCATATAAGCACTTTTAATTCTATCTTTTTGTTTATCTAATTCTTTAATCTTTTTAGTAAATTCTTCGGTATTATTATCTAATTTAGACTTGATAAAAGGCGTATAGTATTTATTAATTAAATTATCTTTTTGAATTAATTCATATAACTGAATTAACAATCCATTTTTAATTTCTTCTTCCTTGTAGTTAGTTTTACATTTTTTGCATTTATAGTAATAATATTTCTTTCCATTAGGTTTTGTAGTAGCACACCCACCTAGAAAATGCCAACATACTGAACACTTTAATTTATTTGTAAAAAGATAAGTGGCTGTTCTTTCCTAGTGTCTAGCATTTCTTTTCTTTTGATATTGACAATTATCCCATTTTTCTTTAGATACAATAGGTTCAACAACATTTTCATAATAAGTAGGATTCTTTGTTTTCTTGCCATGAAGATAATCACCTTTATAAAGTTCATTAGTCATTATTTTACCAATAGTAGAATCTTTCCAATTTGTTTTACCTAGAATTTCTTCTTTATTGTAGATATTTGCTATTGCCTGATAACTTTTACCCTCTAAATATAAATCATACATTCTAACTACTAAATCCTTAGTAAGTGGATCTGGTACTAACTTCTTTTTATCTCTTTTAAATCCTAAAGGGGTATGATTGGGAATGTGTCTACCACGTGCATAATAGCACCAACTAAGAATATAGTGGATTTAATACACTA
>CANTCS010000024.1 GCA_947652375.1 uncultured Mollicutes bacterium | reverse complement strand
TTCTCTCACTTGTTCTTTCTATTTCGTTTTGTGAAACAGTTGTAAGAAGTCTTGCGACCATTTTACCATTTGCATTAGTTGTATTTATATCATCATTCGCACAATCAAGGTAAGCATCATTTTCATCTAGGAATTTCATAATATGTTCCATATAATAAACACTTCTAGTTAATCTATCTAATTTTAAAACAACAATCGTATTACATTTCTTTGCTTTAATATCTTCTAGTAATTCTTCAAATGCTGGTCTATGATTTCCAGTCTTGGCACTTATTCCAGCATCTTTATAGATTTTATAAATCTCATATCCTTTATACTCACACATTGCTCGGAGTCTCTTTTCTTGTTCTGGTAAACTAAAACCCTCTCTAGCTTGATCTTCTGTGCTAACTCTAATATACAAACCTGCTATCTTTTTTACATCATCATACATCAATTATCATCTCCCTTTTCTAGTTTTTCAAAAAAAGAGAAGTAAAGGTACTACAAACTAATACTTTTACTTCTCAAAATAAGTCTTTGTAAATCAATTACATAATACAACATTTTTCTTATTTTGTCTATTACCCATTTGTAAGGAATAAGTATTAGTTCATAGTTTTTATGTAGTTTTCAAGTTCTGATATTTTAATCATCTTACTTAAATTATTGATATAGATTTCATTTGAATAATTAAAGGCAAGAAACATAACATTATTGATAATAATTCTATGAGGCTCAATATAGTTTAAATTAGTCTTATCAATTTTACGAATACTACCATTGATAATTGTTGGAGTAGTATTACAAAAATCACATATAATCTCTAATCGTTTTTTTAAAGATTCCTCCATATCAATTTCTTTTTTGATTACATTAATCATAGACACCAACCTTTCCGACTATGATTTCTTTCTAAAACAGAAAAAAAACCAATCTTTCGATTGATTCTATATATCAAAGTTCGAATAGTTCGAACAGATTTCCCAATGGTGCGATTACTGATGGGGTTTTGCACTCATCAGTAAAAAATAATTCATTTGTACTTGATAAATAAATTATAGCGCTATATTCTTTAGAAGGCAATAATTCATTGCTAAAATTTTAAAAAAGCTAGGGCTTCGATAAATCCCCAGTTATATTCCAACATTTTATAACGTATTTATAAAAACATTATTTTTTTGCTTAACATATTATACGTTTTGGTTCAAGTCTTAATTTTTTCACTATAGCAGTATTTTCTTTAGCAGCCTCTTGAATATCTTGTATTTCTTCACATTCCATATCATCAATAGGTATTACTGAATTTAAATATCCTCGGTCATAACTACGACTAGTCGTTAAAGTTGCATAACTATAAGCCAATTTAAAGTATCGTATTTTTTCGAGCAAACTTATGTCTTCTAGTTGCATTTGTTCCTCAAAATGTTGGCATTTTTTTAAAAATGTTTCCATGTTTTCAATAGAACCCAATAAATTAGAAAGACGTCCATATCCTCCTAAACTTAAAAGAGTCTCTAAATATACCTTTTCTATTAAATTAAGCCTTGATATAAAAGATTCACGTTCTTTATCACTTAAATGATGAAGAATAAAAGCAATTGTGGAAGACAATGAGCATGTAATTATCGTTCTAGAAACATTTATTTCTTCTCCCAAATAAATATCGCTTATTATGCTTCTCTTTGAAATTAGATCACCAAATTTATAATAATACACCGCCAAATCTTGAAAACCGCCCTTTGACTTGTTTGATCCGCTTTCTAATGTACTTTTTAAATAAGATAAATCAAAATCTTTATGTAAAAGAAAGATTTCATCAATTGGTAGACTAATTTTTCTTTTACTAAAGCAATCATCTAATATTTCTAAAACTTCTTTCTTACTTTCATTATCAAAAGTAATATCATAATCTATAATTCGATTGTTACACTTTGCATCATTTAATAACATAAAATTTCGCCTCCTATATCAATAATATCATGTATATAGGCGGTATATGGTCTATTTAAAATTTTACATTGATTAAATTTGGGTCGAAATATTCTTCTAGTAATTCAGCCTCCAAAATTCTCATTAAGTGAAATTGTCTCATATCATCTTTTTCTTCCCAATAACAAGAACACCACCATTCACCTTGAAATAAATACAATGATAAAGGATAAACTACTCTCATTGAAATTCCATGTTGTAAATTTTGATATTTTATTTTAATTTTTAAATTGTACTTAATAGCTTTACTAAATATATTATATTTTTTTACAATTTCATCATTAGTAAGTATTTCATTGTTTTTATTTTCATTATCGATTACAGCATAACTTATCTTATCTTTTATTTTTTTTAAATTTTCAACTATTTTGTCATCTTTCTCGTTTGTTATACAGTTAGTTAAGAGATCAACATCTCGTTTATCAAACTTTACATTTGGCATACTAATATCTCTATTTAAAACATATCCTCCGTATGGTCCTCTAATTGTTTCTAAATAAATTCCTGCCTCTTCTAAAAATAATTTATATTCTCTTACAACTCTTTCCGACACTTCAAGATGTTCAGCTAATTCTTTTACACTATATTTTTGTCCAGATTTTAGCAAATTAATCATTACTAACATATTTGAAATTCTAGCCATTTTAATCACCACAATTTTTAATCATTTCAACTAACTTAATTGTATCATTTTTGAACAAATTAGTCAGTATGTGTTTATAATATTTTTAATTATTATTTCATTTTGTGATAAAAAATATGTAGAAAAAAGACAACAGGATATGAGAAAACACCACGAAATCTTAGAAACCTTATAAATAAAGACTTTCTAACGATTTTTCGTGCACCAATACCTATTTCGCACTTGCGAAATGTATGTACAAGTTTAACTTTTTGTATATACAAATGTAGTTTTTCTAACTTAAATTCTTTATTTTAAAAGGAAAAATTGTATATACAAATGTTAATACAGCTAGTCATTTTTCTAAAGAGAGAATATATCCTGTTCTATTTCTTCTTCTACAAATAATATTTCATTTTTAGTTTTATCATATTTAAAATAGGCCTGTTTTTCTTCACAATCAATTACTTTAATAGTATCTTTATCATACAAAAATATTCTGAATGAAAATATATTTAAATTCTTTTTAAGATATTGTAAAACTCGATATTGGTTGATTGTTTCTACACGATTTTTAATTATTTCATCACTTGTTAGTTGTTTCATTTTTAGTTTCCTTTCTTTCAATTTCTTTAATATATTGACTCAATAGGCTTTTATATTCTTTTTTTAGTGTTTTTGGGATGAACTCTAAAATTTTCGTTTCGTCTTTAAAATATTCTAATAATTGTGGAATTAATAATTTAAAAAATTCATTCATTGCACCTCCTTCCTATAAAAAAAAGAGATACATTTCTATACCTCAATTTGTAATATCGTAAATTTATTTTTATCAAATTTAGATTTCTTTTCTTGTGGAATGATTTGTATAACTTCATCTGAATTAAATTTTGTTATATCAAATAATTCAGTTTGTATCGTAGTTTCTTTGATATTATAAAAATTTCTTAATGTACTTATATAACTTTTTGTTTCTTCCTCATTTTTTGCATGGGATAAAATAACATCTCTATCTTCAACATTGACCACCATATCGAAACAATCATTTCTAAACATAAGACCAATATTTTCAATTTCATTTTTATTGAAGATAATGTTTAAAATAGAAACATTATGATTATTATCACTACTAATCTCTATTTCATCAATGTATTTGTTTATGATATATTGTTTTTGTTCTTGGCTCAACTGATTCCATAAATTATGTTCTTTTACATACTCCGATTTCATTTTTAGTTTTTCTATTTCTTTTACATTGAAAAACAATTCGACATCCTGTTTATGCTCATTGCTTTGTTTCAAGTCTTTTAATTCAACAATTTTTAGTTCAATGTTTTTAGTTTCTTTTTCTAAATAATGGAGTTCTTTTTCAAAAACTTTGGCTGCAATTTCGCCATCCATAAATTTTTTTTTATTCTTGCTACCTTATCGTTTAGTTCATCTTTCATTTTTTCATATTTTGTTATTTCTTGTTCTATATCTCTACACATTGATGGCTTAAAAGAATTATCTACTATAAGAAAAAAATCTAACATATCATTTAAAAATTTTAAGAGTTCTTTTTCTATTCTTTTCTCACTAATTCTTTTCTTACAACAATTACATTTGTAATAAATATGTTTATCTCCTGTACCACTTGTACTAGATTCTCCACCCATAATTTTATGACATTTAGGGCAAAGTATCTTTTGCATAAAAATATAAGTTCTTTTTCGTTTGAAGTTTTTGAGATTCTTTTCTTTTCGCTTTTGTACACACTCAAATGTAGTTTTATCAATAATAGTTGGTACAACATTTTCAAATATTTGAGCATTCTTTTTATCTCTTTTCCCATGTTCTATATTACCAATATAAATTTTATTGGATAATATCTTATCGACAGTAGTAGTTGCCCAATGTCGATTTAAAACATTTTCTTCATTAAATTTCTCACATATATAACATACTGATGAACCCTCTAAATACATATTGAAAATTCTTTTTACTACTTCTGACTCTAAGTCATCAATCACTAATTTTTTGCTTTTTCCTTTTTTAGTATATCCAAGTGCTGGTTTCCCCGAAATATGACCCTTTTTTGCTGCTCCTACAAGTCCAAACTTTGTTCTCTCGCTAGTTCTCTCTATTTCAAGTTGAGCAAGTATTGTAAGCATTCTAATAAAGAATTTTCCATTAGCATTTCCTGTATTGATTTCTTCAGCAACACTTTCTAAATCACAATGATAGTCCTCTAAAAGAGTACAAATTGTTTCCAAGTCTTTAATAGAACGAGTAAGTCTATCTAGTTTATAGACAATAATCTTGTTAATTTTTCCATCTTTCATATCTTGTATCATTTCTTTAAATTTAGGTCGATTCGTATTTTTTGCTGAAACTCCTTCTTCACGATATACTTTATATATTTTATAACCTTTAAATTCACATAGTTTTCGTAGTCTATCTTCTTGTTCATCTAAACTATGACCAAATCTGCTTTGATCTTCAGTTGAAACTCTAGGATAGAGTCCACATATTATTTCTGTTTCTTCTTTCAAATTATCACTTTCCTTTCTACCTTTAATACGAAAAAACACAAGAGAGTGGATTCCCTTGTGTATAAGAACAATAACTAAAAATAAATATTTTTCGATAGAATTTAATCCTATCGTACCAAGTTTAGCACTAGCATCATGCAATGTCTAGGTAAAAGATGAGTAAATTTTGAGTAATTTTTGTGTAAAATATGGGAAGTAAAGATATCCTTGTATTGATATTTTTCCAATACTTTATCATATTAACATTTAAGTATTGCAATGTCTAGGCAAAAAAGTTGCAAATTTCATGCAAGAATGTTGCAAAAAGTATGCAAAATTGTTGCAATCAGCAATTTCTATTCATCATATTTAAGATAGAAATATACCTAGTTATAGAAATAATCGTATTCTCATTTGGAAGATAAATTTTATCTTCATCATCATATAGTAAAGCAACTAAGGTGTGCTTCTTATTATTAACTATAATCTTATGTGGTTCTTGAACACTTAGATTCGTTTTATCAAATTTAATCAAATGCCCATTAATAAATTCAACTTCTAAGTTTCCCATACTAACTTTCATTTTTAATTTTTTCTTAATTTCACAAGGAAATTCTATAGTTTCTATGGTCGTTTTCATAAAAATTCATCACTCCTTTAGACAATGAAAAAAGCCCATAATATCAAATACTATGAACTTTATATAAGTAAATCGCAAAAGTGCGACTTTTAATCTCAATGGTGGGACGTTAGGGATTCGAACCCTAGACCCACTGATTAAGAGTCAGTTGCTCTACCAACTGAGCTAACGTCCCATAAATTGATTACTTGTTAAGTATAACATAAAAAAAATCAAAAATAAATACTTTTTTGATTTTTTTAGAAAATCCGTTTATTTCTTTTTAAATTGTTAAGTACAAAATAAAGTTATTTTAGTTTTCCTTTCATACCCTTTACTCCACCATTTGCAGCAAAACCTTTTAAGATATTAGTTTCAAAAGAATGGGTTTTACTTATTCTTTTTTTATAATCTTTAATACCAATATTAATCATATCATCTAACACTTGAGTAAAATTAATCTCTTTAGCATCCCATAAATAGAAGGCTAAACTTCCAGGTATTGAATTTATTTCATTAATATAAACTTTATTAGTTTTTTTATCAATTAGAAAATCTATTCTGGAGTTTCCTGATGCCCCTAAAACTTTAAATGCATCTATAGCGATATTTTCTATTTCTTCTCTTAATTTAGAATCTAAATCTGCAGGTAATTTACGACTTGCTGATGCCATACCTTTAGAAGATGTTTTTGGTGAATATTTGAAACCACCTTTTAATTTGCCTTTTCCACCACCAATATATTTATCTGTATATGTTAAAAATTTATTAGCAGATAAAACTTCTTCTATTTCACTTACTTTTTGGTTTTCATAATTTCCCATAACAGCAATGTTTACTTCTTTTAAATTTTCTACTACTTCTTCCACTACAACTTTATTATCATATTGTAATGCATCATCGATAGCTTCTTTTAATTTATCTTGATTTTCACAAACCGCTATTCCTACACTTGAACCTGTTCTTGCAGGTTTAACAATTAAAGGGTATTTCAAATTTTCTATTTCATTTATTATTTTATCACTATTTTTACGGTAATCACAATCATAAAACCAAGTGTATTTTGTCATTGGCAGATTTCTTGATGACCAAATATCTTTCATAAATGCTTTATCTTGTCCTACCACAGCACCATAAACATTTGGTCCTACTAATGGAATACCTATTGTTTGTAAATAGCCTTGTAGAACACCATCTTCAACATTTGTTCCATGAACAATTGGAAATGCAATATCTATTTCTTTAACTATCTTTTTAAGCATTCCTTTTTTCTTTTGTAGAACATAACAGCCATCTTTGAAATAAAGTACAACATTTTCACTGTATTTTTTTATTAAGTTAAGGTCTTGATATACATCAATATCCTTTAACATGTCACCAGTATACCATTCACGATCTTTTGTAATATATATTGGAACTATTTCATATTTTTCTGAATCGATTTTATTCATTGCTTGAATAGCAGAGATAATACTTACTTCATGTTCTACGGTTTCGCCACCAAAAATCACACCTACTTTAATTCTCATTATTTCACTCTCCTATTTTTCATTATATGTATCAGGTAAATCATTTTCAAATAATGCATAAACCTCTTTGTCATTAGCTAATGTACCTATATAAGGATATGCATCTCTAACATCATTAAATACTATTATTTTATCTTTATCAAATCCTTTAGTGATTAAACCTTCTTTAATAGGTTTTGTTTTCTTTTCACCAATTAGGATAGCATAATCAGCAACATCTGCGATTTGTTCTCCAAATATTTTGTTATAATAATCTTCTTTGTCTCCTAATTCTATCATTCCAGGAGTAACTACTACTTTTAAACCAGGCATCATACCTAATATTTCACATGCATTAGCTGCTCCTACTGGATTAGAATTGTAAGCATCATCAATTTGATAAAAATTACCTAATTTTTTTAATTCTAATCTGTGTTCTACTGGTTTAACTTTACCTACTGCTTTTATTAAATCGTCTATTTCTATTCCAAATTCTCTTCCACAAGCAATACCTGCTAAAATATTATAAACATTATGATTTCCTAAAAGTTTAGTTTCAAAATGATATTTCTTCTTATCTCCTTTAAAAATAACATTAAAAGTTGTCCCTTTTGATGAACATTTAATATCTATTGCTTGAACATCAACATCCTTATTTTTAATTCCTGTCCATATTACTCTTACATTATTTTTTAGTTTGTAATTTACTTGTTTAGGATCATCTCCATTTAATATTGCAAATCCATCACTTGGTAAAGATTCAATAAGTTCGAATTTTCCCTTAATAATATTTTCTTCACTGCCAAAACTTTCTAAATGAGCTGTTCCAATTGTAGTTAAAATACCATATTTAGGCTTAACTAAACGGCATAATCCTGCTATCTCACCTTTTACATAAGCACCCATTTCAGCAATAAAAATATCGCAAAATTTATCCATATAATTATTAACTGTCATTATTAAACCATTATAAGTATTTAAATTTCTTGGTGTTGGTAAAGCATTATATTTTATATTTAAAATATCACCTAAAATATTTTTACTACTAGTTTTTCCATAACTTCCAGTGATTCCTATAATTTTCAAATTATTCATTTGTTTTAATTTAGTTTGAGCCATATTCTTGTAATGTAAATAGACACATTTTTCAATTGGCGTATTTAATATCATTGCAATTAAAACTACAAAAGCATTTAAATATGTCATTATACATAATGAAAAAATTATAATCCAAACTTTTTGGGGATCCGCAATGTTTATACCTAATAACACTAGCGGGATTGCAAATAATATAAATGTTGTTGTTATAAGTCGTTTTACTCTTGCTGTTACTACAAGTTTCTTTTTATTTTGATCATTTAAAATAATATGACGCCATATAAAAGCTTGAATTAGTGATAATAGTGACATTGTAAGTAAACAGATTATAGAAATAACTGGTAAATCATAAATTACAAATACACCTACTAAAGCTAAAATTACAACTAATAAATCTAAATATATAAATTGTTTTTTATTTTTCATAACCCATTTTAAGTATCGGTTATTTTCATTATATAAATTTTGTTGTAACATATGAAGCGTTTTTTTACTTTTAAAAAAGTTAAGTATAATTAAAGCAAGTATTAAAATTAAATAAATTATTATCATAAAATTCCTCCTAAATAAAATTATTTAATATATCTACTACTCTAGGTAGATTTTCAAGATATGCATAGTGAGTTCCTGGAAGTAAAATTAATGCGGCATCTAACATTATTTTTTCAAGTTCTCTTGCATCTGATAGTGGAGCTTCTGTATCAAATTCTCCCCAAATCAATAAAGTGGGTTCTTCTATTTCTCTTGCAAATTTTGATAAATCTTCATTTACAACTTCTACTAAAGTTTTTCGCATTATAGGACTTGCGGCCTTATAGTCTCTTGAACCAATATATTTTTTCATATATTCACCAAGATTATTTAAGCCAGGTAATTTTTTAAGTTTTTTTAAAAGCTTTACTTTTAGAGAAAGATTTTCTTGAACTCTTATACATGGACTTCCAAAGAGAACTAATTTTTCAATAGCATTTCTTGATGAATATTTTATAGCTACTCTTCCACCAAAAGAATGTCCCATAATAATAGGTTTTTTTATTTCTACTTTTTTTATGAATTCTTCAAGCATAATAGAATATTTTTCAATGTTCCATGTATCTTTTGGTTCTTCACTTTTACCAAAGCCAGGAAAATCAATAATTGTTATCCTAAATTTGTTGCAAAAATTATCACCTAAAGGTTTCATCATGTCTATATTTTGTCCCCAACCATGTAAAAGCAATATATCTTTACCTTCACCATATTGCTCATAATTAACTTCTAAACCATTAATTATTACTTTCATAGAATCACTCCTATTTGATTATAACATATTAAGTCTAATCATAAAATAAAAAATTATTAAATTTATATTTTATAGATATTATATATAAAAAACTTTTATCTATTTTTAATTTATAGTATTATATATTCAGTTTAGGAGAGACCAAATGGAAATAATAGATTATAATAATATTTATGAAAAAGAATTTAAAAATTTACTTATGGAACTACAAAAATATATAGTTAAGTTAGATAAAGAAGAATATAATAAAATTGGAAAAGATTTTATTAGGAATTATTTTAATACAATTATAGAAAATGTTAATAAATATGAAGGTAAAATTTTTCTTGTTAGAGAAAATAAAAAAATTATAGGAGCTATTGTTGGAGTAATTAATAATGACACTATAGATACTGAAAATTTTAAAGTTAAAAAACGTGGAAGAATTTTAGATTTTATTATTAATAAGAATTATCAAGGAAAAGGAATTGGCAAAAAGTTATTAAATCATATGGAGAATTATTTTAAAACTGTAAAATGTGAGGGAATTATACTTGATGTTTTTAGTAATAATGTTGCATATTCTTTTTATAAAAAAGAAGGTTATTTTGATAGACTATTCAGATGATGAAAAAAATTTAATATTGTTATATAATAAATTAAGTAATATTTTTGGGAGGGAATATGGAGAAAATTTTAATAATGGCTTATATGGGAACTGGAAAAACATATCTTGAGAAAAATTATGAAAATATAGTTGATTTTGACTTTCAAGATTATAAATATATTTATGATGAATCTATTAGACACTTACCTTTAGAAAAAAGAAAAGGTTCAGTTAATTTAAGAAAAGAAAATCTTCTTTATCCAGATAATTTTTTAAGTGAAGCAATTGATTTATTAAAAAAAGGTAAAATTGTTGTTTCTCCTTTTATTGAGCATGTTTTTTTAGCTTATAATAAAGCAGAGTTTTTAGAGAGTTTGGACAATGTTAAAATAATAATTGTTTGTCCTGAAAGAAATAATTTTTCTGAATATGTAGAGAGATTTAAAAGTCGTGGTAACAGTGAAGAATTTATTAAAAGACGTGAAAGAGAATTTTCAAGTTTAGTTGATTTATTTGAAGAATGCGAAAATGCTTTAAAGATAATAATAAAAAAAGGTCAATATCTTTCTGATGTTTTAGAAGAAAATAATATTATAAAAAAGAAAAAAGAATATATAAAATTCAAAAAATAGTTTGAAAGGAAGATAATATGAGAGAAAAATATGATAATTGGATTAAAAGCTTTATGAATTCTTGGAAAAATTTAGATTGGAAAAGTACATTAGAAATACTTGATAAGAATGTAGAATATTATGAAAATCCAATTGATAAACCTTGTAGTAATTTTACTGAAGTTACTAATTTATGGAATATTATTGAAGATAATCAAAAAAATATTGATTATAATTATGATATAATTTTATTTGATGAGAAATTTTGTATAGTTCATTGGCAAATGACTAGAACTTTATTACAAAATAATAAAACTCAAAAAATAGATGGTATTTTTCAGATTTCATTAAATTCAGATGAAAAATGCACTTATTTTAAACAATGGAGATATGTTAAGGAGAATTAGAGATGAAAAATAATTATTTTTTATTACATGGTAGTTTTAGTTGTCCATTTAGTAATTGGATACCTTATTTAAGAGAAAAAATCATTGCAAATATTAAGATAGATGGAGAAGAAAAATTAGTATATACACCAGAATTTCCAACTGGCGTTGGAAATCAAAATTATGAAAGATGGGCTAAAATTTTAGATGTTTATGTCGATAGTCAGCTAATAAATGAAAATACTATTATATTTGCTCATTCGATAGCTCCAGTTTTTATATCAAAGTATTTAGTAGATAGAAAAATTAAAGTTAAAAGATTAGTTTTTGTATGTGGTTTTAACAATTATCTTGGTATAAATGAAGATTATGATAGAGTTAATAAGAGTATGTATTTTGACAATCTTTTAGAACTTAAAAAATATTGTAGTGATATTACATGTATTTATTCTGATAATGATCCATATGTTAAATTTGAAGCTGAGGTTCTGTTTGCTAATACTGTTACAGATAAACAAATTATTATTCCTGGTGGTGGTCATTTAAACTCAGAAAGTGGATACAGTGAATTTAGTGAATTATTAAAATATATAAATTAGAATTAAATAACTATTATAATTTTTCTAAATAATAAATATAATTTAGTTTTTAATTTGATAAAAGAATTGCATTTAAAAGCATTCTTTTTTTTGTTAGCTTTTTAATTTTTATTTAAATATTTCCTATTTTAACTAATGATTTGTTTAAAAAAATAGATTTTTCAATTTTATAAGAGTATAATAAAATTGAATTTATTTTTTGGAGAACGTAATATGAATAAAGAAATATATTTAGATAATAATGCTACCACAAAATGTAGTGAAGAGGTATATGAGATTATGCTACCATTTTTTATGGAACAATATGGAAATCCAAGTAGTACTTATTTTATTGGAAGAGAGACAAAAGAAGCTATTAATAAAGCTCGAGCAAATGTTTCTAAATTACTTAATGCTTCTAATGATGATATTATTTTTACAAGTTGTGCAAGTGAAGCTAATATATGTGCAATAATGAATGCTATTAAATCGAATAGAGATAAAAAACATATAATAACTACTAGTGTTGAACATGCTTCTATTTTAGAGGCTATGAAGTATCTTGAAAATAATGGTTATGATATTAGTTATTTATCAGTTAATAATTTAGGACAGATTGATTTAGGAGAATTAAAAAAGGCAATAAAAAATGATACTTTTTTAATAACTGTAATGTTAGCTAATAATGAAATTGGAAACATCTACCCTATTAAAGAAATTGCTAAAATAGCTAAGGAAAATAATATTTTATTTCATTGTGATGCTGTACAAGCTGCTGGTAAAATTAATATTGATGTTAAAAATTTAGATATTGATACATTAGCTATTTCTGGTCATAAAATATACGCTCCTAAAGGAGTTGGTGTTTTGTATGTTAAAGATAAAACTCCTTTTACTCCACTAATTTTTGGACACCAAGAAAAAAATAGACGTGGTGGAACTGAAAATGTTCCTTATATAATAGGTTTAGGAAAAGCTTGTGAATTAATTTTAAAAGATCAGTATGAAACTAGTAAAAATTTAGAAAAATTACGAGATTATATGGAACTAGAAATTAAACAAAATATAAAGGATGTAATTTTTTATGGAGATTTAAAAAATCGTATGCCTAATACTTCTAGTGTAGCCTTTAGAGGGGTTGATGCAACTAAATTAATGTTAATGTTGGAGTCATTTGGAATTTTTGTTTCTACTGGATCTGCTTGTAATTCAGAAATTGCTGTTGCTTCTCATGTTTTAGTAGCATGTGGGGCTGATTTAGATAATTATCAACCTATAAGAATTAGTTTAGGTAAAAATAATACAAAAGATGAAATAGATTATTTTATAAAATGTCTAGTTAACATTATTAATAATTTAAGAAAGAAGGTTTAATTATGGATAATACTGAAAAAAATAAAATATTATCTTTAGTAGAAATTAAAGATACAAATATTTTGGATGTTGGTTGTGGTGATGGAAGATATTGTGAATTTTTTATAAATCAATGTTCTAAATATGTGGGAATTGATATTGATAAAATACAAATAAATAAAAACAATGAAAAAAACTCTCATAAAAATGCTTCTTATGAATGGGCAAATATTATTAATTATCAGAGTGAAACTAAATTTGATATTATAGTATTATCATTAGCATTTCATGAAATTGATATTAAAGAACAAGGTTTAGCTTTAGTTAATATGTTAAATTTATTAAAAGATAATGGGAAAATTATTATAATTGATCCAACAATTGATGAATATTCATTTCAAGGTTTATGGAATGTTGCTTATAATAATTTGTTATATTTTAACCATGATTATGTTGTTAAACATTCTCAAGAAGTTTTAGAAAACAGTTGTAAAAACAACTTGTGTAAATTAATAAAACGTGATAAAATAAGCCTTAAATTTAAATTTGATAGTATTGAAGAAATTTTAGATATGATTTTAGAATGTGAAGAATTTGAATTATTAGAAAACTCTAAAGTTAGAGAAAAATTAAGAGTTAAAATATTGGACTTTTTAAGTGATGCTAATAACATTATTTTAGAAGACAAATTGGATATAACTATTTTAGAAAAGGTGAAGTAAAAAATGAATTCAAAGAAAAAAATAATATTTTATATTGACTGGACTGATTGTTTAGCTCATTTAACTGGAGATGAGGCTTACTCTATCGGTGAGACAGAGAAAGAAAGAAGAAATTATACAAGATGTCAAGTTAATAATTTCTTTAAAGAATTAAAAAATCTTAGTAAAAAATATGAAGTTGATATTCATTGTATAACTGGTGGTTCAGTTGAATATTTAAATGGAAATGGTGATGGCTGGATAAGTCTAATTCATGAATTATTTAAAAATGCGGGATTTTCTAATACTTTTAAGTCAGTTGCTACTGAATATGGTGGAGATTTATTAGTTGGAAGTGAAATGAATTTATTAGAGCGACCATTTAAAGAATCAAAAATTTTATCTACAGAAAAACTATTAAAGGATATACATGATATTATTCCAAGCGAAATTGAGCCGATGGTAGAATTGTCACTTTATAAATATTTTGCTAATATTCGTTTTGAAAAAGAAGATATGACTGAAGAAGAATTTAATTACTATTATGCAATAATTAGTGATTTCAAAAATAGAGAATTATATGATTTATATCCATATTATTGTCCTGGTTATGGAGTAGAAATTGATGTATTACCTAAAGGTTTTAATAAAGAATTAGCAGTTGAAAATATTAATTCATTATTTTACAATGATACACCTAAAGAAAAAATTGCTTTATCTGTATTTAATGGTGATTTTGCTGATATTGATTTAAGAATGGTTGATCATTCTTTAACTGAAAATGTCTTATTTGTTGGAAGTATGGATGCTAATATTCAAAATAGTTTACAAGGAAAATCTCTTCCATACAATATTGGTGGATATAAGATTGAAGCAATTACAAAAATAATGAGATGGTTATCTATCTGTGATTTAGAAAAAATTCCATTTAATAAAGAAGGCTATAGATATGGAAGATAAGATAATTATTATTTTTAAAGATTTGATAAGTGGGTTTATGGATTTAGACAAAATAAATTATTTTGCAGATATTTTAAAAAATAATAAAAGTATTAGTGAAAAATTAGTTTTTGTTTTAGATAATAATTCTACTAATGAAGCTAATCAAGCTTTAATGCAAATGTATAATTCGCTTCTTGGTTTTGATGTTTTTGTTGGAGCTTATGCAAATAATTCTTTTCTTGAATATAAACATTTAAATCAATTAGAATTAAGAAAAGAAATATCTACTGAAAAATATAATTTAAATGACTTTTTAATAAAAAAATATAATAAATTTAATATTAAAACTCATATAATTAAAGATAATATTTATATAAATCTATTATCGATTATAAAGGAGAATTTGTAAAATGGCTGTTTTAATTAATTTTAAAATTTGTGATAACGCTAAAGAATGTGGAGGAATTGAAGTTTGCCCTACTAAAGCGCTTTCTTGGAGTGATAAGGATAAAAAAATAGTTGTAGATAATAGTAAATGTATCTCTTGTGGTAAGTGTGAATCTGAATGCCCTATTGGAGCTATTAGAGTTGCTCATAATGAAGCAGAATATAATAAGATAAAGAATGAAATAGATAAAGATGAAAGAACAATAAAAGATTTATTTGTTGATAGATATGGAGCTGTATCTATTTCTGATTTCTTTAGAATTAATGTTAATGAAATTTCTAATAAAATTGAAAATGATAGTTTAGTTTTAATTGAGGTTTACAATCCAGATTTTGCAGAATGTTTATTAAAGTCTATTCCTATAAAAGAAATAACAAATAATTTACCAGAAAATACATTATATTATAAAGTAGAAGTAAATAATGATTTTACTTTGTATAATGTTAATACTTTACCTACTCTTTTAATATTTAAAAATAAAAATTTATTAGGACATATAGATGGTTATTATAATAATGATAATATAGAAGAATTTATAGATAAACTTAATAATATAATTGAAAAATAGAAGATAACACTACTATTTGTAGCTATCTTCTATTTTTTTTATTGTAATAATTTATATTATTTTATTTAGATTTTCAATTTTTAAATAAAATAATTGTTAAGTTATAATCAATTTTTTATTTAATTATAATTTCATGATAAGACAAAAAATAAATAGAACTTTCTTTTCATTCAATATATCTTTATTTATTTTTAATTATAAATTTTTATTACTTAACTTAGTGTTATAGCTTTCCTCATCTTCAAAAACTATAGGATTAGTATCAAAAATTGCTTTATATGTATTTATTGGATTTTCGCTACTGAGTCCTAAAATATTTGGTAAGCCATCACGTTCTTGGAATCCGCCTCTTTCAAATTGTTGAAGCATTCGCTGATATTCTTCTATTTGTTTTAAAAGTTTCTCTTTTTTATTAGGAGTTAAAAAATATTTATTGTCTTTCCTTAAAGACATTTCATTAATTTTTAATTTTTCTTCTGCAATAAATATTTGATCTTTAAGCTCCTTTTCAGTATCTTTTATTAAATCTCTTTTAAGAATATTGTATATTTCTTTAACACTATAATTGTTTCCATCTATATTTGCATATGCAATATCAGAAACTAAAAATAATATATATCTTAATCTTCTAATATATTTTGTTCTGCGTTCTAAATTTGATTTCATTATTTTTATGTCAAGCTCATCTACTTTATTATTTATAATATGAGTTTGATTTAAATTTTCAAAGCTTTCTCCTAATTCTTCTAAATTAATACGTGAAGCTTTGCTACGATATTTTATTAGAAAATCATTCCATTCTTCCCAATCTTTTTTTCTTCTTATTTCTGCATTTTGGAAATCTTCATAATCTTCTAATGTTACTTGTTTATCTCTTATTGAATTTTCAATAAATTGGATAGCAAAATCTTTTTGATTCTTTATTTCTATAAAAGCCATTATTATTTTCTCGTATAATCAATCTTATAGAAATTATTAATCTATTTGATTGATTCTTTCTATTTATATTTTTTGAGTTTATAATAACTCTTGCCTGTGGATTTGTTTCTACGTTCCTACAGCTTTGACTGTTTGGAAAGGCTCTTACCACAGACTTTTTATTTCAATTGTTGATTAGTTAGTTAACGCATTGACGTTTTATAGGTTCAGCGAGGTTACAAGATAGAAAGCTTTTGTGGCAAACATACAGGCATTAAAAAACTAATCAAGGAGGTGCATGTATATAATATATGTTGGAATAGATATATCAAAATACAAACACGATTGTTTCATCTGTAAAGATACAGGTGAAGTTATTGTAGAAAATTTATCTTTTGATAATAGCAAAAAAGGATTTCAACAGTTTTTAGACTTATTGAAATCCTATGATAATTCTAATGTCCATATTGGTTTAGAAGCTACTGGACATTATGGTTTGAATTTGAAATTGTTCTTAGAGAAGAACAATTATAGTTTTATGGAATTTAATCCCCTTTTAGTGAAAGAATTTTATAAATCTTTAACTTTAAGAAAGACTAAAACTGATAAAGTTGATGCAACTGTAGTTGCAAGGAAACTTATGTCAGTCCCATATAGACCAAATTCAAGCCTATTTTATCATAAATATTCCATTAAGTCACTTACTAGATTAAGAGAAACTTTAGTTAAGCAAAGAAGTAAATATAAAGTCCAATTAACAAACATCTTAGATATGATTTTTCCTGAATTTAAACCTTTTTTTAGTAATTCTTTTGGTGTTACTTCTCTTTATATTTTAGAGAAATATAAAACACCAGAGAAAATTGCTAACATGAGAGATTTTGACTCTTTAAGTAAAATTTCTCGTAGTAAATTCACTTATGCTAAATTCGTTAAATTAAAGGATTTAGCTAAAAATACTATTGGTGAATCCAATGATATTTTTGAACTGGAATTAACTTCTATTCTTAATCTTTATAAAAACATAGATGAACAAATCATCGAACTAGATAAACAGATTTCTACAATTATCAAAGATCTTAATCCACCAACTCTTTCTATTCCTGGAATTGGTGTAATTACTTGTGCTTCCATCATTTCTGAGTTTGGAGACATTTCTAAATTTTCTAATCCAAGTAAAATGCTATCTTTTGCTGGTTTAGAGCCTGGTATCATAGAATCTGGTACTATGTCTTCCAAAGGTAAAATGGTGAAGCGTGGTTCTGGATATTTAAGATATTCATTAATGAATGTAGCTCTTACTGTCATTAGATTTAATAACACTTTTTATGACTATTACCATAAGAAAATATCTGAAGGTAAATGTCATAGAGTTGCTTTATCTCATGTGTGCAAAAAGCTTATTCGAGTTATTTTCATTCTTGAAACTAAGAATATCCAATTTGATCCGTCTTTATTGAAATAATTGATTACTCAATTTTTCAAAATTTCACTTTTGTGAAATCTTTTTGGCATGGTTCTTTTCCAATTTTAATTTTTGAAAGAAAAACTATTGACTTTTAATAGTTAGCCTTTCTATTATAATTATATTTTAATTATAGGTAAAAACAAATCTTAAAGCAAGTCAAAATGTAAACTGAATATCATTATCATAAAAAAAACAAATTATTTAATTAAATAAGTTTCAATTTAAATATTCAAAAGTAGTTATTTTTTTATCACCTAAAATTTCAAATTACAAATTATTATTTCATTAATATTATTACTAATTTTTCTGAAAATATTTATTACTATAAAAATTTAAATAGAATTATATTAAAACTTTTTATATAATATAAATGTCACTAATCAATAATTATTAAAGGATGGAAAGTTATGAATAAAAAAATTGTACTTATTACTGGTGCTTCTAGAGGAATTGGAAGAAGTATTGCAATGAAATTTTTAGAAGAAGACTATATTGTTTATGGAACTTATTTTGAAAATGAAGAAAAAATAAATGAATTGGTAAATAAATATGGAGAGGATTCTTTCAAAAAAATTGGTCCCTATAATTTTAGTAATACTAAGGATAGCTTTAAATTAGTTGAAGATGTTGCGGGAGTTGAATTTGATTCTTTGGTTTTAAATGCTGGAACATTTTCTGAGAATGATGATTTTGTTAATTTTGATTTAGAGGAATTTAATAAAG
This sequence comes from uncultured Mollicutes bacterium, assembly GCA_947652375.1. Classification (GTDB taxonomy): domain Bacteria; phylum Bacillota_I; class Bacilli_A; order RF39; family UBA660; genus UBA3789. Next base: position 2,567 of record CANTCS010000024.1, on the reverse strand, counting down.
TTATGAATTGTAATTTTTACTCACAATTAATTATCGCGACTAAGCTACAAAGTTTTGTAAAAAACGGTGGGAATATAGTTTTGATGTCTAGTAATGATGCGTATAGTGGAGCTTTTGGTAGTATGTCTTATAGTATTAGTAAAAGTGCTGTTGTGAGTTTAATGAAATGTCTTTGTGTTAATTATGGTAGAAAACATGTTAGAGTTAATTCAATATCGCCAGGAGCAATTAATACTGATATGAATACTCCAGAACAAGAATTTGAAGCTCCTCTTTGGACACCAATTGAAAGGATTGCTCAACCTTATGAAGTTGCTAATGTTGTCTATTTCTTATCTAGTAGTGAGTCTAGCTTTATTAACGGGGAGAACATTACAATAGATGGTGGCTATGGTAATGTGAGTGTTTTACTAAAAGATGAAATTGAAAGAACCAGAAAAATTGTTGGATATGAGTGGTTAAATGAGCGGATGGCTAGTTTAAAAGATGGAGATAAAGTTTATTGTTTAGATACAACTCCAGAGTATGGTTGGATTAATCATCCTCTTGAAGAAGTTTATATTAATGAACATATTAAAGCAATAGAAAGAAATGTTCTTATTCATAGAATTATTATGACATCAGAGGATAAAAAAGAAACAATTTTAAATAATGATTTAATTAAGAAAACTTTGAAAGAGTCTGGAAAAGCTAAATTTATTGGAGTAATTAGTGAAGAAGATGTAAAAAGATTTAATAAAAGCGATTTTCCAAAAATAGGAAAAGGATTTGAAATATTTATCTTAAAAGATGGAACAAAACAATTATTTATTGATTCTTTTATTAATGATGATTCTATGGGATATGTAATTGAGAATGAGATGATGATTGACTCTTTATTAGAAGTATTTGAAAAAATTTATCATAATATTAAAACTAATAAAATTGAAGTATATAAATTCAAGTAATTAATCTTTTCCCCTATCTATCATTTGTTTAGAAAAGGAAATTTTAAATTAAGAGGAGATGAAAATTAATGAAAAATAAAAAACAATTAATGGAAGATGCATTTGAACTTGCAAGAAATGCTATTCCCTTACCTAGCATTTTGGACTTTGCTTTAAGCAAAGCTAAAAATTTAGTTAAAGTTTATGGAGGGGATGAAACAATTATAGTTATTGCAATGGCTCTTATGGATTTAAAAATAAAAGATGCAAAAGAAAAAGGAAATATAAAGTTACATATTAAAATGGCTTCAGATTTTGCTAAAGATTTTCTAAATAATTATGATTTAGAGATTGAAGATAAAAATAAGATAATAAATTGTATAGAGGCTCATCATGGGGATGTTAATTATGAATGTATTGAAGCAGAAATTTGTGCGAATGCTGATTGTTATATATTTATTCACCCAGAAGGAGTTTTTGCTTATCGTAAAGTTTTAGAAAATAGAGAAATGTCTTTTAAAGAACAAATAACACAATTAGATTTTAAATTGCATGAAAAATTTAAATTACTTTCATTGGATGAAGCTAAAAATGAATTAGAAGAGTATTATCAAATTTTTTCTAAATTATATTCTAATTTATTAAATGAAAATTTATAATTATATTAATTGAAAATTTTTACTTTCAATAATTTTAAATTTACTTTTTAATGCTTTGTATATGCAAATTTTGATAATTAAAAATTTTTTATAATAATTAAAATTTTTGATTTAATTAAGCATCATTGTTTATAAAATTATTTTTTTATTTGTTTATTATATAGCCTATCATCAATTTTATTGTTTCCTGCTATATAATTTTTTATTTTATATATAATTTTCAAAATTATAGTTTACTATTATGAATTAATTCATAAAATATTATAAAAGAAAATAATTTTATTGAAATTTTAAAATTAATCTGTTATAATTTTAAATGTAATGGGGCTTTAGCCAAGTGGTAAGGCGTGGGTCTGCAACACCCTGATCACCGGTTCAAATCCGGTAGGCCCCTCCATTTATGCGAATGTGGTTCAATGGTTAGAATACGGCCTTGCCAAGGCTGTGATGGGGGTTCGATTCCCCTCATTCGCTCCATTGACGAATCTGTTCGAACTTTTCGAACATTGATATATAGAAATCAATCGAAAGATTGGTTTTTTTGTTGTTTACAAAGAAATCATCCTAAAGGAAGGATGGTGTTTATGATTAAGTTTATCACACAAGAGATACCTTTTGAAAAATCTTTAAAGCAAAGATTAGAGTTTATCTGTCAGTTTTGTAAAACTAAACCTATATTTATTAATGGTAATATTAGAAAGATTGATAAAACTAACCTCTCTTACATTGAACCGCATAGGATAATTATTAAAGGTATTACATTTCTTGCATTTAATTATTCTACTGATATTTATATTGGAAATCTAACAAATAAAATTCAAATATCAGAGTTAGAAGATTACTTAAACACTATGAACTAGACTTTCACAGGATAGACATTTTAAGACAAAAGTTGTATAATTAATATAGTGGATAGAGAGTTATCCCAGTCTTACAATGTATTTTGAGAAGTGAAAGTATTATATTTCGTAGTACCTTCACT
>CANTCS010000023.1 GCA_947652375.1 uncultured Mollicutes bacterium | reverse complement strand
TAAAGGCTGGGATATAGTAAATGAAAATGTAGAGAAAATAAATGATGATTATTTTATAATGGGAGAGAGTGATGTTAGAATAAAAGGAACTTGGAGTAAACTAGATTTAAAAAAATCAACTAATGGAGCTGTAGAAGAGGGATGGACATTATATAAAAAGATTAAATCAGATGCTGAATCAAGTACAGGAGATGTAAAAAAATATGCAGATAACATATACTATTATTATTTTGTAGAGAATCCTAATAACAATGTAATATTTGCAAATTATTGTTGGAAGATAGTAAGAACAACAGATACAGGAGGAGTAAAACTATTATATAATGGAATACCATCAAGTGATTTAAAATGTACAAATACTGGAGAAGCTTCATCTTTAACAGCAGAACAGATGGGGACAAGTAGTAATAAAGTAGCTTATAATACTAAAACAAATTCTTTTGCATATATTGGTTATATGTATAATACTGTTTATGATTCATATAATTATGTAATAAATGAAGCAGATAATTTTAAATATGGAAATTCATTTACTTATAGTAATGGAAAATATAAGTTAGTAAATGTTGTATCTAAAAATGCTGATGCGACACATCATTATACTTGTTTTAATGAAACAGATGAATGTAGTGAAATAAGTTATATTTATCATGCAAATAATACTAATTATTATTATATAAAATTAAACGGAGGGAAAAATGCCCAAGATGCATTAAATGAGATGCTTTATAATGATGATGTTAATACAAAAGATTCTACGATTAAAAAAACTATTGATACATGGTACTCTAAGAATATGACAGATTATACCTCTTATTTAGAAGATACAGAATGGTGTAATGATCGTAGATTTGGAAGTTGGGGTAAAAATGGGTGGGATCCCAATAAAGAATTAACAGTTGCTTATTTGTTTAGTTATACATCGGGAAGTTTAACTTGTAATAAGCTTGACCGTTTTACAGTAAATAGTAGTAATGGGAATGGAGCATTGACATATCCAGTAGGACTTTTAACTAGAACTGAGCAAAGTATAATATATACATTTAACAATGATGATTATTTTAGTCCCATAAAAGAATTTTATTGGTCTATGTCACCTGCATATATATTTTGGGATAAAGTAAGAATTTTTAGAATTGGAGATCGCTTTTCTTATGATGGTTGGGGAGATGGAACTATACCATCAGCTAATCCTTTTTTTGTGAGGCCATCTGTTTCGCTTACTAATGGAATTGAATACTCGGCTGGCGATGGAAGTGCTAATTCTCCTTATATTATCTATTCTAATAAACGATGAATTGACTTTTAATAAAGTCAATTTTTTTTGATAATCAAATTTATTTATGGTAAACTAATTATAATAACGGAGGAATTTTATGAATGAAGAAAAAATGATTTATTGTTCTAGATGTGGTGAGCTTATGAAAGCGAGCTCTAGATATTGTATGAAATGTGGAAATTTAAATTATGATCATCCAGATAATAAAAATATGCAAAAGTTTAAAGTTCAGGAGAATAATGCTTATCAGGTTGGCTCAGGAAATTTTATTTTGGGTAGTGTTACTAATCAAGAAGTTACACAGAGTATTGCTAATAACACAGGTAATAAAACTTTATGTTTTTATTTGACATTTGGTCTTTATTTAATTGCTATTTTTTTTAATTTATTTTTAGTTTTTGTAACAAAAGATTTTTTACTGGATTCTTTACTAAAATCTTCGTTTCCTTTGTTTACTATTAGTCTTTCTTTTATGTTTTTCTATGCTTATTCTTTAGAATTGCTTTTTATGAAAGCTAATAAAAGATGGTGGGCAGCTTTAATTCCAATTTATAATTTAATGATTTTATCTGAGATGGCATTTAAGAAAAAAAGTTTAGGATTGATTTCATTAATCCCATTTATCGGATATATATATATATTAGTGGTATTTTATAAAATTGGAGAAAAATTTAAATATAATGGAATTTTAACAGCACTATTTTCTATTTTTATGATACCTGTTATAGCATATGGCAATCATCCTTATGATGGAAGAACTTTTATTAGTGATGATGAAAAAAATCCTATTGAAGTTGAATATAGAAGAAAAAATATATTTTTGGGTACTACATTGATATTTTTTATTATAGGAATAGGTTTATTAATATATGGAAATATGACAAAAGTAGAAAATACTTCTAATAATATAAAAAATATTTATTATGTTTATGCTGCTAAAAAAATGGTTAAAAAGACGAAAGACTCTATAGAAAAAGGAGAACTTACTTGTGATACTGCTGAGTTTAAAGATGGAGTATATTATGTTTATTTAGAAGATGTTGGGGATGAACTTAATTTATTTTTACAAATGTTTAGGGAACCATTAGAGGGATATGTTAAAATTATTAAAAATGGTGAAAAATTTAATTATTATGTTTCTTTAACTGATGGTATTCAAGGATTTTCTGAAACTAATATTGAAGAAATTAATAGTAGTATTGTTGTTAATTATAAAGAGTTAAATAATATTTATAAAAGTATAGGATGTTATTTGTCTTAATTTAGAATGTTAGAAGAATGAGAAAGATAATGTTTTGTTTAGATATATTTTTAAATTGAAAATCTGAATTATTTAATTAGTTAATGATATTTTTAGGGATTTTATCGATGAAAATATATTTGGATATTTTTTCTAATTGTTTTTATCTTTTATTTATACTTGTAATTTATTGTTTTATTTATTATAATTATATCAAGTCGATTATTAGAACTAATAATAAGATTATTTAATTAAAGAGAGGTCGTGGTTGGTGAAAACGATTATTAAATACTTATTTATCTACTCTATAGATGATTAAATATCCGGTTAATACCGTTATCAAATAAAGTAAAAAAAAGGATGGCACCGTGCTTATAGCACTCCTTGTTGCGATTCTTTTTTTTGTTAGAAGGAGAATTTATATGACAGATGAAGATTATATTGATATAGCAATTGAGATTTCTAAGACTGCTTGGTTTCCGTATGGAGCAATTGTTGTTAAAGATAAAAAAATTATTGGTAGAAGTGATGATATAACTTTAATAAACAAAAGTATGTTTCCTCATGCTGAACTTGCTGCTATTGAGAGTGCATCAAAAAATAAAAATTTGTATGGCGAATTAGCTGGTTCTACTATTTATACCTCGTGTGAACCTTGTACAATGTGTATTGGTGCCATACTTTATGAAGGGATAAATAAAGTTGTTTATGCTGCTACTATAGAAGATAGTGATAAATATTATAATCCAGAAATTCTTATAGATTCAGATAAATTATTTGAATATGGATATAATAGAATAGAAGTAGTTAAAGGTCTTCATAGAGAAAGTGCTATACAAGTTTTTAAAAATCATATAGAAAAAGTTAAAAATAGAATATTAATTACGGGTTCAGTATTATCTTCTGATACTGATTTAATTAATAATTATAAAAAATTAGTAAATATTGTCTCGGGGGATGGATTTTTAGTTTCAAGTCCAATAGATACTATGAAATTTACTGGTACTGATTGTGAAAAATATCAAAGAGCTTTAGATTTACTTAAAGATACTAAATATATAATTGCGGAACTTAGTGTTGTTTCTACTGGACAGGGAATGGAGTTACAAGAAGCAGTTAATCTTGGGATACCAATTTTGGTAATTGCTAAAGCTGGTAGTAAAATTTCTAGTTTGGTAAAGGGTTGTAGGAATGTAGTTGATATTATTTATTATGAAGATATTGAAAGTATTGAAATGGAAGTAAAAAAATTTATTAAAAAATAAAAAATATGATTTAATTATTTAGGAGGAAAATTATGGTAGATATAAAATTAATTAGAGAAAATAGAGAAGTTGTAAAAGAAAATATAAGAAAAAAATTTCAGGATGAAAAGTTAGTGCTTGTTGATGAAGTTTATGAATTAGATAAAAGAGTTCGTGAAGTGCAAGTTAGAGTGGATGGTTTAAAGGCAGATAAAAATAAGCTTAGTGGTGAAATTGGTAAATTAATGAAAGATGGTAAAAAGGAAGAGGCTGAAGAGATAAAAAGTCGTATTGCAGAAACTGCTGGTGAAATTTCTGAGTTGGAAGTTGAGCAAGAAAATCTTACTAAAGAAATAAAGAATAAGATGATGGTAATACCACAAATTATGGATTCAACTGTTCCAATTGGGCATGATGATACTGAAAATGTGGAAGTACAGAAATTTGGAGAACCAGTAGTACCAGATTATGAAATTCCATATCATGCTGATATTATTGATAGAGTTAATGGAATGGATAAAGATGCCGCAGGTAGAACTTCAGGTCAAGGTTTTTATTACTTACTTGGTGATATTGCAAGACTTCATGAAGCGATGATTGCTTATGCAAGAGATTATATGATTGATGCAGGGTTTACTTATGCAATTCCACCATTTATGATTCATAGTGATGTTGTTACTGGAGTTATGTCTTTTCCTGAGATGGAAGCTATGATGTATAAAATAGAAGGTGAAGATTTATATTTAATTGGTACAAGTGAACATAGTATGATTGGTAAATTTAAAGATCAAATTATTAAGAAAGATGAATTACCTATAAGTATGACAAGTTATTCTCCATGCTTTAGAAAAGAAGGGGGAAGTCATGGGTTAGAAGAGAGAGGCCTTTATCGTGTTCATCAATTTGAAAAACAAGAAATGATTGTAATATGTGAACCTGAAGAATCAATGCAGTGGTATGAAAAAATGTGGAAACTTACTGTCGAAATATTTAGAAATTTTGATGTTCCTGTTAGACAACTTGAATGTTGTAGTGGAGATTTAGCTGATTTAAAAGTTAAATCATGTGATATTGAAGCTTGGAGTCCAAGACAAAAGAAATATTTTGAAGTTGGAAGCTGCTCTATACTTGGAGATGCTCAAGCTAGACGTTTAGGAATTCGTGCTAAAGGGGATAAAGGAACATATTATTTACATACTTTAAATAATACTGTTGTTGCAACTCCTCGTGGACTTATTGCTGTTATCGAAAATAATTATCAAGAAGATGGAAGTATAAAAATACCTAAAGCTCTTCAACCTTATATGGGTGGAAAGACAAAAATTGAAATTAAGTAATAGTTTTTAATTATTAATGTTTTAATTGGAGGGAATTATGAATAAAATTATTTTGTTAATAGGAGATAGTGGTTCAGGAAAAGATCATTTTTTAGATATTGTTAATGAATATGATTCTGTTGAAGTTGTAAAAAGATATATATCACGAGCTGCACGTACTAGTGAAAAAAATTCTATTTCTTCTATTTTTAATACCCCTATAGATGAAATAAAAAAATTAGATTATTTTTATGAAGGTGTGGAAAAAGGAAATTGGTATGCTATTTGCAGAATTGATTTAGATAGAGTTTTAAATAGTGGGAAAAGTCCAATTGTTGTTTGTCCTAATTATGAAAATTATTTACAAATGTTAAATGATTATAATGGTCAAGTTGTTCCTTTTTTTATATATCGAGGATATAGTGATGATGAGATAGAAAAATGGAGATCTTCATTAATAGCACGTGGAAGTAGTTTACATGAAATAGAGGAAAGAGAAAAGAAAAGAGATTTTTATTTTAAAAATTTGTATTTAGAACATTATGAATTAGGAGAAAATGTTATTCTCAATCTTTATGACATAACTACTAAAGAAGATTTGAGATTACAATTTGAAGGATTATGTCAAAAGAATGATATTGATATAGAGTTTTTAGAAAAGTCAAAAAAAAGATGACAAATAATTTTCAGATGGAAAAGATTAAAAAATTATTAAATTCTAAGATAATTTTCTTTTTTGTAATTTTTTTAATATGACTAAATTAATTTTTATTCAAAATATGTTAAAATAAATTGTGGATGTGATTTTATGGCTTTTTTAATAGGAGTAATTATTTTAATAATTTTTATTATATTTTTGTATTTATTTGTAAAATTTAAAATTAAAAGTTTTTTATCAGGTTTAGGATATTCTGATTATAATTTGAAAGATATTGTAGAAAGTGCAAAACTAGAAGATCAAGAAGTACCTAAGTCTCTTGCTAGTATGGATAGACTTTATTTAGAACAAATTAAAAGAGATTTTCCGCAGATTAATATTAATATTTTGAAAAGACAATCTGAAAAGGTTATTATTGATTGTTTTAAAGCTATAGAAGAAAAAGATTCTAGTACTTTTACGGGTAAAATTAAAAGTTTTATTGAAAATAATGTAGCTGAATATAATGATGTTAAATTTACAAATTTTAAAATTCATAATACAGTTGTTTCTAAATATGAAAATAGTGATGGTATTGCAACTATTTATTTTAGTTCTAGTTTTGAATATATTTTATTAAAAAATGGTGAGAGTAAAAAAATTCAGGATCGAGTTAAGACAGAATTTATTTATGTTTTTGATAAAGATAGAGTTGATTTAGATAAAAAAGTACTAGGTATTAATTGTCCTAATTGTGGAAGTCCTATTACTTCTTTAGGTTTAAAAAAATGTAGTTATTGTGGTGGTATAGTAAAAGAGATAATTTCTAAAGTATTTACATGTAATGATATAATAAGATACTAGAAATATCTTTTTTTTTGTGAAGAAAAATTGATTATCATAAATATTAAATATTTTATTTTTTAATATTTATTATTATTTATTATTATTTTTATTTATGTTATAGTTGTTATAGTAGGAGAAAAATTTATGATATGTAGTAAGTGTGGTACACAAAATAAAGAAGATGCAAAATTTTGCTTAAATTGTAGAAATAGGTTGGTAAATCAAGCAAATGATTTGCAACAAGAAAAAGATATTGGTAAAAAGACTAGCCAAATAGTAAGCTTAAGGATAATAATTATAATTATTAGTGCAATAGTTATTACATTATTAATGGCAATAACAATATTTTCTTTTTCAAAAACAAAATTAACTAGTAATAATAAAGTAAATGAAGATTATTCGACTTCTTTCTTTGTACAAAATAAAGATTATAAATATGCTTTATTTGATGAAAAAGGAAAACAGTTAACAGATTTTGATTTTTCGGCTGTTTCTGAAATGATTTATAATACAGCGATAGTTTATAAGGCTGAAAAAGTTGGTATTATTTCGAGTAATGGTAAAATGGTTGTTTCATTTGGAAAATATCAATCTATCTCTCGAGAAGGAAGTTTATTTAAAGTTAGAAAAAGTGATGATTCAATTTTGATAAATGCTAAGGATAAAAATATTTATAATCTAAAAGATATGGATGTTCATTCTTTTGCTAGTATTCATAATCATATTATTTTAGAAAATGAAAAAACTAATAAATATATTGTTTTAGATTCAGAGGGAAAAAGTATTATTAGTATTCCAGTAGTTGATGGTGCTGATAAGCCAAGTACTAGTGAACAAGATGGCTTTATTTCAATATTTTATAATAATAAAAATTATATTTTAAATCTTAATAATAAAAAAGAAATAGTTACTTATGATAATGTTGATCATTTTTGTATAGAAGATGTTTTTAATGATGAAAAAACTTTATTGTTAACTTCTTGTGCATCCTTTTTTAAATCACCTAGTAAAGATTCGCATATTGTAGTTGAAGATGGTAAAGTAATTGAACTTGATAAAGAATGTGATGATATTTCTCGTGATAATGAACGAATAATTTGTGAAAGTAAAGGACAAGATTATTTTTTAGATAATAAATATAAAAAAGTTAGTGAATCTTCATATACAGCGTTTGATAATAATTTTAATTATGTAAGAAATGATTTTCAAAATGATCAAGGTGTTAATTTTTATAAAGATGGTAAAGTTTATAAAAATGTTCCATGTCGTTCTTTAGGTCAATACGGATATATGTCAAATGGATTATTTATTTTAGTTACTAATTATAATACGGAATGTGGTACTAAATCTGGAATTTATGATTTTTATAAAGCAAATGGTGAAAAGGCTTTTGATAAAAATTTTGAATCTGTAAAAAAATTAGATAAAAATGGTTATTATGTTGTTAGTGAAGATGATAAAAATTATTATTTAATGGATGAAAAAGGTGTACAAAAAAGTGAATTGTATACTGAAATCAGATTTGATGGAGATTATTATATTGTAAATAAAGATTCAGGTATGGGTATGTTAGATAAAAATGGAAAAGAGATTATATCTTGTGAATACTCAAATGTAACTACTTTTTTAGCAAATCAAAAAAATTATGCTAAATTACAAAAAAAAGATTCGGTAGTCATATTTAGTTTAGAGCAAAAAAAGGATGTTTTTACATCTTCAAAAGATATGGATACATTAAATTATTACATAGAAATTAAAGATAAGGATAAAAGACAACTTTATTCTTATATAACTGGAAAATTATTTTATGAAGAAAAATAAAAAATTTCTAAAGTGAAAATTGATAAATATATCAATAAAACCTTAATTAAGTTTGATGTCTACTCTATGTGGCATTTCACTATCAATTGGGGTTTTTTTATGTTTAAAAAATAATTAATTTTGAGTTAATTATTGCTTTTAATATAAATTGTAACAGATTAAGTTTATGATTAAAGTTTGGATATTTTTATTATTTTAGATTTAATTTTAAGATTATATTTAAGGTGTCACTTTTTGATATGGATATAGATATGTTATAATTTTTATAAGGTGAAGATAATGGATAACGTTAAAAATATAAATAAAAAAAAATTTCGCTGTAATAATTGTGGTAACCAGTTTATTAGTGATTTTTTGGTAGAAAAATGTTTGTTTTGTGGATGTCTAGTTACAGAAATGGAAAATGATAGAATATATAATTCTTTTTACATTAAACCTTTTATTAAGACTGAAGAAGATGCTATTAAGGATTATAAAAAATATGTATTTTTTAATCCATTAATTCCTTTAAAATTTAAAAATAAATGTTCAGTAAGTAAAATATATTTGAGTAGCTCTGTAAATGAGTATTGTGTTACTGGTAATATAAAATTTCTTGCTACAGATAATGATAATAAAAAACATGAAGTTTTAAATACAGTTAACTTTAATTATAAAAATATTCTTAATTGTAATAATATAAAATTAAATTGGTTATTTGAGACAATTATTGATAATTATGAAAATATAGAAAAATATTCAGAAACTTATTTAAAAGGTTCTATTATAATAGAAGGGAATTCGGATTTTTTAGAATCTTCTAATAAATTATCAAAATGTATTATTAATGCAACTTTAGATTTTATTAAAAATAATGTTACTTATAAATATAAAAAAATAGTGAAAAATGATTTAAAGATTTTAAATTATAAAAATTTCAATGTTTTATTACCTTTTTATTTAATTAATGTAAATTATAAAGGGAATAATTATTTATATATTATGAATGGTTTTAATGGAAAATCTGTGTTTGATGGAACTTGTGGAAAATTAGAAGTAATTATTTTTAGTGTAATTCTTTTTGTTTTTATATTTTTTATAGGATTTCTAATTGCATATTTATTTTAGGAGGAGTGTCAATGAAATATCTAAAAATATTTATTTGGTTTATTAGTACTTTTTTTCTTTTTAATATAAGTTGTTTGGCTTTAGATTTTAGTAATGAGACTTTATTTTTATCTGATAGAGTTAATGTAAATAGTGCTACATTAAAAATTCCAATTGTATCGAGTGAAGATAAAATATATGATTATTTAAATTTATTAAGTAAGCAAGATATGAATAATCTTAAAAATAAAATTGATGATTTTGTTAAAGAGACTAAAATTGATATTGCAATTGTAATTACTAATGAATTATATGATTTGTCTATTAATGAATATAGTAATAATTTTTATGATTATAATAATTTTTTAGATGAGGGTGTAGTATTTGTAATATATTTAAATGAAAAAGAACCAGAAATATATATGGGAAATAATGGGGATAAATCTAGTAAAATATTTAATATTTATAATGATAAACGCATTAAACAAATATTAACTTATATTTATAAAGATATTGAAAGTGAAAATTATAGTAAAGCTATAAATGATTATATTACTATTTTAGATGGTTTTTATAGATTAGCCGGAGAAAATTATAAGGTTTCACAAAATGGGAAAATTGTGAAAATTATTCCGTGGTTGGAGATATCTGTGAATGCAGTTTGTTTAACATTTATACTAATTATTTTATTAATTTCTAGGTTTTATGGTAAGAAAAAAATTATAAATTATCAAGCTAAAATTGATTATAATTCTTTGATGATTAAAACAGAGTATGATAAATTAATTAGTAATAAAGTGTCTAATTAGTTTGAAAATATTTTAAAGTGAAAAAAAATGGTGTATAATAAATTTAATAAATAAGATTGGAGATTTTTTATGGGATTAATTAAAGCTGCAGCTTCGGCTGTTTCTAGTACTCTTAAAGATCAATGGAAAGAGTATATTAAATGTGATGATTTAGGAAATGATATCTTAATGAAAAGAGTTTCTACTCCTAATGGAATCATATCTAAAGATAGTGCGATTCAGGTTTCTCCTGGACAGATTGCTATAATATTTGAGAATGGAAAAGTATTAGATGCTACTGCTGAGGAAGGTATTTATACTTTTGATCAATCTGCTTCACCATCATTTTTTGCAGGTCAATTTGGTGGGGTATTTAAAGAGATGTGGACTCGTTTTACTTATAACGGTGGAACAAACAAAGAACAAGCAGTTTTTTATATAAATGGAAAGGAAATAATGGATAATAAATTTGGTACGCCAGCACCTGTTCCTTTTCAAGACTGGTCTCATCCAATTCCTAATCAAATGACTGGAGCAATGAGTCCTTTAAGAGTAGATGTTAAATGTTTTGGTAAATATACTTTTAAAATAGCTGATCCAGCAGCTTTTATGTCTAAAATAGCAGGAACAGCTGAAGAGTATAAAAAAGATGATTTATGTGATCAAATGAGAAGCGAAGTTATAGGTGCTTTTCAAAATGTCTTAAATGAACTTGGAAATTCTAGTCATAAAGTGCCTGTTTTAGAATTGCCTAGTAGTACTGATGAAATTAAAAAAACAATGGATGAAAAAGTTTTTGATCAACCAATTAGAGATCGTGGAATTAATCTTGTTGGTTTCGTTGTGGAAAGTGTAACTTTAGATGAGGAATCTAATAAGAAAATTGATAATTATGAATTATCTTCTAATAGCTTTATGCAACAAGGTACTCTTACAGGAGCATATGCTCAAGCTGTTCAAGATGCTGCTAAAAACGAAGGTGGAGCAGCTAATGGATTTATGGGTGTAGGAATGATGAATATGGCAAGTGGTGGAGTTATGGGAGGTGTAGTTAATAGTAATCAAGCTAATCAAACTAATCAAGGTGCTACACAAAACTATGATCCATATCAAAATAATAATAAAACAACTACAAATAATGAGTCTTCTTCTAATAAGTTTTGTGCTAATTGTGGAAGTCAAAGTAGTGGTGGTAATTTCTGTACAAATTGTGGTACAAAACTATAATAAAGTTCACTATTTTGAACTTTTTTTCTTTTCTTCTTCCATATATTGAGAAAATATTTCAATAATTAATTGATGATTAGGATTTTCTTTTGTAAGCATTTGAAAAAATGGTATAGTTAAAGCATTTTCTTGGTATTTTTGTGCAATTTGAGAAATTTCTGAAAGTTCTAAAAGTGTTAATGCACTATGTAATGTTATTTGACTAAGTAAATTGTTTTTTGATAATAAGTCGATAATAGTTTTATCAATTATTGGTAAAGCATAATTAAGATAGATATTATTAACAAGTAATTCGTCATGTTTAAAGATCAGACAACGTTCTTTTCCATTGAAATTAGGATATTTGGAAGTGCCTATGATATCATTTAAAATTTTATATTCAAATAATAAAGTGTTTTTAGCGTTTTCTACTAAACTTTTTTCAGAAGTAGTTGTTGTTTGGGCATTTTGAAGGAAATAATAGAGTTTTGTTAAATAATCAATATTTGTACTACACTTAATAGTTATAATGTTTTCATGTTTTCTTTCATCTTTATCTAAAGATGTAGATGGATAAGGATTAACATATTCTTTATATGTTAAATATGCCTCAATTCTAGAGCAAATTTGTTCTTTATTTTCAATATCAGAATTAAAAATTAAATATTCTAATCTATTAAAAAATTGATTATTAATAGGAAAATTGTTTAAAATTTCCTTATAAATATTGTTTTCAGTTTTTATTGCTAAAGAAAGAGTTTTATATAATTCTTTTTTCTTTTGATCATTAGTGTTTAATGATGCAATTTGGTCATAAATATATTTTATAGTATTAGAAATTTTCATTAGTTTATCGATATTCAAATCTAAAAGTTTTATGTTTTTTTGCATAATTTCACTTCCTTGGCTCAGTATAATACCATAAATACATAGTTTTGTCATGATAAAAAATTTTTATAACTAAATTAGTATAAATTTTTGACAGAATTTTTTTGTTTTGATAGAATATTGAATTGTCACGCGAGAAGAGGTGTTTAATATGAAAGACGAAAATCAGCAGTTATTTAAAGCGTGTAAAGAAGATTCCTCTTTTGTTTTTACATTAATTAAACAAGGAGAAATCAAAGTTGTGGAAAATTTAATTTTAAGTAATAAATTAAATGTAAATGTTGTTGATAGTGTAGGAAATGATGTTGTTACTAGACTATTAAAAGCTAAACAATATGAGACAGTTTTAAAGATGATGAAAAAAAGAAATTGGGATGTTAATCATCAAAATGTTGATGGCGATACTTTTGCACATATACTAGCTTACGATGATTCCGTAGCTGCTATAAAATTAGTAGAGCAACTTACTAAAAAGAAAAATTATTTACCTAACATAAGAAATAATAAAGGGCAAACAGCCTTAGATAGAGCATTAAGTAATAACTATTTATGTACAGCTTTTAAAATACTAGAAGATAAGAGATTTAATAATATAGATATTTTTTCATTTAAAAATTTATTTAATGTTACAGTTAAAAATTCATATTATGGAAAATATTCTAAGATAAATAATTTAGAAATAATAGTTGAAAATTTGGAAAAGAAAAAGTTAGACTCTTTAATGACTGAGTTAATTAAAAACATTAGCAGTAATATGGAAGCCATAAAAAAAGAAATTATGAATAATAATTCAACTATTATTGATTCAATTATTAATAATCATTTAGTTATGGAATAAACGAGATTAACTCGTTTTTTCTTTTCTAATTAATTTAGAAAAGCGGCGATTTTGAGATAATAAATTTTTGGTATCTAAGATAATAAACATGTAAAATTAACCTTTTTTCCACTTTAAAAGTAAAGGAGGAGTTATTTCAAACTAAAAATTTTACTAAAATGGTTGTATTCGTTCTTAAAATAATCATTTTATTATAAATTTATGAGAAATATTAAATTTTATAAAGTAGCATTTTTTGATTTACTGAAAGTTTTTATTAAAAGTTATAGTTTTATATCTTGAATTAATCTTATTTTGTCGTATAATAAAAGATATTGTTTAGAGATAAGAAGAGAGGTTTTTATATGCATTTACCTGATTATAAAGAGGCAAGAAGTCGTACTAAAAAAGAATATAGAAGAATTGATTTTAAACAGGATAAAACTATTTCTAATAAATATAGAGGTATGAAATATTTTTTAAAGACTTATGGTTGTCAAATGAATGAACATGATAGTGAAAATATTGAGGCTTTACTTGTAAATTTAGGTTTTACTAAAGTTCTTGATTATAATTTAGCAGATTTAGTTCTTTTAAATACTTGTAGTATACGTGAGAATGCTCATAATAAAGCTTTTGGGATGCTTGGAAGACTTAAACATTTAAAGGGTGAAAAACCGGAATTAATTATCGGTTTATGTGGATGTATGGCACAGGAAGCTAGTGTGGTTCAAGAAATTTTAGATGATTATAAATTTGTTAATTTTGTATTTGGAACTCATAATTTATATCAACTTCCAAATATTTTAGATAAAGCTATAAAGGAGAATAAACAACAAATAGAAGTTTTTTCTCGAGAAGGAGATTTAGTTGAAGGGTTACCTGTTATTAGAGCTAATAAATATAAAGCATATGTTAATATAATATATGGTTGTGATAAGTTTTGTACTTATTGTATTGTTCCATATACTAGAGGTCGTGAGAGAAGTCGTAGACGGGAAGATATTATTAATGAAGTTAAATTGTTAATTGAAGATGGTTATCAGGAAGTAACTTTATTAGGTCAAAATGTTAATGCTTACGGAAAAGATCTTTATGATAATTATAATTTAGGTGATTTATTAGAAGAGATTGCATTATTAAATATTCCAAGAATAAGATTTATGACTAGTCATCCTTGGGATTTTACTGATAAAATGATTGATGTAATCGGAAAATATCCAAATATTATGCCAAGTGTTCATTTACCTGTACAAAGTGGTTCAAGTAAAATTTTAAAATTAATGGGAAGAAGATATACTAAAGAAAGCTATTTAGAATTATTTCATAAAATAAAAGATACTGTACCGGGTGTTAGTATATCTACAGATATTATTGTAGGTTTTCCAGGAGAAGATGAAGAAGATTTTAGGGAAACATTAAGTTTAGCTGAAGAGTGTAAATATGATAATGCTTTTACATTTATTTTCTCAGAAAGAGAAGGGACTCCTGCTTGTAAGTTGGTTGATAATACTCCACAGGAAGTAAAAGAAGAAAGATTACAAAGATTAAATCAAGTAGTTAATAAATATTTTTTAGAAAACAATAAAAAACTAGAAGGAGAAGTTTTAAAAGTACTTGTAGAAGGAGTCTCTTTAAAGAAAAATATGTATTATGGATATAGTGAGACAAATAAATTAATTAATTTTACTAGTGAAAAAGAAATAGAAGCTGGGGAAATTGTTAATGTTAAAATAAAAAGTGCTAAAACATGGAGCTTAGATGGAGAAATTATATAATGCAGTAGATGATGTTGTTAATTATATTAAATTAAGTGATGAATATAAAAATTGTGTTTTTTTAAAAGATAAAATGAGTAAAAATCAAGAACTTACTTTATTAATAGAAAAAATCAAAAAAATACAAAAAGAATATGTAAAGAGTAACTATGATAAAAATATAAAACAAGAACTTGATAAATTAAATAATAAACTTGAAGAAATACCTATTTATAATATTTATTTAGAAAATCTAAAAAAAGTTAACTTGATGATAGATTATGTTAAAGATGAATTAAATGATTATTTTTATAAATTATTTAATGAATAAAAAAAGATTCAGAAATTAGTTTTTTTGAATCTTTTTAGTATTTTGATAAAACATTTTTAATTGTTATTGTTGAAGAAGATATAAATTCTTCTATACTATCGATATCAAAGCAATATGGTTTATTTTCTTTTGAGTTTTCAATGATAATACCCATTTTATCAATTAGAATATTTAATTTATTAATAGGTATTTCATTAAAAGAGGTAAAAGGTATTTGAAATTCTTCATAAAAAAGGGATAAATCTAGAAAATGATTTTCAATTACTTTGATATTTAAATTTGTATAATCACTATAAAGCATTTTTGAAACTTCTTCAGAGGTTGTTTTGTAAATTGTTCCATCTGTTAGTTTAATTGAATTAGGAGTAATTTTATCTTTTATAAAAGTTCTCCATAATTTATCAGTATATAAATGTATAAAATAACCTAACTCAAATGAATTTGCTTTAAAGTTTCTATATTTATTAGTAAAGAGATTTATATTAGGTATTTCATCTTTAGTAGTTATAAAATGTGATATATTTCTGTCTTCATTAATTTCTTTTGATATATCTGCAGCGATACTGCCTAAGAAATAGTCTTTTTTATTTTTTATAGAAAATTCTTTTTCTAATTCTTTTGCTATTGCTAAATGGATTATTGCTGATGCCATAATTTTTTCCTTTCTTTTAATATTATATCTTAAATTTGATTTTTTTAAAGTAATTTGGGTTCTTTTTTTAATAGTTAGACATATATTAGAATGGGAGGTACTTATGGCAAATTATAGAGAAATAGTAACTAAAGCTGTTGTATCTAAGGGAAAGAAGCTTTTCACAACAACAAATACTGTTAATGTTAATAACAATCCATCTACGATATTAGGATGTTGGGTTATTAATCATAATTTTAATGGAACTAAAACTAATAATCAAATTGTTATTAATGGTAGTTATGATGTTAATATTTGGTATTCTCATGATAATGATACTAAAACTGAAGTTTTAAAAGAGACAAATACTTATAGAGAAGTAATTAATATGCGAGATAGAGAAGACGTAAGTGGAGAAGAAATTATTGTTAGAAGTTTAAAACAACCTAACTGCGTTAATGTAAGTATTGATGGAAATAATATTAATTATACTATTGAAAAAGAATTAGGTATTGAACTTGTTGGGGATATAAAAGTTAAGGTAGAAGCTAGTCTAGAAGAGGATCCATGGGATGAGATAATTGAAGATGGAGATAATGTTGAAACTTCAATAGATAAAGAATTGGATAGTATAGAAAATGTTAATGAAAAGTTTATTGAGGATGCTATTTAGTTGACAAAATGTTTTTAATAATCTAAAATAACACTCGAAATTGGAGTGTTATTATTGTGGAAGAAAGACTTGATGTTTTAAATACAAAACAAATTTTAAATGGAAAAATTATAGAAAATTATAGTAAAATATATTATAGAAGCAATGAGGATTTAGAAAAATTATTTCAAAATTTTAGTGTTAAAGATAAAGATGTTTATACAGTATTGGCTTCTAGTGATCAATATTTATATGCGAAATATTTAGGAACTAAGAGTGTAGACTCTTTATAAAAATAAATTAAGTCTACATTATTTTTATCTTAGAAAGTGGATAATTGAATATTTAGGAGAATTTAGTATTGATTTTAATAAAATATTTAATCTTAATAACTTTATAAATGAATTATTAAAGTCAGTTAAATGTAGTAAATTACTAGAAGAAAAATCTTTTAAATATTGGAGAGGTGTTATTGCTATCTTGTCAAATAATTCTTTGAAAAAGCTTTTTTATTTTAATCAAGTTTTTGATGATTTTTTCATAAAAGATATAGAATTATTAAAAGGAAAGTTAAAAAATATAGATTTAGATTTTACTTTGGAAAATATTTTTGAAGAATCTAAGAAAGAAAAAAATATGATGTAGTTATATTATCTAATATATTAGAATATCCATGTTGTGATGAAAATCATTTGATAAAATGTAGAAATAATTTAGATAGTATATTAAGAGACGATGGAATTATTGTTTGTAGTTATGTTCTTTGTTGTTCTAGACTTAAAATTGAAGAAGAAGTTTTTCAAGAAAAATTTGATTTAATTGATTTTGAAACAGACTCAATAAATTGGCGTCCAATAGGATATTGTTATAAAAAGAGAAAGTAGTGGTATAGTGGATAAAGTAGAAATAGATGTTTCTAAATCTTTACTTTTATCTCAGGGGAAATACTTAGATGGTTATAGTAAGATTTATTATAAAAGTAATGAAAATTTAAAAAGGTTATTTAAAAATTTTTCTGTTAAGAAAAAGGAAGTTTTAACTGTTTTATCCTCAAGTGATCAATATTTTTATGCTTATTATTTAGGTGCTAAAAAAGTAGACAGTTTTGATTGTAATAAATTGTGTGAGTATTATTTCTATTTAAGAAAATGGTTAATTGAATTTAAGAATAAATTTCATTTTTTAAAAGAAGAGATGCTTTTAAATAATGATTGGTTATATAATTTATTAAGAGCAGTTAAATGTTATACTAAAGAAGAAAAAGATGCATATAGATATTGGTTAAGTTATTTAAAATTTTTAAAGATACCTATTTCTAGAAATTTATTTTATTTTAGTAGTGAAGATGAAGAACAATTAATTAGTGATATTAAAAAACTAAAAAGAAAATTAGAAAATACAGAATTTAATTTTAGATATTTAAATATTTGTCATAATATTGATATTAAAAAGAAATATGATGTGATAATATTATCTAATATTTTGGAGACTTTAACATTTCATAAAAACTCAATAATAAAATGTAGAGATAATTTAGAGAGTATACTAAAAGATGATGGGATAATTGTTGCAAGTCATTTGATGAATAAGTCAGGTGATTATTATGAAATGGATATTTTTAAGGAAGTTTTTGAGGTGGAAGAATTTCCATATTGTACAACAACTAATTTAGAAAGGATACCTGTTGGTTATTGTTATAGAAAGAAATAAATAATTTCTGTTAACAAAAAAAGGTTGACAGGTATTATGATTTTTATTATAATAACAATATATTTAGAAATGGAGGGATATTAATGGCAGTAAAATTAAGATTAACAAGAATGGGAGCTAAGAAAAAACCTACTTATAGAATAGTTGCTACTGATTCTCGTCGTCCTAGAGATGGAGAATATCTTGAATTAGTTGGTACTTATTCACCAGTTGGAGAATGTCAAGTTAAAATTAATGAAGAAGTAGCTTTAAAATGGTTAAATCAAGGAGCTATTCCTACTGATACTGTAAGAAATTTACTAAGTAAAGAAGGAATTATGAAAAAATTTGCTGATGCAAAAAAAGGTAATAAATAAAGATGGATTTAGTAAAGTTAACTGAAAATATTGTTAAATCATTAGTATTTAATGTTGATGCTGTCAGTGTAAAAGAGTTTTCGACTGAAGATGAAAATACGATTTTAATTCAAGTTATGGTGGACTCAGCTGATATGGGAAGAGTTATTGGAAAAAGTGGACGAACAGCTAATGCTATTAGAACTTTAGTACAAGCTAGTAGTGCTTTATCTGATAATAAATATATTAAAATTGACATTGATAAATTTTAGAAAGTTTTTTTAGCTTTCTTTTTTTTTTTCTTTGTTATATAATTAATTAGAGGTAATATTTATGAATAATAAAGTGGAAGTTCCTAATCATATTGGATTAATTATGGATGGGAATGGTAGATGGGCTCAAGAAAGAGGTTTTGCTAGGACTATTGGACATAAAACAGCAGTTGCTACTTTAAAAGATTTATGTATTTATATGGCTGATTTAGGAGTTAGATATGCTTCATTATATGCTTTTTCAACAGAGAATTTTAAAAGAGATAATAAAGAAGTAGATTTTTTAATGAATCTTTTTATGAATGTTTTTAATAAAGAGTTTAATTTTGTTAAAGAGAAAAAAATTAGAGTTCTTTTTTCTGGAAGAAGAGAGCCACTTCCTAATAATGTATTGAAATCGATGGATAAAATAGTTGAAGAAACTAAGAATAATAATGATTTAGTTTTAAATATTTGTCTTAATTATGGAAGTCATGCTGAGATTATTGATACTGCTAAAAAATTATGTAATATGTATAAAAATGGAGAAATTGAATTAAAAGATATTACGGAAGATTTTTTTCAGAGAAATCTTTATCATGATTTGCCACCTATTGATTATGTTATTAGAACGAGTGGAGAGTTAAGATTAAGTAATTTTATGATGTATCAGGCTAGTTATGCAGAGTTTTATTTTCCAAAAGTATATTTTCCTGATTTTAATAGAAAAGAATTTGATAAAGCTTTAGAAGAATATAATAATCGAGATAGAAGATTTGGAGGGATCAAATGAAAGTTAAAGTATTAAGTGCAATATTTTTGATTGCTTTTTTCGTACCAATTTTAATTATAGGAGAAGTTCCTTTTTCTATAACTATGTCAATTCTAAGTGTGGCTGGACTTTATGAATTATTAAAAGTTAGAGAGAAAAAGAAGAAATTTCCTGTTATTTTAAAGATTTGTGCATATATAATAGTATTAGGGTTAGCATTACATAATATTAATTCAATAGAATTTCAATTTAATTTTAATTATAAAGTTATGAGTGGATTAATATTTCTATTTTTAGCTCCTATGGTATTTATAAATGATTCAAAAAAATATAATTTAAATGATGCTTTATTTTTAATAGGATCAATATTATTTATGGGTTTAAGTTTTAATTTATTAATTATTACTAGAAATTATGATATTAATTATATTATTTATTTGTTTTTAATAACTACAATAACTGACACTTTTGCTTTGTTTGGTGGTAAATTAGTAGGTAAACATAAATTATGTGAAAAGATAAGTCCTAATAAAACTTTTGAGGGATTGGTATGTGGAGTATTTATGGGAACCTTTGTTTCAACATGTTTTTACTTCACAATAATAAATTCTAATATTTCACTTGTTTTAGTAATTATTATAAGTTTGATTCTATGTTTAATTAGTCAACTTGGTGATTTAATTTTTTCATCTATTAAAAGATATTATGATATAAAAGATTTTTCAAATATAATTCCTGGGCATGGAGGAATTTTGGATCGATTTGATAGTTTGATTTGTGTTACTTTAGCATTTATAATATTAAATGGAATAATATAAAGGAGGGATTAATTTGTCAATTATAATTAATTTAATTTTATTTGTTATAATTCTTGGAATTATAGTTCTTGTTCATGAGTTTGGTCATTTTATTTGGGCAAAAATTTCGGGAGTTTATGTTTATGAATTTGCAATTGGTATGGGACCAAAGATATTTGGAAAGAAGTTTGGTGAAACAGAATATAGTTTAAGGGCAATTCCAATTGGAGGATTTTGTCAAATGGCAGGAGAGGATTTGGATGATGATAAGGATAAAGAAATTCCAAAAGATAGAACTCTTCAAGCAAAAAGTGCATGGCAAAAATTTTTAATAATGTTTTTTGGACCATGTAATAATTTTATTTTAGCAATTTTACTTTTATTTTTGATATCTTTAATTTGGGGTGGAACGACTATGAATCCAGTTTTCACTTCAATTGAAAAGGGAAGTGTTGCGGAAAAAGCTGGAATTTCTAAAGGTGATAAAGTACTTAGTATTAATAATCATAAAGTAACTACTAGTGATGATTTAACTTTATATTTAGCTATGGCTGATCCAAAAGAAAAAAATGAAATTAAAGTTTTAAAAAAGAATGGACAAGAAGTTACTTATAAAGTTAAGGCTGAAAAAGTTAAGGTTAAAGGGGAAACAACTTATAAATACGGTGTTGGTATTGAGCAGAAAAAAACTTATGGTTTAATCGAAGCATTAAAATATACGGGAAAGAAAACAGTATCTATTTTTAAACAAATGTTTATTACTATTGGGTATTTGTTTACTGGTGGCATAAAACTTAGTCAGTTATCTGGACCTGTAGGTATATATTCTATCGTAGGTGAATCAAGTAAAGCAGGTTTTGCTAATTTATTATATTTAATGGCTTTTTTAAGTATAAATGTAGGTTTTATAAATTTACTTCCTATCCCAGCATTTGATGGGGGACATATTTTATTTATTATTATAGAAAAAATAAAGGGTAGTCCAGTAAATCCAGAATTAGAAAATAAAATTCATGCGGTATTTTTGATATTATTAATGATATTAATGGTTGTAATTACATTTAATGATATTTTACGATTATTTTAAAGAAAATAGGAAATACTATTTATAAGGTGATTTAATGATTGGTTTGATAATTTTGATTTTAACGGTATTTTTATTTCTCATATCTATAACTTTTATATTGAGTAATAAGAATAATAAAACTTTAATTAAAGACGATAATCATAATGAAGATATAAAAAGAATGGTAGATGAAAGTAAAAGAGGAGAGGAAATAATTTAGGGAAATTATTTCTCTTTTTTATTGATTATTAAAAAGATTATAGTTTTTTTATTTCTGTTTTTGTTTAAATAAAAAAATCATAAAGGTAGATACTTTATGATTATAATTTCTAAGAGTATTATATAATTCTATTTAAAAAAATTTTGACGACTTTTTTGACTACTCATAAATTATATTAATTTAAATAATAATTGTTTATACTAATAGTTTTTTAATTATATAGTGACTGCTTAAGAAAAAAATATCCTTTTTCATTTTCTTATATAATAATAAAAATATTAACAAAAAATTTAGCTTCTCTATTGAAAAGAATCTCAATTTTTAGTATATTTAATATAGAAAAATAAAAGTATCATAAAGTATCTACCTTTATGATTATAATACGAGGTGTTTTATGGGATATAAA
>CANTCS010000022.1 GCA_947652375.1 uncultured Mollicutes bacterium | reverse complement strand
TAATTGGGTTTCCAAAGGATCACCTTTGGCACACGAAATCTAAGTTGGCTCTGCCGACTTAGTAGTGTGTTACCTACTTGTCATAAAGTAGGTTATTTGCAAAAATCCATTAGTTGTGAAACTTCTTTTGGATTTTTGCTTGCTTAAATATCTTATCTTTGTATTTTTTTTATTAACTTATTAGCAGTTTCTAGATATTCTTCTTCAACTTCTTTCATATCTCTAAAAGATGTATCAATTTCCAATTTTCTATGAGGATATTTTGATGTCCAATTTTCAACATTATTCATTAAATGTTCAACTTCATTATACAAGACCTCATCATCAGATCGTTTAATAATCTTATGAACATCTTCTGTAGGATAAGTTAATCCAAATTTTTCATAAATTGCAATTTCAACATTTTTCTCAAAAATTTTATATTCTGGTATTTCGGGTTTAAAAGGGCGAATTATATCACAAATATAAGCTTCGCTACCATCATGTAATAGTCCATACAGTTGAATCATGTAATCAAAACCTAAATTTTCTAAATCTTTATATACATTTAAACAGTGTTGAGCAACACTATAAAAATGCTTACATTGTCCACCAAACCTGCAAACTAAAGATAATCCATGAGCAATATCATTTAAATTTACTTCATTACTTTTTGGGTCAATAGGATAGAATTTTCCTGTATATGTTTCCATCCAATCTCCTTTTCTTTTTTCCATTCTAAATACCTCATTTCATTTTTATTTCCCACTTTGGAGGATAAAAATATTCTATTTTTTCTTTTTTGGGAATATATCTTTTTTTTATTTTTTTTCTATTTGACTTTAAATCAGGCGATGCTTCTCTACAATATTTATCTATTTCACAAAATAATCCTTGACAATCAATTAATTGAAGTGGTCTGCTACCAATTCTTTGAAATTTGTACCCTAAACGTTTAAATTCTTCCTCTTGATGTTCATACATATATTTTATTATTTCTTCCTTTGATAACTTTCCAGTACTAATAAAGCACTTTTTAATTCCACGTTCCGATCCTGGCCCAACTATTGTAAATTCATTTTCCTTAAAATCTACTGTATCACTATAATTAATATCTGTAACTAATTGATAAGCCAAAAAATTTCCAATTAGAGGATATGACTTAATAATATTAAATGCCTCTTCCATATTTTTACAAGTTATTAGTTTATCATATATTTTATCTTCTAAAAACATTTTTTTTAATAATGCTAAATGATTATCATGTTTCCTATCATAACCAAAGGCTTTATTTGCACAACTAATATATGCATCATTATATATTGCTTGTCCATTTATTAGTGCAGTCTCTAATATTTTAGAAAATAAATTAAAGTCAAATTTATCTAAAGTTATATCACCAATTTTGCTTTCTAATAATTCCCAAGTAGATTCTTTATTAAAAAGTTTGAATAATATAATTCTAAAAATCAT
Source organism: uncultured Mollicutes bacterium (assembly GCA_947652375.1). Lineage (GTDB taxonomy): Bacteria > Bacillota_I > Bacilli_A > RF39 > UBA660 > UBA3789. The sequence continues at coordinate 20,967 of CANTCS010000022.1, read as the reverse complement.
ATCTTTTTTACTATATTTTTTTCCATTATAAATAACATTTTTGATTAAATATTGACTAACTCTATCATTTATTCTATAAGTATTGCAAAACTTATACTCTTGTAAAATTTTATCATTTGTCCAAGGTGCTTTCATACCATTTTTCTTTTTAACAAAAATATTTTGTCTTTCATAAGCAAAATACCAATATAAATCATATATATCATTTCGTTTAATCAGTTCCTTTGACATACTAATCCTCCTTGTTCATTTTAATAAGTGTGGGTAAAGCGTATATATCTATTTTACAATATTTTTACTTTAAATAATAGTATTATAGATAATTTTATAAACTTATTTCATAATCATCTTTTTCAGAATGTTTAGACGCTCTATAATAACTAGGTACTCCAGCATAATCAAACAATTCATCTTCTTTAGTTGTACCTTTTGAAATATCATAAACATCATTAGAATCAAAATCTTTGTTATCAAAATGGAATTTTATTTCGCTTGTAGTGGCTTCTTTTGTCTTATCATTACCAATTTGTAGCAGTTCTCTAAAAAAGTGTTTAATTGCCTTTAAAATAGCTTTTAAATAAGACTTAAGGTTATTATTTTCTTTTGTTAAGTTTTGATTTCTTGTAGTAAGTGCTTTAATCTCTTTTTTCATATTTTGATTTTCTTTTTCTAGTGTTTGATGACTTTTGGTAAAAGTATCTACTTCATTAAATAACTCTTGTATTTTAGGTTGAAATTCTATTGCTTGTTTTGTTTCTTTGATAACTTTATTCATACTATCAAAAGTTTCTTTTTCAACAAGTACGTGTTTCTTATCAAAAGGTACATTTTTAGTTGTTTTCATTTTTTCTTCAAAATTATTCATAGCAGTATCAAGATTTTTGTTGATAGTATCAACTTTATTTTCATAATATCTAGTTGTTTTCTTAAATTCTCTTACTTTTTGATGTTTAGCATTACTTCCTTTGATTCCTCTTTCTAACTCGTACCCTTTTTCTCTTAATCTCACATTGTAGACATCTTGTAATTCGCTTAAATGAATATTATCTCTAATATATTGCTTTTTAGATATAGTGTATCTTTCAGTATTAGTTCTTTTATCTAATTTTTTAACAAGAGGTACAACAACACAATGAATGTGCGGTGTCTTTTCATCTAAATGCAGAGTTGCGTGTAAAACTTGTTCTTTAGTATAGCCTAAATCATTATAAACAAAAACCATACAAGTATTAGCCCATTCTAGTATTTCCTCTTTACTCATATTATCAAAAAACTTATGTGTTGCTGTAAACATCAGTTCATCTGCCACAACACTTCTTGATTTATTTAACATTTGACTATAAGTCTTTTTTCTATCTTCTCGTTCAGTCTTCATTCTCTCATTATGCTCTTTTTCATATTCTTTTGTTAAGTTTTTAAAACCCTTAACATATTTTTCTGTTAAGGGTACTAATTCAATATTATTTTTAGTTAATTCTAATTTAATATCAGGATTACTTTTATATGCTTTTTTCTCACGTTTATTGTGAGATCCTATTTGTGCTAAATCATTTAAAGTCATAATAGGATTACTTCTAAATATTCCATAATTCATTTATCATTCCTCGCTTTCTTTTTATTTGAACATCAAAAAAGATATGCTCATCACATACCTTTAACTGCTAATCTTTAAATTTTAATAATAGTTCTATTGTTAGTTTTTATATGTATTTGTTTTTTAGAACGAAACAGAATAAATTATTTTAAAACAGATACATATATATCAAAGCCTATATCATTTGCTTTATAATCCTTTGAATTTAAGTTAATTACTTGATTATTTATCTTTCCCTCAAAGTGTATTAAATCTATTGTATTTATAGTTGGTGTCATTATGTCCATGGTAGACACATCCCTAATCATACTCCCTTAGGCTTTAAAAGAGATAAAAAGAAATTAGTGCCAGATCCACTTACTAAAGATATAGTTATTAGAATGTATGATTTATATTTAGAAGGCAAAAGTTATCAATCAATAGCCAACATCTACAATAAAGAACAAATTTTAGGTAAAACAAATTGGAAAGATTCTACTATTGGTAAGATAATGACGAACGAATTATATAAAGGTGATTATCTTCATGGCAAGAAAACAAAAAATCCTACTTACTATGAAAATGTTGTAGAATCTATTGTATCTAAAGAAAAATGGGATAATTGCCAATATCAAAAGAAAAGGAATGCTAGACACTATGAAAGAACAGCCACTTATCTTTTTACAAATAAATTAAAGTGTTCAGTATGTGGGCATTTTCTAGGTGGGTGTGCTACTACAAAACCTAATGGCAAAAAATATTATTACTATAAATGCAAAAAATGTAAAACTAACTACAAGGAAGAAAAAATTAAAAATGGCTTATTAATTCAACTATATGAATTAATTCAAAAAGATAACTTAATCAATAAATACTATACTCCTTTTATCAAGTCTAAATTAGATAATAATACCGAAGAATTTACGAAAAAAATTAAAGAGTTAGAAAAACAAAAAGATAGAATTAAAAGTGCTTATATGCAAGGTATTGTTAAAATGGATGAGTTTGGCAATGAATTAAAATCTATTGAGTTTAATATTGAGGAATTAGAAAAGAAAATCAAAGAACAAAGGCAAGTTGAAAACTTTAATTTTACAACAAATGATTTATTAGTTTTAGAAGATACCAAGAAAATTGATGAGCTTATCTACCCTGATAAACTAATGGAAAATATTTTAAGTTTAACAAATTCTCCAAGAGAAGAAATGAAAAGCATTATTGCAACTTATATTGATAATATTGAAGTTAGTAAAGTTGGAGAACAAACAGAACTAAAATATATCGAGTATAGAAGGAGCTTTTTAGCTGATTTAGTGAATTTTCATAATGAATATGGTGTCCCTTGTAATTGGAGCATTTTTGAAGATTCTAGTGGCTCTAAAATAGCAATGAATCATGAGGGTAAAACACATGAAGAAGCAAAAAACTATTTTGATAAACTTCAAGATACAATAAAGAATGATAAATTAAAACTAAATTATTATGAAATTGAAGCAGATGACAAATTAGAAAATGTTGGATTTACCCCCAATGGAGATTATGAGAAAGTATTAAGATTAATTGTTTTATCTGACTCAAAAAGATATGATGATAAAACATTAAGATTAGGTGTTATTACTTTAGATATGGAAAGTGCAGTCCTAAGTCGTATTGGTAAGACAAAGGAGGCTACTGATGAGTTGTGCCATATTTAGATGTAAGGGTATTAATACCTTAAGTGATTTATCTCAAATTGGCTTGCATAATCAAAGGGCTAAAGAATCTTATAAATCAAATACTGATATTAGAAAAGAAGATACAATCAATAATATTGAACTTGTTAAATGTGATAAAAAATATATTAAAAAGTTTTATGATATTACTAAAGACTATCGAGAAGAATATAACAAAAGGCAAGAAAATATGAGAACTGATCGAAAGAAATCTTTTTATCAAATGGTAAATGATTCTAAAAGTGTTGTTGCAGATGAAATGATATTTACAAGTGATAAAGAATTTTTTGATAAATTAAACAAAGAATAAATTATGATTTGGGCAGAAGAAAGTTTGAAATTTGTTTATGAAGATTTAGGATACAAGAAGGAACAAGTCATCCATGCAACATTACACATGGATGAAGTAACTCCTCATATTCATATTGTTGTTGTTCCTCTTGTTAGAAAGTTTGATAAACGAGTGAATAAAGAAAAATATTGTATAACTAAAGGTGAATATATCAGAAGTAGTAACCACTTGTCTAAATTACAAGATAAATATTATGAGAGATTAAGAAATAAAGGATTTGAGATAGAACGAGGTGAAAAAAATACTGGAATTAAAAACTTAACCCCTAACCAATTAAAAGGTGTTACTCGTATGTTGGATAAGAAGTTAGATAATACAAAATACAAAATGAATCGTGAATATAATGATTTACTTAAAACTATGAAAATTGAAGCAAAAAAGGTATTTAATCATAAAGTAATATTTGATATTAATACTTATACAAATTTAATGGAGTATCTCAAACAAGCAAAAGATGCTGTTAATAATATTTCTAAAAGCGAAGGTTTATATAAAGAACTTCAAAAAGAAATTGAATACTACAAAGCATTGCTTGCAGTTAACGATGAAAAAGATAATCAAATCAAGTATCTAAGTAATAAAGTTGAAAAGCTAGAGTTTGATAATTCATCTTTTAAAAACTTTATTATTCAAATATTACAGGCACTAAAAGATATATTTAGAAATGTTTTATTATTTGGAAAAGATAAAGAAAAAGATATTGTGATAAGTCAAATAAAAGATTGTTATGATAACAACTTATATAATGATTCTGATATCACTTACATTATAAAGGATACATCTAAAGAAAAAGAGATGACTTTGTATGTAGAAGAAAAGGACTACGATTATTTTTAAAATCGTAGTCCTTAAATACTAAATGGTGTCAATTTAGTAAACACACTTGTACATTGACATCATCAATGAATGTGTGATAGCAGAATAACAGGAAAATTTTCCTTCTGCTATTTTAAAATAATAGAAAATAGTGTATAATATATGCAAATGAAGGAGGTACTTTATGATAATTAATTATTCAGATAAACCTGTATTAAAGGGAAAAAAGTCAATTTTTTTAGCAGGACCTACTCCTCGAAGCTTAGACATTGAAACATGGCGAAAAGAGGCAATTAGAATATTAGACGAGCTGGGATTTGATGGAATAGTTTATGTACCAGAATTAGAAGTAGATAATAGAACATTCAATTATGATAATCAAGTTTGGTGGGAAAGAGAAGCATTATATAATGCTAGTACAATCATTTTTTGGATTCCACGTTCTGCTCAATTACCAGCATTTACTACTAATGTGGAATATGGTTATTGGATTGCTAAAAATAGTAATAAGTGTTTATACGGAAGACCTGATGATTCTGAGAAGAATAGATACTTAGATTGGCTATATCAAACAGAAACTGGTAATAAGCCAATAAATAATTTGGAAGACTTATTAAAAGATGCAGTAAAACTAGCTAACGAAAATAAGAATAAAACAGATATAGATAGTTACGAATTAAATATAATAGCTAATATATTAAAAAAATATCCAGAAATAACTACACTTGTTGGAGATGTAGAATTTACTCCAGAGAGTTTTGGCGTAGATAGTGAGAAGCCCACTTATGGTAAATTACTTTTTAAAGATGCCGAGTCTGATCAATTAAAAGAATTTGATAGGACTGTACTTAGTGTTTTACTATATTTTTATATTAAAGACAATAGATATGATAAATTTGTAGAACAACAATCTGGAGATAATAGATTAACAAAAGAAACATTTAATGAACTTAGAGAATTTATATTAAGCAATTTTGATACATCTGAAAAAGAAAATTTATTATTATATTATGTAGTAATAAATGACTTAGGTAAAAGTCAAAGAATGGTAGATGCAATAAAGAATCAAGGTATTGAAACCGTAGATCATGATTTAATTCTAAACTATTTATTACAATACAATATGTTACCATCACTAAATAATTTTAGCAAAGAAATCCGAAATAGTCTAATAAATGTATTAAATAATGGTATTAATATGGGACAATTTATTCAAGGAGAATGTGTAGATTATAGTTTTAATAAACTACAAAATCTAACAACATTTGAAAAAATGTTAATGTCAGCAGAAGCAATGCTTGATATTGGTGGAGTTTTAGGTCATATTAATAATCAAAATGGTAGTGCTGTATTAAATCAACCTACTGCTGATAATTTTATAACTGCATCTAAAATATTATCTTCATGTGAGGATTGTACAAGAATATTTGATGGATTTTTAGTTGATAAAGCCAATAAAATAGGATTACAAGCACAAGATGATAGTATTAGAAAATCAATTACAAGATTATGTTTAATGATGCGTTTAAGTAATCCAAATCATATTCAAACTGTAGAAAATGAAATATTAGAGAATATTGAGCAATATCAAACATTAATTTATGAACTTAATCAAAGTGGATATAATAATCAACCAGCTATTTTATTATATTATTCTCCAGCTATGCTTAATAATGCTTGTGGTTATTTTAAAAAGAATAATTCAGAAAATCCTATTAGTGATGCTTTAAAAATTTGCTTACCATTTATGCAAAGTGTAATGCTAAATGCTAGAACAAATATGAATAATCAAGGAAATGGAATTCTTACAATAATGCTTAGAGATGCTGCAATGGCTGTTGCAGAAGATCCTGCTCAATTAGATTCATTTGAAGTAAATGTTTTAGGACAAGATGAAGCACAAGTTCAAAAAAAACTGAAAAAATAGTATTTTAAATACATATAAAATATGATATCATATAGTTAGTTAAGTTTATTACTAACTATTTCTTTTGTCCAAAGAGTTGTTGTACTTCTCTCTCTCGGGCACCATTGAGCAATCTATTCTAACTTTTGTTAGATTTAAACATATAGTATCAACTTCAAAAGAAGTTGATTTTTTGCATTTAAGGAAAGAAAGGATAGATTTAGATGATTAAATTAAAAACAAAAGAATTACATTTTGATGAAGAACTAAAAAAGAAAATAGAATTTATATGTGATTTCTGTAATACAAAACCAACAATCATTAATGGTAGTATTAAAAACATAGAACACACAAATTTAAACTATATAGAACCTCATAGAGTTATTATTAAAGGTATTACTTTTCTAGTTTTTAATTATTCTAAAACTATATATGTTGGAAGTCTAGCAAATTCCTTAGAAATAAAGGATTTAGAAAGTTTTATTAAGTCATTAGATTAAATGTATTAAAATATATCAACTTCTCTTAAAAATGCCTTTAAATAGGTAAAAAATGGCAATTATGTCTTGACTTTAAAGTTTAAATATCTATAATAGGTAATCAAGAAACAAGTTTTATGTTTTTGGGGGTTAATATGAAACGAAGTTTAAATTATATTAATACAACTTATTTAGATTTTAAGAGGTGTCAAAGACATAAAAATATTTAATGTGTCTTTGTCGCCTCTTTTTTGGTGGTAAAGAATAAAGGAGGATTAAAAAATATGAGTGATGAAAAGAAAATAGCAGGTTTGTATATTCGTGTGCCGTTGTAATACATAGGCAGACACATTATCCTCTTTTTCTTCTAGTTCCTGTTTAGTTATCGTAAAACCATATTTTCCAAAGTTAGTACTAATATCTAGTTTTCCATTTGGTAGGTTTTCATTGATTAGTTCCCTAGTTTTTAGAATAAATTTAATCTTGTAAAAATCTTCTTTTCCATTTTCTAATTTTTCGCCAATAATGATTTTATCAACTAGACTATTGAATACTTCTTCATTAAATTTTGTAAGACCTTTATATTGTTTTAGAGTATTAGAGATTTTATCAATTTGTTCTATTCTTTGTTTTTTTGTAATTTCTACATTTTCATTGTTTTTTAGTTGTTGCTCATACTCTTTAATCTTGTTGGAAATTTCAAGATTTTTTTGATTTAATATCTCTTTTGAAATAGAGCCCTCAAGTTGTAAGTCAATTAGATTAGATAATTTATTTTCTAATTTAGATATTTCATCTTGTATCTTCTTACCACTATTATGATTGTTATTTTCATTGATAACTTCATTTACTTTTTTCATAAATGTATTGATATATTTATTGCTATCTTGAAATAGTTTGTTATAAGCAAGTACAAATATCTCTTCCAATTCTTCTTGTTTATAATGAATTATATTAGAACATTCAATTTTGTTTCTGTGACTACGACATACCCAATAAGCGACTTCTTTACCACTACTTCTGATTTTATAAGAGCGTCTGATAAATCTTTCCCCACATATTCCACAAAAGATTTTACTACTAAAAGCATACTTTCTACTAAACTTATCTCTATTTCCATCAGGTTTGATAATTTTACTTCTAATCGTTAGTATTTCTTGACATTTATCCCATAACTCACGAGAGATAATGGGTTCGTGATGATTACTTGTAAAGTATTGTTCTTTCTCTCCATAATTCACTTTCTTTTTATGAGTTAAAACATTTTCCGTATAATACTTTCCTGTCTTTAAATCTCCTACATATTTTTCATTGATGATTATTCTTCGTACTGATGCATGACACCATTTTAAATTAGAGGGACTAGGTATTCCTAGACTATTAAGATTTAAAGCAATTGTTCTAAAACCTACACCTTTAGAGTATTCTTCAAAAATATAAGTAACAATATCTTTCTTACTTTCATCAGGATAAATCATATCTTTTTCTTTGTCATATAGATAACCAAAAGGAGCATATTTACCAACTAACTCTCCACGCTTCATCTTCATGCGAACTCCAGCTTTTACATTCTCAGAAATAGACTCACTTTCTGCTTGAGCAAAAGCACTATATAAAGTCAGAAATAATTCACTTGACAAACCTAGTGTGTGAATGTTTTCTTTCTCAAAGAAGACATCTACATTGTGTTCACGAAGTAGTCTTACACAGTTTAAAGTATCAACAGTATTACGAGCAAATCTTGATATAGACTTTGCTAGTATCAAATCAATTTTACCATTTAAAGCATCACTCATCATTTGATTAAATTGTTCTCTCTTTTTTGTTTGTGTTCCTGTAATACCTTCATCAGCATATATCCCTACAAATTCCCAATTAGGATTTTCTTCTATCATATTTTTATAATGGATTCGCTGGGAATTATAACTTGTTTTTTGATCTTCGTTGTCTGTAGAAACTCTACAATAAGCACAAGTACGAATAAGTTTATATTTTGCATTTCCTTTTAAGCACATCGTTTTAGAAGTTGGTGCTATTACTTCAACATTTTTATTATTCATTTCTTCCTTTCCTAATTGTTGAATAATAGCATATTTCAAATATTTTATTTTATGCAAAACTATATTCTGAATTGTTTAATTTGTTATATTTTGCATATTCGTTTTCAATTTTATTTTTGATTTTTTTATATTCGTTATTATCAATTAAATTGTTATCTTTGATAAATTCTAACATAGCAATTTCTACTACATAAGATTTTAAATGTTCTAATCTTTTATCACTTCTTTCCATTAACTTATTACCCCCTTTTAAATTCTTAAACAATTCATATCATAGTTACGCACCAACTTTCCTTTGAAATATCTTAAAGAAATTATAACGCGCTTGTTCAATTTACACAGCCCTACAAACAAAAAAAGATAACTAAATCATAGCTATCCAAATCATAAAAATATGAAAAATAATAGTCATACTTATGGCCGAAGTTATGGCCATTAAAAATCTACTTTTTCAAAAATAATCACAACAAAATAAAAGCAGGATAAACCTGTTTACAAACAACTAGCCAGTGGCTAGTTTTCCCTTATTTCATAAGGCATTAGAAAAAACACAAGTGTTTACATTTTTAATATTTGTTATACAATTGTTAACTTTCTCTTTTTTTAAAGCCCTTGTAAATAAAGACTTTCTAAAATCTGTTTAACAATTGTACACACTTTTTCAGTGTGATTTTTTTAAAATTACGGCCATAATTTTTAGAAAATTTAACGATTTTATGGTCATAAGTACGGCCATAGTTTTGAAGAAAAATACAGATGAAGATGTAGAAATTTGAATATGAAAAAAGCACTACTCACAATACAAGTAGCACCATTAGATACAATTTTTTCATATTCTACTATATTGTATCACGCAGATTTCTATAGTCAATAAGGATAAAATGTCTAATATTTTGTTGGTAAAAATGTTGTTTTAAATTTTGATTTAAGTTGATTTTATAGGTGTTTAGTAACCTAGATATTTGTATAACTTTTTTATTTTCTACTGATATATTTACTTTTTTATAACATAAAGATACAAAAATTTCTTTCTTTATGTTATAATATTTAGCACAAGGGAGGGTTTGAAATGAGTGAAATATACTCAAATGCTGATGATTGTTTTGAACTAGCAAGACATTTAAAGAAAAAGATGAATAACAAAATTGATTTTTATGGAAGCATATACCAGGAAGTAATAAGTGGAAGATATTTTTCTCATTATAGAGATCCACATAGTGAATTGGATTATCTATTTGAAGAAGGATTACCGTTTTACTATAAGTTTTGTAAGGAAGGATTTCTAAGAATTGGAATTGGCTCATTCTATCCACACAATAATTCTATGGGGGAGAAATTAGCAGCTTTAAGTAGTTTTTATGAAGTATTGAGTGAACAATATGGAGATCCAACTGTATTTTATACAACAAAAGATGATGATGAGAAAACTTTGTCATTACAATGGTCATTTGCTAACAAAGAAGAGGATATTCAAAGTTTAAGAAACGGAAGTTATTTTGATGATGCCGAAATAGAAGAACTAATTGTATTTGGTGAACCAAGAACACAAATGAATGGTTACCAATTAAGTGATGCCACAAGAAAATTGATTGCAAAACAAATTGGTGTTCCTTTTGAATTGATTAGCTTGGTTGATGAAAATATAGAAGATTTTGTTAAATATAAAACTGGAAAAGAAATTGGTATTCCAGAAGGTACAAAAATTGATGGTGTTCCTGTAAGATCATATCAAAAGAAAATATCTTCAAGAACAATGTTTGAAAAAAAATAAAGAAATTAGTTAACCAGATTCTAATTTCTTTTTCTATTCAACAATTATTTATTTAAATTTGAAATATGCTATTTTAAAGTCCTAGCGATAAAGTTACATCTAACTTATCAATATAGACTTTTTCTTGTTTTATTTGAGTACCAATAGTAATATTGGTATTTATTTTGTATTCAATATTGATTATATCAAGTGTTTTAAAATAATACGGTATATGTGTTCCGTAAGAGTGAGTACAGAAGATCAAGCTCGTGAGGGTTTTAGTTTACCAGAGCAAAGAGAAAGCAATGTGTAAATTCAAGGGTTATGAAATATATGATTATTATGAAGATGCAGGAATAAGTGCAAAAACTGGAAATAAACGACCAGAATTTGAGAGAATGTTAGATGATATAAGAAATAAAAAGATAAATACAATCGTTACTTTAAAACTAGATAGATTAACTCGTTCAGTTCGTGATTGGGAATCTATTATTACATTTTTGGAGGAAAATAATGCTTACCTAGATTGTGCAAATGATGAAATCAATACAACAAATGCAAATGGTAAGTTAGTATCAAGACTTTTAATGAGTGTTAGCCAAAATGAGATTGAAAGAACTTCAGAAAGAACAAAGATAGGATTATCTGGAGCAATTAAAAGTGGAAATATACCAGGACATACTCCATTAGGTTATAAGAGAGAAGAAAAGAAATTTGTACCAGATCCTCTTACAAAAGATATTATTGTCAGAATGTATCAATTATATTTTGAAGGTAATAGTTATCAAACTATCGCCAACATCTTTAACGAAGAAAATGTTGCTAATAAAAAATGGAGAGATAATACCATTTTACAAATGATAGAAAATCCAATTTATAAAGGCGATTTTATTCATGGAAAAAGAACTGGGAAACCTACTTATTATGAAAATGTTGCTCCACCTTTAGTAAGCAAAGAAATGTGGGAAAGTTGTCAAGTTCAAAAAAAGAAAAATTCTAGAAATTATATGAGATACAAAGAATATTTATTTTTGCAAAAAATTAGATGTCCTAAATGTGGAAGAATATTAGGTGGTAAAGCTACTTATAAAAAGAAAAATGATAAGATTTATTATTACTATGGTTGTGAGAAATGTAAAAACAATATAAAAGAAGATAAAATTGAAGAATCTATATTACATTTATTAAGTGATATTCTAGAATATGATTCAGTAGTTAATAACTTCTTTTTACCTATGTTAAAGAGTAAATTAACCAATCCTAAAGAGGAACTTTCAAAAGAATTAAAAGTCCAAGAAATGAAGAAAGAACGAGTTAGAAAAGCATATATCAATGAGGCATTTACTCTAGAAGAATATAAAGCAGAAACATCTATTATTGAAAACAATATCAAAGAGTTAGAAAGGCAAATATTAGAAAACGAACAAGTTAAAGATTTAAAATTTACTCCAGAAGACATTTTAATAAAAAGAGATATTGACTTCATTAACAAAATAAAACTACCCAATTTATATAATCAAATTGTTATTACTTGGAAAGATTTAACAAGAGAAGAAAAAGGAAAAATCATAATGAATTATATAGAAGATGTAACCCTAAAATTTGATGTAGATGGTGATTATATTGTTGATACTGTAAATTTTAGAAGTACATTTTTTAAGGATTTTAAGAATTTATATGATGAGGGTTATATTGATTGGAAATTTATAAAACTAGATTTAGATGGTATCGGTTATGTTAGACTTTCTAATTACATTCCACAAGAAAAAGTTGAACAACATATTATGAGATTAAAAGAATATTATGATGTTCATTACTATGAGGGAATATTAGATTTTGAAACTGGAATGTTTGATACTCAAAAAGAAGATGATGATGAAGTCGTTAGAATATTTTCATTAGAAAAATTTGATACAACAAAAACAAAAATCAATATGGGAATGATTGGTGTATCAAAAGATAATGAAGTTCGTGTAGAAAATGAAGAAGAATTATTTTCTACAATTCCACCTGATGATATAACAAGTAATGAATATATTTTTAGAGATAAAGTAGAAAAAAATGATGACTATGAATTGTAATGATTCATAGTTTTTTGTTTACTTTTTTTCAAAAAAGTAATAACAAAGTGGCGATAGTTTGCATAAAAAAATATGAGATTCTTCACTTACGAAGTTTGTGAAATTACGAATAATTTCCAAAGATAAAATTGAAAGTAGTACTTTCTATTTTATCAAAGTCTTATGTAATTTTATTTCATTACGATAGTTTTGAAATATTACGAAATAAGACAAACGGATTCTAAGGTGGTAAACCTTAGCTCCCATGTTTTGATGCCCAGCGTCAAAACATATAGGGAGTTAGAAATTTTGTCGTGGTTTACTATCTATTTTATGAGTGTTTAGTAAAACCAAAATAATAAAAGATTAAGGAGATGATATTTATACAAAAATTAGCATATTCATTTCATATTGGAAATGATAAAAATAAAAGTAAAAGATCAAGAAAAACTATTAAAAATGGTATTGTTGCTGATAAAGTTTTTAATAATAATGCAATACAAAATACACAGGCACTATCGCGAGTTGATAAACATAATTTAAGAAAATATGATGATAATGAAAAAGTAATTGAACTCATTTGTGGAACGAATAGTCTTTATGAAGATGTGAAAAAATTATATGTAGAGGAATTTGACGAGGCAAGACTTGAATACAATAAAAAACAAACAAGAAATGATAGAAAAATAGAAGATTATTTTTCTCATATTTCTAATAATGATAAAAATGATTTGGCAGTTGAAATAATTATTGAACTTGGTAATATGGAATTTTGGAAAGATAAAGATGATTCTTATAAAAGAAAAATGACAGAAGTTTTTAAAGAACAAATTAGAGATTTAGAAAAAATTGTTCCCTCTTTTAAAATAGCAAATGCTGTGGTTCATTATGATGAAGCTAGTCCACATTTACATATCGTTGGAGTTCCTGTTAAAGATGGAAATAAAAATGGTATGAAAAAACAAGTTGGAAAATCCACTGTATTCACAAAAGAATCGTTGCACGAAATTCAAGATACTATGCGAATATACTGTAAGGAATCATTTAATAAAATTTACGAAACAAATATAGAGTTATTAGAAAAATTAGAAGGTAGAAATGAAGATATTGAAACAAAAAATATGGCTAAACAATATACCTATCTAAAAGAAAAAGCTGATCGTAATCGTGAGAGATTAGATAAAGTAAATAAGCAAACTAAAACTACTCTTTCAAAATCAAAAGAGGTAAAAGAAATCATTTCTAATTTAAAACCAACTAAAATTACTAAAAATAATTTTATTATCAATGATGAAGAAATAGATGTTATCAATAACTATATAGAAAATGTAGATGAAAATATAAGTGATATAAAAAGTGCAAATGATTTAACCTCACTTATGGAAGATTTTGAACAATATTTAGAAACTCATGATAAAGAGGTTAACGATTTAAAAATAATGGTAGATAATCAATCAAAAAGAATTAAAACTCTTGAATCACAAAACATTAAGAAACAAGATAAAATTGCAGAGCAACGTGAAGAAATCAATGATTTAGAACAGGAGATTTCAAGATTAGAAAAAATAATTCAAATGTGGCAACAAATATGGCAAAGAAAACGAGATTTCTTTCAAAACAAATTTTTCAGTTCAAAAAAAGAAGATAAGATTTATGAACAGGTTATTGATGAAATGTTAGAAGAAGAAATTTTAGATAATGAAGATATTGAATATATTCAGGATAATTATTATTCAAATAAAAAAGATGATTTTGAACGATAAAAAAGACACTTTTTTCAAGTGCTTTAATTTAAATCAATTATCAGATTTTTCTTCTAAAGTTAATTTTTTAACATTTTCTTGTTTTTTCATATTAGATAAAGTAATAGAGGATGCTAATTCTGTAGCTTTTAGTAATTCATCATAAACAAATTCTTTTTGTTCTGGAGTAATAGGAGTTTTTTCTTTATAAGTGGCTCCTGCTACATTATGCGTAATATTATATCTAAGGTCTATTTCTTGGGGAACATTATCTCCAAAGTAATTTATATAAATTTCCTCTCCCTTATCATTTTCTCTTTCTCCTCTTGTAGAAAAATAATGTAATACAGTGAAATACTGACTTTCTCCAAGAGTACACATTAATTGATATGAAAATCCATCGGGACTTCTATAATAACTAACTTTATTTTTGGAATCAATATCTTCTATATGAACCTCACAACAATTTTTTCTTCTCATTTCATCCATAGAATCATAACTAGCGGCATTGATTTTAACTTTTTTAATATAATTTCCAATATCATCCAATTCAACATCTGAATCTGCATATGGATTAACAGTTTTATCAAATTCATCTATTGCTTGTCTAAACATTTTTCCAAACGATGTTTGATTACCTTTAGAAACGGTATCAAAAAATTTTTTACCATTTTCCTCATCTGCTTTCATCCATTCATAAGCAGAAATTGTTGGATTAACCTTTTTTAATATTTCAGAATTGATGGTTGACATTAATTCATCATATCTTTGAACTTCTGTTTCAGGTAAATTATTTTTTCTAGCAAAATAATCTTTCATTTCTGTTAAAAAAATTGTAAGCCCCTCTTTAGTATCAATATGATATGTTTCAAGATGTTTTCCATCTCTAGTCCATTTTTTTGGATCCCAATCACTACAACCACCATCAACTCTAATTTCATAAGGGTTATTTGGATATTTTTCGTAAATAATGTTTGCAACCTCTAAAGGAATTTTACCATGTACAACAGTATAATAACTACCTCCAAAATTAATAGCAACATTTTGCCAAAAATGAACTTGTTCACTAGAACCATATCTTCCAGTAGTTGTTGATAATGGATTATCAATTTCTACTGCTTTCATTACTTCATTAAATTCTAAACGATTCATATTAAACCTCCCTTTGAGTAATTGACTATTATTATAGCACACTCAAATAAAATTTGAATATTAAAATGTGATTTTTTTATAAAAAATGTTGAAAAAAGGGAATCTCATGTTAAAATATTAATAGATTTGATATTTATCAATCTACTTTTGTGCAAGAGTTCAAAATAAGCTCTGTAATCGCACCATTGGGAAATCTGTTCTAACTTTTTTAGAACTTTATATACAAAAGTATCAATTTCAAAAGAAGTTGATATTTTTTTATGATTAGAGAAAGGACAGATAAAAATGGTAAGTATAGTTAGTAAGGAATTACATTTTGATGAAGAATTAAAAAAGAAAATAGAATTTATATGCGATTTTTGTAATATAAAGCCAACTATAATAAATGGTTATATTAAAAATATAAAAAGAACAAATCTTTCATATATCGAACCTCATAGAGTTATTATTAAAGGTATTACTTTTCTAGTATTTAACTATTCTAAAACTATTTATGTTGGAAGTCTAGCAAATTCCCTAGAAATAAAAGATTTAGAAAGTTTTATTAAATCAATAGATTAAATGTATTAAAATCTAATCAACTTCTTTTAAAATGCCTTTAAATAGGCAAAAAATGGTAATTATGTCTTGACTTTAAAGTTTAAATATCTATAATAGGTAACCAAGAAACAAGTTTTATGTTTTTGGGGGTTAATATGAAACGAAGTTTAGATTATATTAATACAACTTATTTAGATTTTAAGAGGTGTCAAAGATAAAAGGGAGGATTAAAAAATATGAGTGATGAAAAGAAAATTGCAGGACTTTATATTCGTGTGCCGTTGTAACACATAGGCAGACACATTATCTTCTTTTTCTTCAAGTTCTTGTTTTGTTATTGTAAAGCCATATTTACCGAAGTTAGTACCAATATCCAGTTTCCCATTTGGTAGACTTTCATTGATTAACTCTCCAGTTTTTAGAATGAATTTAATTTTATAAAAATTTTCTTCTCCATTTTCTGACTTTTCGCCAATGATAATTTTATCTATTAAACTATTGAAAACTTCTTCATTGAATTTAGTAAGCCCTTTATATTGTTTTAAAGTATTAGATATTTTATCAATTTGTTCTAGTTTTTGTTTTCTAGTGAGTTCCACATTTTCAGTATCTTTTAGTTGTTGTTCATACTCTTTAATTTTATTAGAGATTTCAATATTTTTCTGGTTTAAAATCTCTTTTGAAATTGTACCATCAAGTTGTAAATCTATTAAATTAGATAACTTATTTTCAAGTTTAGATATTTCATCTTGTATCTTTTTATGATTAAGATTATCTTGTTTTTCACAGATGACTTCATTTACTTTTTTCATAAATGAATTGATATATTTATTACTACCTTGAAATAGTTTGTTATAAGCAATTACAAAAATATCCTCTAATTCTTCTTGTTTATAGTGTATTAAATTAGAACATTCAATTTTATTTCTGTGACTACGACATATCCAATAAGCAACTTCTTTTCCATCACTTCTGATTTTATAAGAACGCCTAATAAATCTCTCTCCACATATCCCACAAAAGATTTTACTACTGAATGGATACTTTCTACTAAACTTATCTCTGTTACCATCTTGCTTAATGATTTTACTTCTGATAGTTAGTATTTCTTGGCACTTATCCCATAACTCTCGTGAGATAATCGGCTCGTGATGATTAGAAGTAAAGTATTGTTCTTTCTCTCCATAATTCACTTTCTTTTTATGAGTTAATACATTTTCTGTATAATATTTTCCTGTCTTTAAATCTCCAACATATTTTTCATTTGTAATTATTCTTCTAACAGAAGCATGACACCATTTTAAATTAAATGGACTAGGTATTCCTAAACTATTAAGATTAAGAGCAATCGTTCTAAAACCTACACCTTTTGAGTATTCTTCAAAAATATAAGTGATAATATCTTTTTTACTTTCATCAGGATAAATGATATCTTTTTCTTTATCATATAAATATCCAAATGGAGCATACTTTCCTACCAATTCACCACGTTTCATTTTCATACGAACTCCAGCTTTTACATTCTCTGAAATAGATTCACTTTCTGCTTGAGCAAAAGCACTATATAAAGTTAAAAATAGTTCGTTAGATAAACCTAGAGTATGAATATTTTCTTTCTCAAAGAAGACATCTACATTATGTTCTCGGAGTAATCTTACATAATTTAAAGTATCAACAGTATTACGAGCAAATCTTGAAATAGACTTGGCTAGTATTAAGTCAATTTTACTATTTAAAGCATCATTCATCATTTGATTAAATTGTTCACGTTTTTTAGTCTGTGTACCAGTTATTCCCTCATCAGCATATATTCCTACAAACTCCCAGTCTGGATTTTCTTCAATCATATTTTTATAATGGATTCGTTGTGAATCATAACTTGTTTTCTGATCTTCATTATCTGTACTAACACGACAATAAGCACAAGCACGTATTAGTTTATTTTCTTTAGTTCCCTTTAAGCACATTGTTTTAGAAGTTGGTGCTATTACTTCAACATTTTTATTATTCATTTATTCCTTTCCATAATTGTTGAATAATAGCATATTTCAAATATTTTTATTATGCAAAACTATATTCTGAATTGTTTAGGTTGTTATATTTTGCATATTCGTTTTCAATTTTAGTTTTGATTTTTTTGTATTCGTTATTATCAATTAAATTATTGTCTTTGATAAATTCTAACATAGCAATTTCCGCTACATAAGTTTTTAGATGTTCTAATTTTTTATCACTTCTTTCCATTTAATTATTACCCCTTTTAAATTCTTAAACAATTCATATCATAGTTAAGCACCAACTTTCCAAAATAATCTTAAAGAGATTATAACGCACTTGCTCATTTTATACAGCCCTACAAACAAAAAAAGATAACTAAATAATAGCTATCAAAATCATAAAAATATGAAAAATAATGGCCGAAGTTATGACCATAGAAATAACACTTTTTCTAAAATAATCAAAACAAAATAAAAGCAGGATAAACCTGTTTACAAAGAACTAGCCAGTGGCTAGTTTTCCCTTATCTCATAAGGTATTAGAAAAAATACAAGTGTTTACATTTGAAAGATTTGTTCTACAATTGTTAACTTTGTCTTTTTCAGAAACCCTTATAAATAAAGACTTTCTAAAATGTGTTTAACAATCGTGCACATATTTTAAATGTAAATTTTCTTAATTTTCGGCCATAATTTTTTGAAAATTTGAAAATTTTATGACCATAAGTACGGTCATAGTATTGAAGAAAATACTAATTATAATATAGGTGTTTGAATATGAAAAAAAGCACTACTTACGATAAAAGTAGCGCCAATTGATATAATTTTTTCATATTCTACTATATTGTATCACTATATATGAAAAAATTACATTTTAGGATATAATTGTATTAGTAATAAATAAAAGACTTGGAGGTATATAATGAATTATAAAACTATAAGTGAACAATATGAAACATTTATTTCAATACTAGAAAAAAATAAAGATTTGATGGCGGTTTTAGACTATATAACTGAATTGAAATTACCAAATTTTTATATTGCAGCTGGTTCAGTTTTTCAAACAATTTGGAATTATTATGATGGAAATGACTTAAATTTTGGAATTAAAGATATAGATGTTATTTACTATAATAATTCTGATTTAAGTGTAGAAAAAGATTTAGAATATTATAATATTATTAATACATATATTAAAGCAAAAGGTTTCAATTATGAAGTCGATGTTTCAAATGAAGCAAGAATGCATTTATGGAAAATAGAGCATAATCAAGGTGATAATGTTGAGCAATATAAAAATTCAGAAGATGCTATGAGTAAATGGATAGCAACTGTGCATGCTATAGGAATTACAAAAGTAAATGATAATATTAAAATTTATGCCCCATATGGGTTAAGTGATATTTATAGTAGAACGATTAGACCTATAAAACATAATGGAAATTCTAAGGAATTATATGATAAAAAAGTAGCGAGTTGGCAAAATAGATTTGATAACTTAAATATAATTGAATGGTAAAAATTGAAGGTGATAAAAAATGAAAGTATTAAGTTTGACAGAGCCATGTGCTACATTAATAAAAGAAAAAAAGAAGTTAGTTGAAACAAGAAGTTGGAAGACGGATTATCGTGGTGAATTATATATTCATGCTAGTGCTACTTCTATTCCAAAAGATTGGAAAGAAAATAAAGAATTTATGTCACTTTTAGATGATATACCCTTAAATTTTGGTTATATAATTTGTAAATGTACTTTAGTTGAATGTATTTATATGACAAAAGAATATGTAACGAATATGAAAAAGAATAACCATCAGGAATATATTTGTGGCAAATATGAAGAAGGAAGATATGCATGGATATTAGAAAATATAACACCATTAGAACATCCTATTAAAGCTAAAGGTCAATTAAATATATGGAATTATTATAATGAATTTGAAATAATGGATTTAATGAAAAATATTGAGTATGGTTGGGTTGATAAAGATAATAAAAAGCATGTTCTAGTTGATGAAACATATTCAGATAATTATGTATTACAATCTCCAAAGGAAATAATTAAAAACAAAGTTGGAGTATGCTGGGATCAGGTAGAACTTGAAAGATACTATTTTAAAGGAAATGATTGGAATATTAAAACCTATTTTTTAGTTCATTATGATGGGGATAAATGTCCAACACATACATTTTTAACATTTGAAAAAAATAATAAATATTATTGGTTTGAACATTCATGGGAAAGATTTAAAGGAATTCATGAATACAACTCTATAAAGGAATTATTATTTGATATTAGAAATAAGTTTATAAAGTATGAACTAAATAATAATTATAATAGTTTAGGTCTTGTATTACATGAATATAAAAAGCCAAAATATCATATTTCAGTTCAAGATTTTTATAATCATTGTGATTATGGAAAATATATTGATTTTGAAGAATTATAAAATAGCTTTCATTTTTTAAAAGCTATTTATTTTCAACAATTATTTATTTTAATTTGAAATATACTATTTTAAAGTCCTAATGATAAAGTTATATTCAATTTATCAATATGGACTTTTTCTTGTTTTAACTGTGTACCAATAGTGATATTGGTATTTATTTTATAATCAAAATTGATTATATCAAGTGTTTTAAAATAATACGGTATATGTGTTCCGTAGGAGTTAGTACTGAAGATCAAGCAAGAGAGGGTTTTAGTTTGCCAGAACAAGAAAAAAGACTTCGTGCTATGTGTGAGTATAAAGGATATGAGATTTATAAAATATATAAAGATGCTGGAATCAGTGCAAAAACTGGAAATAAAAGACCAGCATTTGAAG
>CANTCS010000021.1 GCA_947652375.1 uncultured Mollicutes bacterium | reverse complement strand
CAACAGATACAGGAGGAGTAAAGCTATTATATAATGGAGTACCATCAAGTGATGGTAAATGCAATAATACTGGAGAAGCTTCATCTTTAACAGCAGAACAGATGGAGACAAGTAGCAATAAAGTAGCATTTAATACGCAATATCAATCAGTAGCAGATGTAGGATATATGTATAATACGAGATATATTCCTAAAAATTATGAAATTTATAGTAGTAATTCTTCTAAAACAGATTATATAAGGAGATTTGATTATGAAGCTGACGGATATTTAACTGTTTCTGTCAATAGATATGCAGATGAATATGAATTTCGAGATGGAAAATATTATTTAATTAATCCAACTTATTATGAATGGAGTAGTAATTATCAAAATTTAGTAGGAAAGTATAGAAGTTTATCTTATTATGATGAAAGTGGAGCAAATAGCATTGCATATATTGTTAAAACAGGTCCTAATATAAAATATTCAATTTATCTTTATAATGGAGAAACTATAGATGATCCGGGAGTATTATCAGTAAAGTTAAGTAAATCTATTAAAAATGATGGGGAGATATATGAATTAGTTAATCCATTAACGGTTAGTAAAATTGATTTAATTGAGAGTAAAGATCAATATAAAAATTATTATATATGTGCAAATGGGTTAGAAAGTTGTTCAAAAAGTGAATTAAGATATATTTATAACTTTCAGACAAACAAATATAATAATATGACAGATAATTTTTTATATGAGTATTTGACAGGAGATAATTTATATAAATATGGAAAAAGTTATAGTTATAATAATGGCAAGTATACTCTTATAGATACGGTTGATAATATTCCAGATGATAATCATCATTATACTTGTTTAAATGAGAGTGGAGAGTGTAGTGAGTTAAGTTACGTTTATTATTCCTTAGATGGATTGCCATATTATATTAATCTCACAGAGGGAAAAGGAATAGATGATGCATTAAATGATATGCTTAATAATGATACCGTTAATAAAACCGATTCAACAATAAAGAAAGCAATTGATACATGGTACTCTAATAATATGACAGAGTATACCTCTTATTTAGAAGATACAGTATGGTGTAATGATCGAAGTATATTTGATAAAGGTGGATGGAATTCAAGTGAAGGAAATTTAAATTCAATATTAAAATTTAATAGTTATAATAATTCAAATAATCTTACTTGTACGAATAAGAACGATAGATTTACAGTTAATAGTACAAATGGAAATGGGGCATTGACATACCCAGTAGGATTAATTACAAGACAAGAAACTTCTTTAGCTTATAATGGTAGTTCTCCATTAACTTCAGGTACATATTTTTGGGGGTTATCTCCAGCAATTAATGGTAATAAATGGGGAGTTGGAATTTATGATATTACTTCAGGTGGTTATTCAACAAATATAAATTATATTGGACCGACAACAACACGGAATATTAGACCATCTTTATCTCTTCATTCTGGAATAGAGTACATGAGTGGAGATGGTAGTAGTGCTCATCCATATGTAATCGATTAATGAATAAATAATTTAAAAATAATCTATTGCTTAATGTTTAAATATTATGTTATAATTTTTATTAGAGTTAGGGTAAAGACTTTTTAAGGAAGTGTGTCATGTGAAAAAATATAGAAAAAGTTTAATTATAAGTTTTGCTGTACTTATTGTAGCTATTGCTGTATTCTCAGTTGGCAAATCATTTTCTCAATTACTCGAAAATGATGTTAGAGTTCAAGAAAACAGTGATTTAACTTATTATCTTGATGTTATTTATGATGGTAAAGATAGTAATGTTATAACATCTAGTGATACAGCTACAGCTAATGTTAATAGTGATTATATATATGTTGAAGATAAACTCCCTGAGGGGTTAACTTTTAAAAACTTTGTTTCTACTAATGATGGAACAATTGGAGCGGTTAAGAGAAGTGATGGATCATCTTGCCCAGGACAGGTTGTTGATGGTGTTAGTGGATTGAAATATGATGAAGCAACTAGAACGGTTTCATTTAAAGTTAAAAATTTACAGGCTGGTTGTAAACTTACAGTTGGTATAGCTACTAGAACGCCTTATTTAGAGGGTAAAAAAAGAATGGATTTTTACAATACAGCAAGTGCTCGTGAGAATAGCTTTTCTGCAAATTCAAATACAGTGCATGTCTTTATGGGAAAGGAAGATGTAGAAACTTTCTCTGTTAACTACAGTTATAGTAGTGCACCAGAAGGAGCACCTGAAGTATCTCCATCTACTAATTTTGCTTCTGGGGCTTCTGTTGGGGTTGCTGCAAATCCAACTTTTCCAGGTTATGAATTTAGTGGTTGGACGTCTAATGATGTTACTGTTTCCGATGGTAAATTTACAATGCCTAGTAAAAATGTTAATTTTGTAGGTAGTTTTTCTAGAAAAACCACTTATAATGTTACTTATTCTATAAATGGTCCAGGGCCTGAGGGTTATATGGTACCTAAGAATAAAAATTATGGTACTGGTGATATAGTAATAATTGATTCTTTGGCTGAGGGAGATATTGTTAATGGTTATAAATTTTTAGGATGGACTAGTAATGAAGTTACTATTGAGGATGGTAAGTTTACAATGCCTAATAGTTCTGTAAATATAATTGGAACTTTTGAAAAGGTAAGTTATAAACTTAGTTATCAATTTCAGGGAGCAATTTTACCACCTAATGCGTCGTCGTTGTTACCAGCTGAGAAAAATTATTTTCCAGGAGATGAAGTTACTGTAGCTGGGGATCCAGCAAGCAGTGGTTATAAATTTTTAGGATGGTACAGTTCTAAAACTTTCGAAATGCCTGCAGAAGATAAAGTGATTTATGGAGAATGGATGCTTGAAGCAGGAAAGTTTTCTCCAACTATTGAAACGGTTATAGAAGATAAAAAAAATTATTATAAAAAAGATGAAGAGATTTTATTTAAAATTACGGTAAGGAATAATGCAAGTTTTGAAATTAAAGATGTAATGTTACAAGAGAATTTAGCAGATTGTGTTTTTCTTGAAGGAAATAATTATCAATTACTGAATAATCAGCATATCAAAATTCCTTCTATAGGTGCTAATAGCAGTGTGGTAGTTCAAGCAAAGTATATTGCTAAAGATGATGTTTTAAAAGAATATACTAATGAAGTAGTTTTAACTGGTGCTTTGGCTGATGGGAATAATAATTTAGATACTACAAAAGATTATAAATCTACAGAAAAATTTAGTATTAGTAACATTAAATTGAAAATTGAAAAATTAGATGAGAGACGAAATCCTTTATCAGGAGCTGAATTTACTCTTTATGGAGACATGTCTTTAACATCTGTTATTTCTAAGGGATTAGAGTTTGAAGGATTATATCCTGATACAACATATTATTTAAAAGAGACAAAAGCTCCTACAGGATATAAGTTACTAAAGGATCCTTTGGAAGTTGTAATCGATTCTACAGGAGAAATAACAATAGAAAATTATCAAATAGAAAATAATAATGGTATTGGAATAGTTAGAATTATTAATGAACAAATAAATATTTTACCTGATACTGGAGGACTTGGAAATGTAATATGGATATTAGCTGGTATTGCTATTATAGCAATAGGTTCATTTATGTTTATTTTACATATTAAAAAGAAAGGTAAGGTGAAAAAAAGGTGAAACGATTTTGTAAATTATTTATGACTATTCTTCTCTTAAATATAATATATATTCCACAGGTATATGCTGCTGATACTTGTGGAAAAATTACTGGAAGTTTTATTTATGATAAAGAAAAGTTTAATGATGAAGAAGTTTCTTTATACTTAATAGCTGATTATGATGAAAAGGCAAATAAGTTTTCATTTAAAAATGAATTTAAAGATTTTACTTTAGATGTTAATTCTTTAACATATGGAGAGTTAGAAGAATATTCTTTAACTTTAAAAAAATATATTGAAGATAATAGTATTAATAGTTCACATAGTGTTAAAACTAATGATAATAATCAATTTATTTTTGATAAATGTTTGGAAAAGGGATTATATCTTGTAAAAACAGAAGATATCATAAAGGATAAATTTAAATATATCTCTTTACCTTCAATATTAACAATTCCTACTATTACAAAGGAGGATGCTAATCATATTTATGATATAGAGATAAATATGAAAGTGGAGGTGAAAAATCTAGACGATAATAATCCAACTGATCCAGATAATCCGAATAATCCAGATAAACCTATAGATCCGGATGATCCTAATAAACCAAATTCGGATGGTTCAAATAATGGTAGTGATATTAAAATTCCTAATACATTTGATGCAATATATATATATTTATCGTTATTTATAGGGTCTTTAATATTAATTATATTAATTATTTATTTAAATCAAAAAAAGAAAGGAAGAAAAGAAAATGAAAAAAATAAATAAAATTATTGGTTCTGTTTTAGCTTTAATAGCTTTGTTCTTTGTTGTTAAAGTTAATGCAGTTACTATAACAACTGATAGTAATAGAAAGGGAACAGTAGATGCTGCTAGTGAGTTAATTACTAATAGAGCAACATTAACTATTACTGGAATTCAAACAGGAGATAGTTTTAAAGCTTATAAGCTTTTAAATGCATTTTATAATAGTGCTTCTAATGAGATTACTTATGAATTTACAGATAGTTTTAAGAATTATTTAATGAGTATAGATACTTATAAAAATTATACTGTTGATCAATATTTTCAATTAACTTCTGGAGATAAGACAAGTGGTTCAACTAAGACAACTTCATCATTAGATAAGATGATAAGTGGATATGTTGCTTATATTAAAACAAACTCTGTTGTAGGAACAGATATGACTATTAATGGAAATAGTGTTAGTGCTTCATTAGAAGCGGGAGCTTATTTTGTTTTACCAGTTAGTACAAATAAGGTTTATGCTGTTATGGTTGGAAATATAGAATTTTCAGCAAATAATTCTGAATGGGTTTTGAATAATGAAAGTATAGTTGCTAAAGTTAGTGATGCTGGTCTTACTAAAACAGTATCAGGTATTGCAAATAAAAATTTAATTTCTACTGAATTTACTTATAATTTAGTAGGAACAGTTCCACAATATCCAACTAATGCAGTAAATAGAACATATACAATCGAAGATACTTTAAGTCAAGGAATTACTTTTAGTGGAGTATCAAGCTTAGTTATTAAAGATGGTAATACAGCATTAAATATAGATGAAAATGGAAATGTAACAAATAGTGAATCAAAAACAGTTGCAACTGTTACTTTTGCTAATCAAAAGTTAACTATTAATTGTGATGTAAATAATATAAAAAGTACTTTATTAACAGTTTCTTATAAAGCAAAAATGAATGAAAATGCTGTTATAGGTGATGCTGGAAATAAAAATAGTGCTACTTTGACATATTCTAATTCGCCTTATACTACTGATAATATTACTTCTACACCAATTGAAGTAATTACTCAAGTATATGGTATAGAATTATTAAGTTATGGTGGAGCTGATAAAAATTTAGTATTAGAGAATGCACAATTTGATGTTTATTCAGATGAAGCTTTAACTACAAAAGTTGGTTCTATAAATACTGATTCGCAAGGTATTGGTCGTTTGAAAGGATTAACTGAAGGTACATACTATTTAAAAGCTACTAAAGCTCCAGCAGGATATCAATTATTAAAAGATAAAGTTCCTGTTAAAGTAAAAGTATCAGGTTCAATTGATGGAGAAACTGCAGGGTATTATAGAACTGAAATATCAAATGCAGTAGTAGGAATTTTACCTTATACTGGTGGATTAGGATTATTAATTTATTCTTTAATTGGTATAGTAATTATAGGTATTGGAACATACATAACTATTAAAATTCAAAAAAAGAAAGTAGTTAATGAAAAATAAAAATAGAAATGTTTCTAAAAGATCTATACTAGCATTCTTATTTATTGTAGTAATAGGTCTTTTAGTTATGGTCTATCCTATTGTATCTAGTAAATTAAATTATAAAAAATCATTAGAAAGAATTAATAATTATTCAGCTTCTGTTTCTAAAAATCCTAGTAAAATTAATGAAGATTTATTAGAGCAAGCAAGAAAATATAATAATAAAATAGCTGTTTCAAATATTGCTGATTCTTTTATACAAGATAGTGGAGTAAGTGATGAATATTTAAGTTTGTTAAATTTGAGTAACAATGGAATAATAGGATATATAAAAATTCCAAAAATAGATGTTGAAATTCCAATATACCATAGTACAAGTTCTAAATCATTACAAAAAGGTGTAGGACATTTTGAAGGAAGTTCTTTACCAATTGGTGGTAAAAGTACACATGCAATATTATCAGGACATAGAGGATTACCATCATCTAAAGTTTTTACAGATTTAGATCAATTAGAAAAAAAAGATATGTTTTATATTTATGTGTTAGATGAAAAATTAGCATACGAAGTAGATCAAATAAAAATTATTAAACCTTCTGAAACAAAAGATTTAACAATTTTTGAAAATGAGGACTATGTAACTTTAGTTACTTGTACTCCATATGCAATAAATACGCATAGATTGCTTGTTAGGGGAAAACGGGTTAAATATAATGAAAATATTTTAAATAACATTAAAGCTAGTAAAAAAATTACTACTCCAGATATTATTTTCTTTGGTGGATTAATTGTTGCTTTTATAATTGTTGTATTCACGATTGTTAAAATTTTAAAACTTAGTAAGAGAAAACATATAGATGAAATTTCTAGTGAAGTTTCAGAGTTAAAAAAAGAAAGTAAAGATTTGGATTTAGATGATAATGAGATATTGGAAAAAAATAAAGAGATTTTAAAAAATGAAAGACATGATGGAATTATAAATAGAGATAATATTCACAAGAGTAGTAACTATCGAGAAGAAAATTTAGAAAGAGAAAGAATGCGTAGAAGTAGAAATCTTGATGATAAAATGTCTCAAGAAAAAGAGTTGGAGAGAGAAATTATACGCAGAAGTAGAAATTATGATGTGGTTTCTCAAGAAAGAGATCTAGAAAGAGAGAAAATGCGCAGAAGTAGAAATTATGATGAAGTTTCTCAAGAAAGAGATCTAGAAAGAGAGAAAATGCGCAGAAGTAGATATTATGATGAAGTTTCTCAAGAAAAAGATCTAGAAAGAGAGAAAATGCGCAGAAGTAGAAATTATGATGAGGTTTCTCAAGAAAGAGATCTAGAAAGAGAAAGAATGCGTAGAAGTTCTCATAATATATCTCAAGATAAAAATTTAAATGAAAATGCTACTCGAAGAAATAGAATTTATTATAATGGTGCAGATGAAGATAAAAGTGTAGAAGTTTTAGATGATTATGATGATGATTTTTTAGATAAATAATTGTGAGGATTTAAGAATTTGTTCTTAAATCTTTAGTTTATGGAGATATAATTTATGAAAAAAATAATATTAGGTATAACTTTATTGGCTTTATTTGGAAGTATGTTATACTCTTTATATAATATTTTATTATGGTTGGAAGATAATAAAAATACAAATGAATTAATTGTTAATATTAAAGAAGAAGTTTATCATGAAAAAGCGGATATTACTTTAGAAGAGGAAAAAATAGATTTTGCTAAATTATTTCAGATTAATAATGAAACTGTTGGATGGATTGAAATAAAAGAAAATAATATAAATTATCCAATAGTTAGACATAAAGATAATTATCATTATTTAACTCATTCTTTTGATAATAGTTATAATGATGCAGGATGGATTTTTTTGGATTATAGAAATAATTTGAATAGCTTAAAAAGTAATAATATTATCTATGCTCATGGAAGAATTGATGGGAGTATGTTTGGTAGTTTAAAATATATTTATAACGATAACTATTTTAAAAGTAATAATCATAATATTTATATATATACTCCTACTAGAAATTATACTTTTGAAGTTTTTAGTTTTTACCATATTAAAACAACTAATGATTATTTAACGACTACTTTTTCTACAGATGATGAATTTCTTAATTTTATTAATAAAATTAAAAATAGAAGTTCATATGATTTTTCAGTTGATGTAAATGCTTTGGATAAAATTATTACTTTATCAACTTGTTATAATAGTAGAGAAAAGTTAGTTATTCATGCTAAACTTGTTAAATAGAGATAAATATTTATCTCTATTTTTTTTGTTAAAATTTGTAATTTGTATCAATTTAGAAATTTTAATAAAATTTTTTAAATAAAGTTTATTTTTGCTTTTATGAAAAAAGTTATTTTATTTTTGTTTGTTGTGGAAAATAAAAAAATTGTAATTTGAAAAATTTTAATTAATTGTATATATTGTTCTTGGAGGTGATATTTTGTTTTGTTTAAACAATAATAATTTAAAAAATTTTTTTAGTAGTGAGGTTAATTTTCATAAATTGATAAGTGAATCTGATGTTTGTAAAAATATTAATATTCATATTATTTTGTCTAATAGAAATAAATATGATTATATACAACAAAGTCAATTAGATGATGTTATTTGTATAGTTGAAGATATTTTTTTAGAAGAAGTGGAAGAAAAAGTTGATGATAAGCTAATAATTTTGGACAGAAATTTTAATCAAGAAAAAAGAAAGATTATTAAAAATATGTTAAGTTTGCAAATGGATTTAGAAATTATAGCTAGAATTATGGGTATGAAAAAGGATGAAATTATTAGTCTTATTTATAATTAATTTTTAAAAAGCTTTTAATCATCTTTTTTTTTTGATATTATTAAAATGAGGTGTTAAAATGAATGATAATATAATAAAAGAAATAGCGAGTAATTTAAATATAACTGAAAAACAAGTTAATACTGTACTTACTTTATTAAGTGAAGATAATACTATTCCTTTTATTGCAAGATATAGAAAAGAAGCTACTGGTGCTTTAGATGAAGAAACTATTAGAAGTATTGATGAGGTTTATGAATATCAAGTTAACTTATTTAATAGAAAAGAAGATGTAATTAGATTGATTGATGAAAAAGGAATGCTTACTGAAGAACTTCGTGGGCAAATTCTTGGGTGTAATAAGTTAGTAGAAGTTGAAGATTTATATAGACCATATAAAGAAAAGAAGAAAACTAAGGCAACAGAAGCTATTGCTTTAGGACTTGAACCTCTTGCCAAAATGATGATGACATTTCCAACTACTGGAAGTATTTTGAATTTAACGTCTAAATTTATTAATGATAAAGTTAAAAGCATGGAAGATGCTGTTAATGGTGCATGTTATATCATAGCTGAATGGATAAGTGATAATGCTTCATATAGAAAATGGATTAGAAGTTATTTTTATAAAAATGGAGTTATTGTATCTAAAAAGAAAAAAGATGCAGATGACTCTAATGCAATATATGAAATGTATTATGATTATAGTGAAGTAATTAAATGGATTAAACCACATAGAATACTTGCTTTAAATCGTGGAGAGAAAGAAAAAATATTATCTGTTAATATTGATATTAATAAAGATGAAATTCTTGCTTATTTAGAAAAAAAATTAATTAAAAATGAGAAAAGTTTTGTTACTAGTTATGTTAAAAGTGCGATAGCTGATTCATATAAGAGACTTATTTCACCATCTATTGAGAGAGAGATTAGAAGTGATTTAACTGAAAAGGGTGAGGTTGCAGCAATTGATAATTTTGGTAAAAATTTAGAAGCCTTATTGTTAACTCCACCTATGAAAGAAAAAGTTGTCCTTGCTTTTGATCCTGGATATGTAAATGGTTGTAAATTAGCGATAGTTGATAAGAATGGTAAATATTTAGATAGTACAGTTATTAAGCCATTTTTAAAGGGTGATGAAGAAAAGAGAATTAAACTTAGTAAAGAAGTAGTTGTTGGGTTAATTAAAAAATATAGTGTTGATATTATTGCAATTGGTAATGGAACAGCATCTCGTGAATCAGAAAGGTTTTGTGCTGATATGATACGTGAGAATTCTCTAGATTGTAAGTATGTAATTGTTAGTGAGGCAGGAGCTTCTATTTACTCAGCATCAAAACAAGCAATAGAAGAATTTCCAGATTTAGCAGTTGAGAAGAGAAGTGCTGTAAGTATTGGTAGACGTTTACAAGATCCTCTTGCTGAGCTTGTTAAAATTCCTCCAGAAGGAATAGGAGTTGGCTTATATCAACACGATGTTAGCGGGAAGAAACTATCTAATTCTTTAGACTTTGTAGTTGAAAAATGTGTTAATAGTGTTGGAGTAAATATAAATACAGCATCTGCATCACTTTTAGGTTATGTTTCTGGTATTACAAAAGCTGCAATTAAAAAATTAATAGATTATCGTGAAAAAGTTGGTAAAATAATGTCTCGTGATGAGATAAAAAAGAAAAAGTTACTAAGTGAAAAAGCTTATGAACAAGCAGTTGGATTTTTAAGAGTAACTGATGGAGATAATTTACTTGATGCAACAGCAATTCATCCAGAAAGTTATAATATTGCTCTTAATGTTTTGAGTGAATTGGGAGAAAATATAGAAAGTATTGGTAGTGAAAAGCTTATTGAAAAGTTAAATAATTTAAAATTAGAAGAATTTGTTACTAAATTTGATACTGATATTTATACATTAGAAGATGTAATTGCTTCTTTGAAGAAACCTAATTTAGATCCAAGAGATGAAATGCCTCAACCTATATTGAAAAGTGATATTTTAGATATTAAAGATTTACATATTGGAGATAAATTACAAGGAACAGTTCGTAATGTAGTTGATTTTGGTTTATTTATAGATATTGGATTACATGATGATGGACTAGCACATATATCTAAGCTTTCTGATAAATTTCTAAAACATCCATCAGACTTATTTAGTGTTGGTGATATTGTTGATTGTTATGTTGAAGATATTTCTATAGAAAAAGGAAAAGTAAGCTTAAGTTTACTACCTAGATAAGTATATGGAAAATAATAGAACTGTAATAGAAATTCAAGATAAAATAAAAGTATTAGAAGAAAAAATAAATTCAATGGAAGCTTTATATTTTAAAGATTCTAAAAATATTGATTATAGCGAAATACGTTTATTATGGAATGAAGTATCTAAATTAAAACAAAAAATCTTATTTTTAGAAGGGCCTACTTATTCTAGTGAAAATCTTGATTTATATTTAGATAGAGATGCTAATTTAATAGGTAAAGAATGTGAAATTTTTAAAATATTTTTAGCTGGTAGAAACATATTTATTGGTACAATTAGAGTTACATATGATAATATGCGAGATAATTTTCTTGGAAATATTGGTTATGAATTAAAAAGAGAATATAGGGGAAATGGTTATATGCTAGAAACTTTAAATATCTTACGAAAGCCATTAATTAATAAAGGATTAACTAAACCAATAATTACTACTAAAAAAGATAATTATGCTTCTATTAAAACTATTAAAAATTATGGTGGAGTTAAATTAGAAGATGACAAATGGTATAATATTTTTGAAGTTGATTTAGGTAAAGAAGTTGATGAAAATAAAAAGACTTTTTAGATTTTCTAATAAGTCTTTTTAATATAAGATTGAAATTTTTCGACCATGAGTTTCAATGAAACCTTCATTTTTTAAGTATTTTATTTCTCTTGTCATTGCACTTCTATCTACAGATAAATAGTTTGCTAATTCTGTAAACGTTATTGGAAGAGTAAATGTTTTACTTCCTTTTTTTTGTGATTCTAATTTTAAGTATTCTAATATTTTATCTCTAGTAGTTTTTTTTGTTAAAAGTTCTATTCGATTATTTTTTGCTGTTACTTGTTCACTAAGAATTTTAATTAGATTTTTAATAAATAATATATATGAATCGGTTCTTATTATTTCATTATTTGTTATCTGGTTAAATTCTATATAAGTAATTTTTGTTTTTTCTTTAGTTATACAAGTAATTTCATTCGAATGTATTTGTGATATTAATGACCCGAATACATTACCTTCTTGGAATTCTTCTAAAATAGTTTTATTTCCTTCGTAATCATTATATACTAATTGGAGACTACCACTTTCAATAATTGCAAAAAAGTCATCCATATCATTGTTTGATAGTATATCTACATTTTTACTGTAGTGAATGGTATTGGCTTTTAAAATATGTAGAAGTTTATCAATATTTTTTTCAGAAATATTATTAAAAAGATTTGTCATTATATCACCTCTTGTTTAAGTTTATCATCATTTCTTTTTTGTTGCAAATGCAACTTATTTTTGTTCGATTGACAAGCTTGACATTTGATATTTGACAGATTAACTTTTTTTGTTTTTGTTGATTTTATTATTTAAAAAATGTACTTAAAAAATTATCTAATAAAAATATGTAAAATGTTGCATTTGCAACATATAAAAAGAGAAAAATAATTATATAATGGTTTTGTGATTAAGAGAAATAAAGTGAGGTAGCAGAAATGAAAATTATTAAACGCGACGGACATATGGTAGATTATTGTCCAGCTAAAATAGAAGAGGCAATTGAAAAAGCTAATTTAGAAGTAGAAGAAGAGGATAGAGCTTCTAGTATACAAATCAAAAATATAATTAAGTATATTGAAAGACTTGGTAAGAAAAGAATTCTTGTTGAAGATATTCAAGATATTATTGAAATGAAATTAATGTCAATTGGTAAGTATGAACTTGCTAAACATTATATTACATATCGTTATACTAGAGAATTAGTTCGTCGTAGTAATACTACTGATCAATCTATTAAAGAATTAATTGATGGTGAAAGTGAATATTGGAATACAGAAAATTCTAATAAAGATGCTAAAGTTGTTACTACACAAAGAGATTATCTTGCTGGAATTACTAGTACAGATATTACAAGACGTTTTTTATTACCAGAAGATATAGTTCAAGCACATGATGATGGAATTATTCATTTCCATGATGCAGATTATTTTGCACAAAATGCTTTACATAATTGTGATTTAATTGATCTTGATGATATGTTACAAAATGGAACAAATATTAATGGTGTAATGATAGAGAAGCCTCATAGATTTTTGACTGCAATGACAATTGCAACTCAGCTAATTACAGCAGTAAATTCTAGTCAATATGGAGGATGTACTATAACACTTACGCATTTAGCTCCTTTTGTTAGATCATCTCGTGAGTTTTATGAAAATAAATATAAGAAGAGAAAATTAACTAAAGCTCAATGTGAAAAATTTGTAAAAGAGGATTTAGCTAAAGAAATTACTGATGGTGTTCAAACATTTCAATATCAAATTAATTCTATGACTACTACAAATGGTCAAGCTCCTTTCTTAAGTGTTTGTTTATATTTAGGAGAAACAGAAGAATATAAAGAAGAACTTGCTATGATTATTGAAGAAGTTTTAAAACAAAGAATGGAAGGTATGAAAAATGAAAATGGAGTTTATGTTACTCCAGCTTTTCCTAAACTTTTGTATGTTCTTGAAGAAGATAATATCAATCCTGATAGTAAATATTATTATTTAACTAAGTTAGCTGCTGAATGTACTGCTAAGAGAATGGTTCCAGATTATATATCTGAAAAAGTAATGAAAGAAAATAAAATTGATAAAAATGGAAATGGACAATGTTATCCTTGTATGGGTTGTCGTTCATTCTTAACTCCATATGTAGATGAAGCTGGAAAACCAAAATATTATGGTAGATTTAATCAAGGTGTTGTTACAATAAATTTAGTTGATGTTGCTTTATCAAGTGATAAAAATGAGGAAGATTTCTGGAAAATAATGGATGAAAGATTAGAGTTATGTCATAGAGCATTACAAATACGTCATAAAAGACTTTCTAAAGTTACTAGTGATGTTGCTCCTATTCTTTGGCAACATGGAGCTCTTGCTCGTTTAAAGAAGGGTGAATCTATTCATGATTTATTACATGGAGGTTATTCAACTATATCTCTTGGTTATGCAGGTCTTTATGAATGTGTAAAATATATGACAGGACATTCTCATACTGATAATGGAAAAGGTAAAGAATTTGCTCTTTTAGTTATGCAACATTTAGTGGATAAGTGTAATGAGTGGAAGAATGACGAAAATATTGATTATAGTGTATATGGTACACCAATAGAATCAACTACTTATAAGTTTGCTAAATGTTTAAAGGATAGATTTGGTGTAATAAAAGGAGTTACTGATAGGGATTATATTACTAATAGTTATCATGTTCCTGTATTTGAAGAGATTGATGCTTTTACTAAATTAAGTTTAGAAAGTGAATTTCAAAAATTATCTCCTGGTGGAGCTATTAGTTATGTTGAAACAGCTAATCTTACTAATAATTTAGATGCAGTTATGGAAGTTATAACATTTATATATAATAATATAATGTATGCTGAATTAAATACTAAAAGTGATTATTGTCATGAATGTGGATATTCGGGAGAAATCTTAATTGATGATAAACTTGAATGGTATTGTCCAAATTGTGGTAATAGAAATCATGATAAATTAAATGTTGCAAGACGTACTTGTGGATATATTGGTACTAATTTTTGGAATAAAGGTAGAACTCAAGAAATAAAAGAACGTGTTGTTCATGTAGATAATAAGGATGCGTAGTTTAATATGAGATATAATAAAATAAGAAAGATGGATATTGCAAATGGTCCTGGAGTCAGGGTTTCTATCTTTTTGCAAGGATGTAGTTTTAATTGTAAAAATTGTTTTAATCCAGATACTCATGATTTTAATGGAGGATTAGAATTTACAGATGAAGTAATAGAAGAAGTTTTAAATTTATGTAATAAAGATTATATAAAAGGTTTATCTATTCTTGGAGGAGAGCCAATGCATCCTTTCAATATAAGAGGCACTATTAAACTTTCAAAGGCTTTTAAAGAAAGATTTCCAAATAAAACTATTTGGTCATGGAGTGGATTTTTGATGGATAATATAATTGATAAAGAAATATTTAATTATTTAGATGTTTTAGTTGATGGTCAATTTATGGAAGAATTTAAAAATCCTAAATTAAAATGGTGTGGTTCTGAAAATCAAAGAGTTATTGATATTCAAAAAACTATAAGAGCAGGAGAAATAATTTTATATTCTAATGAAAATACTAAAGTATTTGCAGAAGAAAATGTTTATGCTCATTAAAAATAAAAAATTATGGAGGTTAAAATGAATAGGTTAAGAGGTTTTGAAATAGCTAAGGGATGGGAAGATAAAGGAATTAATCTTCCTGTTAGAAAGACAAAAAATGCTGCTGCTTATGATATTGAAGCAGCAGAAGATATAGTAATTCCAGTATATAAGCCAGGAATAAAACCAACATTAATTCCAACTGGATTAAAAGCATATTGTCAAGATGATGAATGGTATATGCTAGCTAATCGTAGTAGTGGTCCCAAAAAAGGATTTATTATGGCGAATAGTATTGGAATAATAGATGCTGATTATTATGAAAATGAAAGTAATGATGGTCATTTTATGTTTCAATATTTCAACTTTGGAGAGAATGAACTTTCTATTAAAAAAGGTGATGTAATAGGACAGGTAATATTTATGAAATATCTTACTGTTGATAATGATTGTGCTACAGGTAAGAGAAAAGGTGGATTTGGTTCAACTGATAAATAGAAAATAGTCTTTTTGGACTATTTTTTTTGGACACTTACTATTTTTTAGAGAATAATAAAATAAATAAGATAGTAAGGAGATTTATATTGGAAGAAAAATTTTATACATGCAAATCAGATAGAGCATTTAAAGAAGTATTTATGAATAAGGACAATAAAGATTTATTAATTTGTTTATTAGAAGAAGTTCTTGATTTAAAGATTAAAGAGTTAGAATATTTAAATTTAGAAAGAAATGTTGGAAGTATTCATATAAAAAGAAAACATTTTGATCTTAATTTAAAAACAGATAAAGGATATATTCAGGTTGAGGTAAATACTAAAAATGAGGAGTATATTAATCCTAGAAATACTGCTTATCTTTGTGATACTTATTCCCATTATATTTTAAAGTGAGAAGAATATAGCGAAGATAAAAAAATTATTCAAATTAATTTTAGTTATAATAAGAAAAGTAATAAGCTTTTAAGTGTTTATAAATTAAGAGATGATGATAATATTTTATTTGTAAATAATTTGATGATTTATGAATTTTACATGGAGAACTATTTAAAAATATGGTATAGTAAAAATGAAAATGAGATAGATAAATATAAACATATCATAATGCTAGATTTAAAGCCTTATGAATTAGAAAATCTATCAAAAGATGATAAGGTGGTAAAAAAATATATGGAAGAGTTAGAAAGAGTAAATCAAAATCCAGAATTTAGAGAATACATGAGTGCTGAAGAAGATAATAGAAAAATAGAAAATTCTTTAAGGAGTTCTTGGAAAAGGCAAGGGTTAGAAGAAGGTAAAAAAGAGGGAATAAAAGAGGCATCAGAAAATATTGCGAAAGCACTTTTTAGTTTAGGAATGGATAAAGAAAATATTATTCAAGCGACTGGATTAAGTGCAAAAGAAATTGATAATTTAATAAATTTATAAAAAATAGTTTTAGATAACTATTTTTTTGTTTAAAAAGATTGACATAGTTTGTCGAAAAGCTAGAAAGAATTAATTTTTAGTTTTATATTTATTTAGAAAGGAGGAAAAATGGATAAGCTCTTAGACTATGAAGGGTTAATATATAGTATAATAAATAAGTATACTAGACGTTTTGATAAAGATGATTTATTTCAAGTGGGGATGTTGGGTTTAATAGATGCTTATAAGCATTTCGACGAAAAACAAGGAACTAAATTTTCTACTTATGCTTATTACTATATATTAGGGGAAGTTAATAAATACATTCGTGAAAGTAGTAGTTTAAAAGTGAGTAAAAATTTAATTGATTTGAAGAAGAGTATTATAAAAACAAGTGAATTAATTTCTCAAAGATTAGGTAGGGAAGCCACAAAATCAGAAATAGCTGTTTATTTAGAAGTAGAAGAAGAATTGATTGATATGGCGATGCAAGCAACTAATGAAGTAGAGTCAATTGAAAATGTTTGCAACGAAGTAAAAACTTATGATAATACTACTCCAGAGTTACTTGACTTAAGAAATGAGATTATGAAATTACCAAGTGAAGAGAGAAATCTTATTTTGGCAAGGTATTATGAAGAATTAACTCAAAGTGAGACTTCAAGTTTATTAGGTATTAGTCAAGTTCAAGTTTCTAGATGTGAAGCTAAAATATTAAAAAAACTTAGAGAACGTCTTTAATTAAATTTTATGTATATTTAATATTACAATGGTTAAACTAGTATTGGTGATAAAGAAATGAAAAATATTAAATATGATAAAATAGCTGATGTTCACAAGGCACCTGAGAATAGAATAAAAAATGCTTTTGTAGCTTTTTTCTCTGGAGGAGTAATTGGATTACTGGGAGAGGGATTCATTGAAATTTTATGTATGCAATTTCATTTAGCAAGAAGTGATGCGGCGACAATTATGATTGTAACATTTATCTTTTTAGCAAGTTTATTTACGTCTTTAGGTTTCTTTGATAAATTAGTTACAAAATTTAGATGTGGTTTATTGATTCCTATAACAGGTTTTGCTCATTCTATGACAAGTAGTGCACTTGATTATAAAAAAGAAGGACCGATTTATGGAATAGGTTCTAATATGTTTAAGCTTGCTGGTTCAGTAATTATATATGGTATTGTCTCAGCATGGTTTTTTGGAATGGTGAGATACATTATAGGAGGGATAGGATGACTTTTAAATATAAAAATGTTTATATAAATGAAACGGCAACTATTTCGGGACCTTATGAAAAAGAAGGACCATTAAGACGTTATTTTGATAAGACTTACGATGATTTATATTTTGGAGAGAAGTCTTGGGAAAAAGCAGAGATAAAGTTAGTTAAAGATGCATTAGTTATGATAATGAAAAAAAGTGGTATTAATAAAAGTAGTATTGATTTAGTTATTGGTGGAGATTTATTGAACCAAATAACAGCATCTACTTATGGAGCTAGTGGAGTAGGAAATAGTTTTATTGGTGTTTATGGTGCGTGTAGTAGTAGTGTTTTAGGATTAATAATTGGTGCAAATTTTATTGAAGGAAATTTTATTTCTAATTGTGCATGTTTAGTATCTTCGCACAATATGAGTAGTGAAAAGCAGTTTAGATATCCAACTGAGTATGGAGCACCTAAGCCTAGTAGTGCGACATTTACATCTACTGGGGCGGCTTGTTGTATGCTTACAAATGAGAAAAGTGAAGTAAGAGTAGAGTCAGCAACTTTAGGAAGAATTATTGACTATGAACAAAATGATCCTAATGATATGGGAAGAGTTATGGCACCTAGTGCAATTGATACTTTAGTAAAACATTTTGAAGAAACGGGAAGAGATCCTAAATACTATGATTTAATTGTAACTGGGGATTTAGGTAAATATGGTAAAGAAATAGTTAAAGATTATTTACTTAATACTTATGAAATTGATTTAGGTGATAATTATAATGATTGTGGAGTAATGCTTTATGATTTAGAAAAGCAAAAAGAAATAAAAGCAGGTGGAAGTGGTCCTGTATGTAGTGCTTTAGTGGTTTATTCTTATATTTATCATCTAATGAAAGAAAAGAAAGCTAAAAAAGTTTTATTTTTAGCAACTGGAGCTTTATTTTCTCCGCTACTTGTTTATCAAAAAGAAAATATAAATTCTATCTGTCATGCAGTAAGTTTGGAGGTGGTATAATGTTACTTTTTAATTCATTTATCTTTTGCGGATTTGTATGTATGATTTCACAAATAGTTTTAGATAATAGTAAATTAACTCCAGGACATATTACAAGTATTTTAGTTGTAATTGGTGCATTTTTA
The DNA here is from genome assembly GCA_947652375.1 of uncultured Mollicutes bacterium. GTDB lineage: Bacteria > Bacillota_I > Bacilli_A > RF39 > UBA660 > UBA3789. Next base: position 6,069 of record CANTCS010000021.1, on the reverse strand, counting down.
GATAGTTTTGGTATTTATGATATGATAATTAAAATAGTTGGTGGAGGAGCGCAACTTCCTATTACTAGTTTTGGACATTCTTTAATACATGGTGCTCTTGCTCGAGCAGAGAGTTTAGGTTTTATGGGAATATTAATGGGAATGTTTGATTTGACAGCTGCAGGTATTACAGCAGCAATTATATTTTCATTCGTATTCACATTATTTTTTAAACCGAAAAATTAGGAGAATTTATTCCTAATTTTTATTATAGCTAATTTTTTCTGAAATAAATTATAATTTATTGTATTTATAATAGATATATGATAAAGTAAAAAAAAATAGTTTGAATGTGAGTGCGAAGTATGAAAAAGTATAAATATAAAGTTAGTTTTGTTTTACCGTGTTTAAATGAAGAGTTGACTTTAGAAAAAACTATTTATGAGATAAAAAAAGTAATTGAAGAAAATAATTTAAAAGCAGAGATTATAGTTGTAGATAATGGAAGTACTGACAATTCTTTTAGGATTGCAAAGAGTTTGGGTATTAATGTTTTTATTTGTAAGGATAAAGGTTATGGGAATGCTTTAAGATTTGGTTTTAGAAAAGCTAATGGTGAATATATTATTATGGGTGATGCGGATACAACTTATAATTTTCATGATTCTATAATAATGATAGAAACATTGGATGATGGTTTTGACTTTGTAATGGGGAATAGATATTTAGGTGGTATGGAAAAAAGAGCAATGAAGTTGTCACATTTTTTTGGTGTTAAATTCCTATCTTTTGTGGGAAGATTAAAATATGGAGTTGAGTTAGGAGACTTTCATTGTGGATTAAGAGGTTTTAAAGCTTCGTTATTAAAAAAAGTTAATTTTACTTCAACTGGAATGGAGTTTGCAACTGAAATGATTGCTAAATTTAAGAATTTTAAGGTATGTGAAATTCCCACTGAATTAAGAAGATGTCATGAAAAAAGAAAAAATCATCTGAGGACAATAAGAGATGGTTTTAGACATTTATCATTTATTATTTTGAAAAAATAGGGAGGTATATTATGAAACTTTCTCAAATAGATGAAGCTAATTTGAATGATAAGTTAGTGGATAAAATTTTGTTTTCAGTTCCTGTTGATGATTTAGCAGTAGGAGATTGTATATTTGTATTTGGTTCTTTTAAAGAATGGAAAGATAGAATGGATATTGCTATTGATTTGTATAAAGAAGGGCGTGCACCTTTGATTTTGGTTTCTGGAGGTGCTAAGGAAATAGGTAATAAAAAAGAAGCTTTAGTTATGAGGGAATATGCTATAAATAATGGAGTAAGACTAGAAGATATTTTGGTTGATGATGAATCTTTAAATACAACAGAGAATGTTTTATGTTCTTTACTTGTTTTACATCGAGCAAAAATACTTCCAAAAATTAAAAGATTATTAATTGTAAGTAGTCAACATCATATTAGAAGATGTATGTTAACATTATCTAAATATATGCCAAGAAATATAGAATATAGTTATTGTTATAATAAAAAGGATAAGTTTAGTAGAATTAATTGGTATAAGGAGAAAAATAGTAAGAAAACAATTTATGATGAAGTAAAAAATACTATAAAATATATAAGGGAAAGTATTATTGATGATTTTGAGTTGTCAATATAGAAGCTTTCCTTTTATTTGTTAATATTGGAAATGGCAATAATTTTAGACATATCATCATCTCTAGCTATTATGTTTTTATGCTCTTGTTTACATTTTTGACATTTGTAAATTATTTTAAAAGTATCTTTAAATTTTTCAATTTGAGTGGGTTCAAGTAATCCTTTACAATTATTTTTTCTGTCTCCTGGATTTATGTCAACATGTTTAGAAAATAAACAATATGGACAGTGATCTCTTGATGTATATCCTAAAGGTTTTACTTCTTTTTGACAATTATCACAGATAAATCCTTCATCTAGTTCGTTAAATTTCTTCATTTTGATTTTCCTTTCGAGTAAATTTTTTATAAATTTATTCTATATATTATAACATAATTTTACTAAGATTTTAAAAGTATGGTATAATTTTGATAGTTCGGAGTGATAATTATGGAGTTAGATTTTAAAATTAATGATTTTGAAGGTCCTTTAGATTTATTATTGCATTTGATAAAGGAATCTAAGATGGATATAATGAATATAGAAATAGAATTGATTACTAGGCAGTATATGGAATTTTTGGATACTCAAGGTAAAATGAATTTGGAGATTTCTTCAGAATATTTAGTACTAGCTTCAGAATTATTAGTGATAAAATCTAAAATGTTACTTCCTAATATAAAAACTTTAATAGAAGATGAAGAAGAGTTTGATCCTAGGGAAGAATTAGTAAATAGATTAATTGAATATCAAGCTTATAAAGATATAACTAAGGTTTTACAAGAGAAAGAATTATTAAGAAAAGATATATATACTAAATCACCAGAAAATATTAAAAATTATGTTGATGATGTACATGAGATTCAAGCAGATGTGTCTTTAGATGATTTAGTTAATGCACTAAAGAAATATTATCAAAGAAAATTAGAAAGTAGACCTTTAAGGACGAAGGTTACAGTTAATGAAATCAGTGTTTCTTCTAGAAGAAGTGATATTAAAAATATTTTAAAAAATAAAAAGCGTATTTCATTTTTTGAGTTATTTCCAGTTGTATCAAAAGATTATATAGTTGCTACATTTTTGGCAGTATTAGAAATGGCTAAGAGTAGAGAGCTAATTATTAAGCAGGAGAGAGCTTTTGAAGATATTGTTTGTGAGGTGATAGAAGGTGCATAAGGCAGTTTTAGAGGGATTATTATTTGTTGTTGGAGAAGATGGATTAACTATCGAACAATTGGTAAAAGTTTTAGAAACAGATGAAGATGAAGCTAAACAATTGCTTATGGATTTAAAAAAAGATTATGAAAGTGATAATAGAGGTCTTAGAATTGATTTTTTAGGTAATAAATTTAAATTGACTACAAAATTTGAACATAAAAATTATTATCAGAAGTTAATTGAAAATCCTGAAACAAACTTTTTAAGTCAAGCAGCTCTTGAGACTTTAGCAATAATTGCCTATAACGAACCAATTACAAGAGTTCAAATAGATGAGATTAGAGGAGTTGGTACTACTTCTATTATAAGAAAATTGGTTGCTAAAGGTTTTATTAAAGAAAGTGGAAGAAGTGATTTACCAGGGAGACCAATTCTTTATGAAACTACACATGAATTTTTAGATTACTTTTGTTTATCTTCTATTGAAGATTTGCCTAAAATAGAAGATATATTAAAAGAATTTTCAGATAAAGATGAAGATAATAATACTGATTTATATACTTCAAAATATACAGAAGAAGAAAGTTAATATGGAAAAAAATTTTATTGATTTTGATTAAATCTATGGTATAATCAATTTGTACCTTGCTTCCATGGCGGAATTGGTAGACGCGGCAGACTCAAAATCTGCTTCTAGCAATAGAGTTCCGGTTCAAGTCCGGATGGAAGCACCACTATGCCGAAATAGCTCAATTGGTAGAGCAACTGACTTGTAATCAGTAGGTTCCGGGTTCAAGTCCTGGTTTCGGCACCAGATTGAATTGATACTCGAACTTTTATGTTTCGAGTTTTAATATACCTTAAATTTTGATACAATTTTTTTGTAAATAAATTAATTTTGACAATTTAGTAAACACACTTGCACATTGACAATATCAATGAGCGTGTGATAATTATTTATTAGGGGGATTAATATGTTAAATTTTATTGAAAGCGATAAAGAAAAAGTCAAAAATGCTTATAAGATAATTTTACTTAATCTTAAAGATTATTTGCAACACTATGATGCAAAAGATGCAATATCGTATTTGCAAATAATTTTTAAGATGTTACATAATGGTCTTTTTAGTATGAATAAAATAATTAATTTTGATAATAATTACGATTACTTAGGATTACCTTTAGAAATAAGTCAAGGTGTTCAGGTTATGTGTGGGATTTGCTGTTGTAGGCATGCCACAGAATTTTTATATGACTTATTATGTATGTTTAATTATAATCCATCTTTATTATATATTTATGTAGATAATAATACAGGGGTTTGGCGTAAGGTAAATCCTGCAATTGATAAAGCCAATCATCAAGTAATTTTATTAAATGATAGGTATATTATAGATCCCGCAAATCAGTTTATATTACAAATACAAAAAAACGGAGAATTGGAACTTATGGATTCAGAGTATCCTGATTGTTTAGAAACATATCAAGAAACTAATATTACTGTTGTAGGAAATGTGTTAGAAAAATATTATACATACAAGAGACTTGGAATAAGAAATGTATATTCTTAAAAAGTTGTTGAACGTCTTCCCCAATGTCATCAGTTTAAGAAACTACATAAGAAAATGTGTAGTTTTTATTATGGTAATTAGGTTTTATTTAAAATTTGTTCCATGCTAAAACTCATCAATATTTTGATGCCTAATAAATATTTTCATTAAATTAAATACTACTTAATTTATTGTAACTATTCTTATTATAAGGACTAAAATGTACTTTATACTTTCTATCTTTTCTTATTGGTATTTTATATTTAGACATTTTATTTATTAAATTGTCGTATAACTTTAATCTTTTATTTTCATCTTCTTCTAACATTATTTTAATCATTTCATTTTTAAATAATCCTATTGCCATATTTTCGTTTATAGTCATTTCATGCTTATATTTCTGTTGCTCTATTTTTTCTTCTGCTTCTTTTATCATAGATGAAATCATATTAAAAACGAGTACACTAGAAAAAAAATCTTGCTCTATTATTGTCTTGAAACTACTAGTAAATTTTTCTGTTTTTAACTTCCTTTTTAAACTGTCGTATAATGTTTCAATTCCCCATCTTTTTCCATATAATTCTACTATATCATCATATGTAAATTCATCCATTTCTAAATTTGTTATTAACTGTTCTACTTATCCTGTATTTAATTCATATGTTATAATTCGTAGTTTTGATGATTTTATCTCTTTGGCATATAGTCTTATCTCCTCACTCTGATAATGTCTTCTTTTTAATCTATTATTTGTATATTCTAAATTGATGTATTCATCTTTTGTTTCTATTTTACTTCTTTCTTTTTCGTATGCTTTACTATCTAATCGGATTAAGAATTTGCTATTATTTTTTATACATGAAAGCATAAACTCTATAGATATATAACCTCTATCCATTATATAGATTGATTTATAATCTGAAGTTATTTCTTGATCATGCTCTAAGTGTTTCAATGCACTTTTATTTTCACTTGTTCGATATGATGATATAAACCCTTCAATGATATACTTATTTAATACATCATAACAGGTTGATACTGTTGCTCTTGTAATAGTGTTATCTTTATCTGTTACTTTTGTTCCTACTGTTCCATATACTTTTTTTGATTCCTTCGTATTTGGAATTTCAAAATCACTTCCATCTATTGCTTTTAATAAATAACCCTTATATAATTTTACTTCTTCTTTGTGTTCTTGATAAAATAATCTCAAATAATCTGTATTTAATGTTTTAAAGACCTCTGGATTTAATTTTAACCTTTGGTCTAATAACGACTGATTGGATATATTTTCTTCTTCATTAATATCGTTATAAAAATTATTAATTTCCATACTTGTAGTTAGTCCTTTCTTATTTAGAATATATTTCATTAGTTTTTTAAATCCCATTTTTCTTTCTCTTGTAAAACTGGTTTCTTTTAATCTACCTATAGTTTTTAATTCTTCCGAATCTATTTTATCCCTTATTAATTCAATTCCTTCTTTATTAAATTTTACCACTAATTTAACTCCTTTTATTCTTATCTTTATTATCTCATTTTTCCATAATAAAAACTACACATTTTTTTATGTAGTTTCTTAAACTGATGACATTACGTCTTCCCTTAGGGCACCAGAGAAGAATCTGCTCGAACTTTTATAGTTTTGGGCTTAATGATAAATATCAATTCTAGAAATGGAATTGATTTTTTTAAGTGTGCCGTGCATGGCATATATCTAGGTGGTGAAAGTCCACTACAC
>CANTCS010000020.1 GCA_947652375.1 uncultured Mollicutes bacterium | reverse complement strand
AAAGAAAGGAGTTTCTAATATATGTGAAAAAATCACATAATTAGATTATACGTGATATCATGGAAGCAAGACTTCAAAAATGGGGAAACTCTGATGGGATTAGAATTCCAAGTAGTATTTTAAAATCGCTTAATTTAAAGACAAACGATATATTAAATATTGAACAGAAAGAAGATAAAATAATTATCAGCATTCCAAAGAAAAAAAAGATTTTTTTAGAAGAAAGATTTAAAAATTATCATGGCAATAATTTATCTAAAGATTTCTCTTGGGATGATCCAGTTGGGAGAGAAATATGGTAAAAAAATATATTCCAAAACAAGGAGATATTGTTTTTTTAGATTTTAATCCTACAAAAGGACATGAACAAGCAGGATTAAGACCAGCTGTTGTTGTAAGCACAAATATTTTTAATCAGTATACTAAAATGGTTATTGTATGTCCTATTTCATCAAATAACAAAGAGTTCCCAACTCATTATACGCTTGAAGATTCTAAAAATGTAAATGGTTCAGTTTTATGTGAACATGTTAGAAGTATATATTATGAAACTAGAAATTTAAAATTTGTTGAAAAAACAAGCAATAATGATTTTATAAGTATAATTACACTATTAAATGCATGTTTTGAAGAATAATCTATCAAAAAAGGGCAAGGACATGTTTGTCCAATTCATACAAGAATTATTAACCATCATGTTTATAAACATACTTATAGACCACAATATACTTGTAGTGAAGAAAATACTGTAAGTAATGTTCAATGTGGTTCTTGTTGTCAATTTAGATAATAATATCTTTTAACACCAGACTTAGGTCTGGTTTTTTTTGTTTTGAATTTTTATTAAGTATATATAAAAACTGTTTATTTATGTAAAATAGTATTTGTAAATTTAATTGTAAATAAAAATGTCTAATTTTGTCAGTTTACTTGATGTTTTACATTAATAAGTTTATTCTTATTATAGGGAGTGTGATATGATGATTTATCCATCTATAGATAAGTTGCTTAATATAGTTAATTCAAAATATGAACTTGTTCATATTGCGGCTAGAAGAAGTAAACAAATTGCAAGAGAGGGATATTTACAAATGCCTAATTCTGAGTACAAAAGTAAAAAGAATATTGGGAGGGCCCTTGAGGAGCTTTCAGAAGGCTTACTTGAGGTTAAAAGAAAAGACAGTTAATTTTCTTTGGTACGTTTTATTTTTGAAAAGCGTACTTTTTTTGTTAATAAACTTGGAATTAAAGTGTGCGAATAATTTTAAATATGTTATACTTAAGAGGGTGATAGGACTTGAATATTATTAATTATAAAAAAGGTGCAAGAGGTCTTTATAAAGTAACAGTTGATAATGGAAAAACCTTATCCTTATATGAAGATACTATTTTAAAGTTTGAATTACTTTTGAAAAAATCTATTTTAGAAAGTGAATTAAAGGAAATAAATGATTATAATTTGGAATGCGATGTTTATTATGTGGCACTTAATAATATAAAAGCAAGGTTTAAAAGTACTTATGATTTAAAAGATTTTTTGAAAAAAAAAGAATATCCTATTGATTTAATAGAAAAGGCTATAAATAAATTGATTAAACAGGGTTATTTAAATGATAGAAGTTTTGCTAAAAGTTATATTAATAATCAAATAATTACTACAAATAAAGGACCATTAAAAATAGAGAAAGAATTGTCAGATAAGAAGATAGACATTGATATTATAAAAGAAGAAATTGAAATTTATGAAGAAGAAATACAGATTGAAAAGATAAATAAACTTATAAAGAAAGGGTTAAAAACTAATAAATCAAGAGGGGGAGTTATTTTAAAGCAAAAAATTTGTAACGATTTAAAGTTATTAGGATATGAAACTTTTTTAATAAATAAGATTATATTAACTTATACTTTTGAAAATGATAATTTAATAGCTAAAAAAGAATATGAAAAATTATTTAAAAGATTAAGTAGAAAATATAGTGGTAATGAATTAAAGAATAAAATTAGAGAAAAGTTATATCAGAAAGGTTTATATTATGAAGAAGAATAAAAATACTTTATTTATATTAATTGTTTTATCATTTTTATTTAGTCTTTCATTAATAGTTTTGTTTAAATTAGATTCAGATTATTTTTGGCATATAAAAGCTGGAGAATATATGTTTAAAAATGGTATTCTTAAGCAAGATGTTTTTTCTTGGTTTGTAAGTTCTAAATACTGGATGAGTCATGAATGGTTATTTGAAATTTTACTTTATGGTCTTAAAATTTTATTTGGAAAATATCATGTTTTTATTTATAGTTTTATCTCTATCTTTTCTTTATTATTAATATTTTTACTTTATAATAAAAAAAATTATTTAAAAAATATCCCTTTTACTTTGATATGGTTTTTAATGTTTTTTTTGATAGTTGTTGTCTACATTCAAGCTAGGCCGCATTTATTTAGTTTTTTATTTTTAGCCATTACTATTTATTTATTATATGACTGTTACAAGAATGAGGAAGCTAAAAAAATTTATTTTTTACCATTTTTAACTGTTTTTTGGGCAAATTTTCATGGTGGAAGTAGTAATTTATCTTATTTATTATGTTTAATTTTTATAATAGCTGGAAGCTTTAATTTTGAAAGAGGTAAAATTAAAGCAAATCGATTAAGTAAAAAACAATATTTTAAGTATTTTGTAGTTATGATTTTATGTATTTTTTCTATATGTATAAATATTCATGGTTTTAAGATGCTTTTATATCCTTATTATAATATGTTAGATAAAACGATGCTTACAAATATTGCAGAGTGGAGAAGTACTTCATTAAATGAATGGTATCATTATATTTTTTATTTTTTTCTATTATTGAATATTTTAGTTTTGTTATTTAGTAAGGAAAAAATAGATTGGTTGGATTTGGTTTTATTAATTTTTGGAGCTTATTTAGGAATTAAAAGTATAAGGTTTTGGATGTATTTATTTATAATTATGTCATTTATTATATTTAATTATATTGAAGAGAGGGAAAATGATAAAGGAACTTTTAATTGTATAATAATTATATCTTTTGCGATGCTTAGTTTTTTTCTTTATAATTTGCGAAATTTTAGTAATATAGAGTTTAAAATATATTTAGATGATGAAACGATAAATATTATAAAAAAAGATAATCCTAAAAGATTGTTTAATATGTATGATTATGGGGGAGAATTGATTTATAATGATATAAATGTTTTTATAGATGGTAGAGCTGATTTATATAGTAAATATAATTATAAAGATTATTTAAATATTTCTCTTCTAAAAAAGGATTATGTAAAGTTAATAGAAAAATATAATTTTGATTATTTTTTAGTTGATAAAGATTATCCAATATATTATTATTTAAAATATAATGATACTTATAGTTTGATTTATGATAATAAAAATTTAGCTATATTTAAAAAGAGTTCAATATGATGAACTCTTCTTTTATTGCATATTTGATGATGATCTGGCATTTGTTATTAAGTTTTCCATATATTCATTATAGGCTTTTTTTAAGACATCATCATTCCATTTTATTTTGTTTTCTTTTCTAATTTCTAATAATGTTTCGTAGTAAAGACCACTATCATTACTTAATTTTTCTTCTTGTAATTTTTCTTTTATATCTTTTTTGACTGTTTTTAATTTAGGTTTATCTTTTTCACCAGTTTTTAAAATGATATGATATCCGAATTCTGTTTTTACTGGTTCTTTAGTAAATTCTTTAATTTTTAATTCTTTAGTTGCTTTAGAGAATTCTTCAACCATGTCATCATATTTGAAATATCCTAAGTCTCCACCATTTGAAGAGTTTGCCTTATCTTCAGAATATTTTTTTGCTAAATCGGCAAATTTTTTACCATTATTTAATTCTTTAATCACTTTTTCTGCTTTTTCTTTAGCTTTTGTTTCTGCTTTTTGTTTTTCTTCTTCACTTGCATTTTCTTTTACATCTACTGTTATTAAGATATGGCTTGCTTTCATATCACCATAAATTTTATCTTCATAATATTCTTCTATTTCTTTATCTCTAATATTTTTTTTGATATAATCTTTTACTGCTTCTGTTCTTTTATATTCTAATCTTAATTTTTCTTCTAAATCTTTTTCGTTATCTACTCCAAAGTATTGAAGTAAAACACTTTTATAAGTATTTTCATCTGTTCCGTAACTTTGTTTGATTTGATCAATTTGTTTTTTTATAGCTTCATTTTCTTCTTTACTATTTTTGTATTTCTTATTTAAGAAATCTTTATCTATCATATCAATTAATTTAGAAATATTTTCTTTTTTTATTTCATTATAGAATTCTGTTGCGGTAAACTTTGCATCATTAATTGATACTGCTACTTTAGAACCGTTTTTTACTTCGATTTCTTTACCACATCCAGTAGTTAATAAAATTACAGAAACTAAACTTAAACAAAATATTAATTTTTTCTTTTTCATTTTTTTCCTCCATACATTTAAATAATAACAAAAAATTAAATTTAGTGCAATAAATATGATAGATATAAGCACAATTTTTATACTTTGCCATAGAATATGATGAAAGCAAATAAAAAGGAGGAATGAACATGACTAATTGTGGATCAACTTGCGGATCATCTTGTGGATCATCTTCTGCGATAATACTAGTATTATTTATACTTTTAATCATAATTCTTGGAGCTTGGATTTAAGGAGGTGTAATTAATGTCTTGTCCTAAAGAAAATGTAACTACTTGTTGTAATAGTAATAGAGGGCATGGAAATGGATATTTAATTATTATTATTTTATATATTCTACTTGCTATTATAATTGGAGGAGCATTATTTTATTAAGAGGGTATACCTCTTTTTCTTTTGGTTAATAATAATAATGGTGATTTTTGATGTATTATTTCAATATGTACTTTGTAGGATGTATTTTAGGTTATATTTTAGAAACGACTATGAAAACTTTTTTTAATCCAGGTATGAATAATGGAATTTTATATGGACCATGGATTCCTGTTTATGGATTTGGAATAACTCTTTCTAGTTTTGTTACAAATAAGGTTTTTAAATCTAAAAAAATTTCTAATCCTTCTAAGCTTATTATATCCTTTTTAATTCTTTTTACGACCATAACTATTGTTGAAGAGTTAGGTGGTTTATTAATTGAAGCTGTTTTTCATAAAACTTTTTGGATTTATAAGAGTAAAAAATTTAATATAGGACCTTATATTTCTTTAGAAATGAGTTTATTATGGAGTTTTTTATCCTTACTATTTGTATGGGAACTTAAACCTTTATTAGATATTTATATAAAAAAAATACCAAGAATATTAACGATAATATTACTTGTTATTCATTTAATTGATATAATTTTTACTTGGTTATTTTAAAATATATATTTTCTAAATCTTCTATAATCTTCTTATTGGAAGTTTCGTTATATAAATCATTGTCATAGCGAGGAATTAGATGGATGTGAAAGTGTTTTATTTCTTGACCTAATTCGTTGTTTTCTATAATTGTTAAACCTTTACAATTTAATTTTTCTTGTAATATGGGATACAAATTATTTTTGATAATTTTAAAACTATAACTAATTATTTCAGGTTTAATATCTAATATATTTTCAAAATGTTCTTTTGGAATAATTAGTAAATGCCCATTAGTTAACGGATTAATATTCATAATTACCTTAATTTTATTATCCTCATATATAGTCTTTGATGGTATTTTATTTTTTATAATGTTACAAAATATACAATCGTTCATATATCCTCCTAATTTAAATATTTATATAAAATTTTATTTTCTATTAATATTTTTGAGTTATTATCTTTTATTATATCATCTATTATTATTTCTTTGTAGGGATTATTTAAAAAACTTTCTGTTAAATTAGATATTTCAATAGATTCAGTGATATCATTTTTATTAGTAATAATAATTTTATATGATTTTGGATTAATTTTTTTTGAAGATAAATTGTTAATTATAGAAATAATTGATTTGGTTATTTCTTCGGAATTCCATTTATTTATCATGATTTCTTTTTTTATAATATAAATTTTTAAGCTTATGAGATTTTCTTCTTTTAATATTTTATCTTTTACTAACTTAGTAAAATCAGTTAAGGAAGAATTTATTTCTATGTTATATTTTGTTTTTGTTAAATCTTCTATTGATTTTTGTATTTCTTTTTCAGTACTCTTTAGAAGAGTCTTTCCTTTTAAATAATCATTTTTATACGTGTCTTCTATTTTTCTTTTTGAATAAGTTATATAAAAATAATGATTTTTATTACTTTTAGATGTTACTTTAGCAGTAAATTTGGAATTTTGATATTTTATTTTTTCGATATTAAAATTTTCATGATAATTTTCTTTTAAATAAATCTCTATTTTATTTTTTATTCTAGGATAAATTAAAACTTCTTTTTTTTCATTAATTATAATTAATCCAAAAATAATAAAAAATAATAAAAAAAATAATGCTCTTGTATAAATTAATTTTGTTTGTTTATTCATGATTAATCACCATCTTTATTTTAACTTAATAAATTTCAAAATGCAATTTTTTATAATTTACTTTTAAAAGCTATTGTTTTGTAAAAAAAAATATGGTATATTATTGAGTAGATTAGAATAGAGGGACAATTGGGTGGTGTTATTATGAAGATACAAAAAGGTATTGTAAAATATAAAGATCGTAATGATATTGTTTGTTTTTATGGAGTAACTGATGATGGGAGACAATATTATTTTTTAGACGAAACAGATGAAAAGAAATTTAAAAACGGTAATAGAATTGCAAGTAAATTATTAGTTGAGGCAATAGATCCAATGGTTACTGCTAGTAATATCGGAGTTGTTGATGAAAATGGTAGAGAAGTAATACCTTTTGATAATAAAACTATTAGACCAATAAATGATGCAGTTATTTTAGTTGAGAAAGCAAAACCTGTGACACAAAGTGTAATAGCTGCTAATGAGTTGAAAAAAGATCCTGCTTTTGCTACACAATTAGTATCGACACCTGCTACAATTAAAGGTAATTTAGCTAGTAAGATGGGACCTGATGGGCGTTATTTATTTAATGATCAATTTTCTGAAGCAACTGTTTATGATATAAATGGAAATAATTTAATAAATAATGAATATTTTAGTTTTATCGGTATGACAAGAGAAAAGTTGTTTTTTAGTAAAAATACTGTTGATTCTCCTATTACAGAATATACAATATTAACACCAACTGCTTCTAATACTGAGTCTTCAAATATAAATGTAAGTGATTTTAATGTGGCTCAATCAGTTGTTGAAAATGCTTTAAATGAAAATAATTCACAAACTGGTGGAGATAATCAAACTGATAATGGTCAAAGTGCAATTAGAGATGATGTATATATTCCTAGTATAGGGTCGGATTTAGAAAATAGTAATAGTGGATTTGCTCCTATTGAAACTGAAATACCAAAAGTTGATTTATCTTATTTAGGAGGAGCCTCAGATAATACTTTAGAAGAGGATACTTTAAAAAATATTAATAATGATAATTTGAATGGTAATATAGAAAATAACGAAAGTCTTAATGAAGAGGCTCCTTTGCAAGAGATGCGTAATGAGATTTTTTCAAATGATAATACTTTTGAGAATAATGAAGAGAATTATGCCGAAGAAATATTTGAAGAGAGTAATGAAGATTTTGGAGAAGATGAAGTAGAAGAAGAAATTTTTGAAGATGAGTCACTTAATGATAATAAAGTTGACGAAGTTACTAATAATGATGATGATGATGAGACAAATATTGAAGACAATGAAAGTAATGAAGCTTTAGAAGATGTTGAAGAACAACCTCCTAAAAAGAGAGATAGTATAAAAAAACGTAGTAAAAACAAAGAAGAAGAAACTGGTTTTAATTATGATAGGGATGAAATGGAGAAAGAAATTGATCAATTATTAGAGTTTAGTATGGATAAAGAAGATAAGGATTACGAAATGGATTTAGATATGAATGAAGATATTTTTAAAGATTCAGTTTTTAAAGTAGATAATATTGAAAAGAATTTTCCTGATTCTTTTGATGAAGAGGATTATAAAAATATGGGCTCAGAGAAAAAAGATACTATTATGGCTGATGTTGCACTATCAATGACTAATTTGATACGTCAAAATAGAGAACAAAAAAATGTTATAAGTAGATATCAAGAGAAATTTGAGAAAATTATAAGTACACGAAGAAGTATTGTTGATAAAGTAAAAATTCAAGAAAAGAAAATTGAAGTGTTAACTAATAAGATAAGATCTATGGAAAAAGCTATGACTAATTTGGAAAAAGATTATCAAATTTTAGAGAGTAAGAATCGTGATCAAGAGAAAATAATTGCTTCCCAAAATCACGAAATAGAAGATTTGAGACCACAACTTGCTGGAAAAGAAGATTTAGTTAAGGTTTTAGCAGATGCTCAGGTTTTACTTGAAGAAGATTCTTATAAATACAGAGATAAATATTATGAGGAAGTTGAATAAGTTAACTTTTTCGAGTATTGTTTATAAAAATTTAATAGGTATTTAATAGTTGTAGAATTGACTAGAAATAGTTGATTCTTTTTGTATTATTGGTAAATTTGTGGTAAACTAATAATGATTTTATAGATGGAGATGGTCCTTATGTTAGAAATAAAAAATATTAGTTGTTCTATTAAAGATAGTGATGTTGAAATATTAAATAATTTATCTTTAAAAATTAATACAGGTGAAGTGCATGTTATTATGGGACCTAATGGTACTGGAAAGAGTACTTTATCTAAAGTTATAATGGGGCATTATAAATATGAAGTTAAATCTGGGGATATTTTGCTTGATGGAGAAAGTATAAAAGACTTGGAAGTTGATGAACGTGCTAGACGTGGATTATTTCTTTGTATGCAAGATCCTACTGTTATCGAGGGTGTAAGTAATAGTGAATTTTTAAGAACAGCTCGTGGTTCTATTACAGGAGAGAAAGTTAATTTATATACTTTTATTAAAGATATGGAAAATTCTATGAAGGATGTAGGACTTGATTTTAATATGTTACATCGTTCATTAAATATGGGATTTAGTGGTGGAGAAAAGAAAAAAAATGAGATTTTACAAATGAAATTTTTAAAACCTAAATATATAATTTTAGATGAATTAGATTCAGGACTTGATGTTGATAGTTTAAAATTAGTTTGTGAAAATATAAATAATTATTTAATTGAAAATAAAGAAGCTTCTCTTCTTATAATTACACATTATCCAAGAATATTAGAATATTTGAAGCCAGACTTTGTTCATATTCTTAAAGATGGAAATATTAAAAAAACTGGTGGAATGGATTTAGCACTTGAAATAGAAAAAAATGGATATACTAATATAGACTCAATGATTGGAAATGATAATGATGAGTAAAATAATATATGTATTAGACAATAACGAAAGTACTGAATATAAATATAATATATGTGAAGATACTATTATTTATCATTTTTCTATTAATAGTAGTAGTAGAGTTGAGGTTAACTTAGTAGAGGATAATGTTTCTTTATATTATTATTATAATAATATTAATTATGATGATAATGAATTTAATATTAAAATAAATCATTTAAGTAATAATAGTCATAGTGAAGTTTTTAATCATGGTGTTAATGTTAAGTGTAATAAACTTACTTATAATGTTTATGGAGTAGTTTTAAAAGAATTTAGTAAATGTAGATGTATGCAAGATAATCAAATTATAAATATGGATAATGGAAAAAGTACTATACTTCCTATTTTATTAATTGATAATTATGATGTAGATAGTAATCATTCAGCATATATTGGTAAATTTAGAGAAGAAGAAATATTTTATCTAATGAGTAGGGGAATAAGTAGAAGTGTTGCTAATAAAATACTTTTAAATGGATTTTTAATTAATAGTGATAGTTTGGAATTAGATAAGATAAATGAATTTGTTTTAGAAATAGAAAAAATTTAGGAGGTGATAATTTTGAATCGTGAAGATTTTCCTATGTTGGAGTCAGGAGTTATTTATTTTGATAATGGAGCAACAACTTTAAAACCAAAATCTGTAGTTGATGCTATGAATAAATATTATTTAGAACATACATCTAATATTCACAGAGGAGATTATGATGCTGCTATTAAAACGAATGAATTATATGATAATGTTCGTAATATTGTAGGAGAATTTATAAATTGTGATCCAACTACTTGTATTTTTACTAGTGGAACAACAATGTCTTTAAATATGGTTGTTTTTGGTTATATGAAAAAGCATTTAAAAAAAGGTGATGAAGTATTACTTAATAAAGCAGAACATGCAAGTAATGTTTTACCTTGGATTAAACTTTCTGAAGAAATTGGTATTATTGTGAAATATGTTCCCTTAGATGATGATTATGAACTTACTTTTGACAATATTGTTAAATCTGTTACAGAAAAAACTAAGGTAATATCTCTTGCTCATATAAGTAATGTTGTTGGAGATGTACGTGATATAAAATCAATTGGGGAATTTTGTCATAAAAATAATATTTTATTTAATGTTGATGGTGCACAAAGTATTCCTCATATAAAAATGGATTTTAAAAATAGTAATATAGATTTTTTAAGTTTTTCAGGACATAAAATGTGTGGACCAACTGGTGTTGGAGTTTTAGTTGGTAAGCGTGAATTGTTAGAAGAGATGGAGGCAATTATTTTTGGTGGGGGAATGAATAGCTATTTTGAAGAGGATAATTCTTATGAATTAAAAACTGTTCCAACAAAATTTGAAGCTGGTACGACAGCTATTGCTGAAGTTATAGGTTTGGGTGCAACAATAAAATATTTGATGGGTATTGGAATGGATAAAATTCATGAATATGAAATTTTATTGAAAAATTATTTTCTTGATGCGGTTAAAGATATTCCTAATTTAATTATTTATAATAAAAATAGTGATAGTGGAATAGTAGCTTTAAATGTAGATGGAGTTTTTGCACAAGATACTTCAGTTTATTTGAATCATTATAAGATTGCAGTTAGAGCAGGTAATCATTGTGCTAAAATGTTAAAAGATGAAATTAAAATAAAAAACACAGTAAGAGTTAGTATGTATTTTTATAATAATTATGAAGATATTGATAAACTTGTTGAAGCTTTAAGAAATAGTAAAGATATATTTAAAGTAGTTTTGTAGGTGTTGTTATGGATGAAAATTTAAGAAGAGAAATTATTCTTGATAACTATCAAGAACCTATGAATAGAGGGTTAATAAGTGATGATAGTTATTTAAAGGTTAATACTAGTAGTGAAAGTTGTATTGATAATTTAGACTTTATGATGAAGATAGAAGAGGGAATAGTTAAAGATATTAGGTTTGATGGTGAAGCTTGTGCTATTAGTACATCTGCTACTTCTATAATGATAAGAAGTTTAATTGGTAAGAAGGTTGAAGATGTAAAAGAAATTCTTTCTAATTATCAAAAGATGATAAATGAAGAGGAATATAACAAAGAAATTCTTGAAGAATTAAATGTTTATGATACAATATGTAAGCAACCAAATAGAAAGAATTGTGCACTTCTTCCTAGTGTTGCAGTAAGTAAAATGTTAGGGGAGTTAGGGAAATGAAATTTTATGATAAAAAAGATAATATTAATTTAAAAAAATTAAGAATTGGTGTTTTAAAAAATTTTAGTCTAGAAAATAATGGAGTAGAAGTTAGTGAAAATTTAGCTTATGTAGTGTTAGAAGAAGGGAAAAATCCTAAGTATTTAAATATTTTTAATATGATGGAAATATATGGTGATATTCCTGTTTTTGAAAGATTACCTTATGCTAATACCACTAAATGTTGGGAAGATTTTGGAAGTAAATTAAAAGTAGTTCAAGGAGAAGAAAATTTAAAAAGTGGACCTTGTTATGTTCTACTTAAAGATGATTTAAGTGTATATCTTGGAAAAGATTTTATGAGTGCTAAAGAATTAGAGGAATATATTATAAATAGTAAATATTATTTTAAAGATCGAGAAGATTTAGTATTAGAAAGAATGAAGAGACATCCTATAAAAATGGCAAAAATTTTATATAGTGATTTTAAACAAGGAGAAAAAGTTCGAGAATTTTTTGAAGAGCGAGATATTAAAACTTTCACAAAGTAAGGTGATTTAGATGGAAATTATTGGAATAGATCAAGAAAAGATTAAAGCTATTTCGAAGAAAAAAAAAGAAGAAGAATGGATATTAAAGTATCGTTTAGATAGTTATCAAAAGTTTATGAAACTTGAAATGCCTTCTTTTGGACCTGATACAAATATTGATTTTTCAAAAGTGATATATTATAAGGCTAATGAAGAGGATGAAAAAATAGAAAGTGATTGGAACAGTGTTTTAAAACCTGTTGTTAATGAACTTGATTCTTTAGGTGTTTTAGAGAGTGAACAACATATGGGTGGTATGGGAGTTCAGTATGAGAGTGAAGTAATATATCATAGTATGTTGAAAGAATTAGAAGAAAAAAAAGTAGTTTTTACTTCTATTGAAGTTGCGATGAAGGAGTATCCTGAATTAGTTAAAAAATATTTTGGAAAAATTGTAAATAATAACGAGAATAAATTTGCCGCATTAAATGGAGCGGTATTTAGTGGAGGTAGTTTTATTTATGTGCCACCTAATACGAAATTAGATAGACCACTTCAAAGTTATTTTAGAATAAATAGTCGTAATATGGGGCAATTTGAAAGAACTTTAATAATTGTTGATGATAATAGTGAATTACATTATATAGAGGGATGTACAGCTCCAACTTATAGTGAATCTTCACTTCATGCAGCAGTTGTTGAAATATACGTAGGAAAAAATAGTAAATGTCGTTATTCTACTGTACAAAATTGGGCAAATAATGTTTATAATTTAGTTACCAAAAGAGCAATGGTAGATGATTTTGGAACAATGGAGTGGATAGATGGTAATATTGGAAGTAAAGTTACTATGAAATATCCTTGTTGTGTTTTAAAAGGAGATAATTCAACTGGTACTTGTATAACAATTAGTGTTGCTTCAAAAAATCAAGAACAAGATACTGGTGCTAGAATGATTCATTTAGGAAAGCATACTAAAAGTAATATCATTTCTAAAAGTATAGCAAGAAGTGGTGGAAATGCAACTTATAGAGGAAAAGTATTAATAAATAGTGATGCAAGTAATAGTATATCTTCTGTAAAATGTGATACCTTAATTTTAGATGAAGTTTCTAAAAGCGATACTATTCCAGTTAATTCATGTTATAATTTAAAGAGTAGTATTGAACATGAAGCAACAGTTTCTAAAATAAGTGATGAAAATTTATTTTACATGATGAGTAGAGGTATTTCAAAAGAGAGAGCAATGGATCTTATTATTTTAGGATTTATTGAGAAATTTAGAGAAGAACTTCCAATGGAATATGCAGTTGAATTAAATCAATTAATAAAAAGAAATTTGTAGTATATTAGTAAGTTCTAATGAAAAGATATTTGAAAAGGTGAAATTCAGTTAGTGAATTTCTTTTTTTTGTGTAAATTGTTCTTTACTTTTAATTAAATGGTCATTTGCATATCTTTTTTATTTAGATTAATATAGGCCTCGAAAGGAGGTGATCTATGCTTAATCAGGTTATCCTTGTTGGAAGACTTACTCGTGATGTTGTTGTAAATAAGTCTGAAAAGGGTATTAAAGTTTCTACTATTAATTTAGCTGTTCCACGTAGTTTTAAAAATAGTGAAGGTAATTATGATACTGATTTTATTGATTGTGTAGCGTTTGATGCTATTGCAGAGAATACAAGTGGATATTGTAGTAAAGGAGATATTGTTGGAGTAAAGGGAAGAGTTCAATCACGTATTATAGAAAAAAATGGAATAAATGAAAATACTATGGAAATTATAGCAGAAAAAGTAACATTCTTATCAAGCCATACTAAAGAAGAAAAATCTAAAGCAACTGATTAATTCAGTTGTTTTATTTTTTTTTAAATTTTGTTATAATGATAATAAGGTAGGGGTAGTATGAAAATTATGTAAGAAATATTTTTTATTATTTAATTTATTTAAAGTTGTGGCTATCTAATTATTAAAAAAATTAGATAATAAATAGTCTTACAATTTGGCGTTAGTATTAAATTCTATGTTTTTAACTTAAAAATTTTAGAAAATAGTAGTAATTTTGGAGAAAGACATGGTTTTCTTATTGGAGGAGTTTGTATGATATTAGAAATTATTAACAAAAAAAGAATAGGTAAAGAATTAAGTTATAAAGAAATTGATTATTTTTTTAATGGCTATTTAAATGGAGTAATTACTGATTATCAAATGTCTAGTTTACTTATGGCAATATGTATAAATGGAATGACTGATGAGGAAATTTTTGCTTTGACAAAGGTTTTTATAGATAGTGGAGATGTGTTAGATTTTAGTGATATTCCTGGTATTAAGGTTGATAAACATTCTACAGGTGGAATTGGTGATAAAACTACTTTAGTAATTGCTCCTATAGTTGCATCTTTAGGAGTACCTGTTATTAAGATGAGTGGAAGAGGTTTGGGGTATACTGGAGGAACAATAGATAAACTTGAGAGTATAAAAGGTTTTAAAGTTGATTTAAGTGATGAAGAAATTCTTGATCAAGTTAGAAAAATAAATCTTGTTGTGACAGGGCAAACAGCTGATTTAGTTCCACTTGATAAGGTTATTTATGCATTAAGAGATGTTACTGGAACTGTTTCTTCTATTCCTTTAATTGCTTCAAGTGTAATGAGTAAAAAAATTGCAAGTGGAGCAGATAAAATTTTAATTGATATAAAAGTTGGTAATGGAGCACTTTTACAGAAAAGGGAAGAGGCTAAGAAGTTAAGTGAAATAATGATTAAAATTGGAGAGGTTTATCATAAAGAGGTTAGGACAATAATTAGTGATATGAACGCACCTTTAGGTAGATGTATTGGAAATAGTTTGGAAGTTCTTGAAGCTATTGACGTTTTAAAAGGACGAGAGAAAGATAATAATTTTGTTGATCTTTGTTATAAATTAGCTACTGAAATGGTAAGTATGGGAAAAGAAATAACTAAAAAAGAGGCTTATTATTTAGTTTTAGAAAGTATTAATAGTGGAGAGGCTTATAAAAAATTCTTAGAGATGGTGGGCATGCAAGGCGGAGATATTGCTAAAATTAAGGTAAGTGAAAAGACATATAAAATTAAGTCTTCTTCTAATGGAATAATTACTAAAATAAATGCTTTAGAAATGGGCAAAATTTCTTTAGCACTTGGTGCAGGGAAATTAAATAAAGATGATAAATTGGATTACAGTGTAGGAATAGTTTTAAATAAATTAATTGGAGATACTGTGAAAAAAGGTGAAGTATTGGCAACATTTTATACTAATAAAAAAATTCCTGAGATAAAAATAGAAAATATTTATAAGATTAATTAAAAAAGTGTTTGAAATTATAGAATATATGATATAATACTTTTAAAGGTAGGGTGAATTTATGGAAAAAATTTATATGGAAGAGCCAAAAAAGAAAAACAAAAGTATGTTTAACTTTTCAGTAGTATTATCATTTGCTGTTGCTATTTTTGCAGTATTTTCATTAGTAGCAGTAGGTTTTAATAAGACAAGTTATGCTGCTCCTGTTATAGAAGATAATTTTACTTTTCATATAATGAAAAAAGGTGCTGATAATAGAGCTGTTAATGTTTCTGGAAGAGATGCGGCTAATACTCAGAGATTTCTTATTCCGTTATATTATTCTGATGCAAATTATACTAATCCGATTTTTTGTATAGAAAAGAATGCTAGTGTTCAAGATGGGGCGCAATATAATAAAAGTGAGACAATTAATGATTATGGATTACTTTATATTTTAAATAATAGTTTTGTTAATGGAAAAAGTTTAGTACCTGATTCAAATAAATATGTAGAAGCATGGGCTACTCAAGTAGCAATTTGGGTTTATATGTTTGAAACACAACCTGGAGTTCCTATTCATGCAATAACTGCTGATGAGATGGAAGCGATAAAAAATGCTTCAGTATTTACTGTAGTAGATAGCTCTAATCCAGGTGATGCTGATGATTTAAATATGGGAAAAAGTGTTTTTGATAACTATATTAGACCTCTTATAGATAAGGCAAAGAGTGCTACATCATTAAAACAAATCACAGTAACTAAAGCTGATGGTGATATTGATAAAACTAGTGATGGTAAGTTTTATCAAACAACTAAAATAACTGTAATGGGTAATCCATCAAGTGATTTAGTAAATTATAATATCGAATTATCAGGAATTGATGGAGCTTTTGCAGTAGATGTAGATGGAAATACTTTAAAAAATGAAAATATTAGTGCAGGGCAAGAATTCTATGTAAGAATTCCAGTTGATAAAGTTGGTGAGGCTGTACAAACTTTAAATATAAATGTTACTGGTCATTTCAATACCTTAACAGGTAATGTTTATACATCTGGTAACTATCAAAAAGTAGTTTCTGTTTATGGAGGTATAGAAGATGTTTCAAATGGAATTTCAATTGAAATCGTTGGAGCACCTGATACAGGAATGAATTCAGCGCAAACAATTTACTTTATTGGTCTTATAGTATTATTGTGTGGTGTAGGTATTATTTATGCAAATGCTAAACCAGTCGAAGTTAAACAATAGAATAAAAAAGAGCCATACTTTATTGATTGGCTCTTTACTTATTTTTGTAGGAGCAATTTCTTTATCTTGGAATTATTTAATAAAAATGAAAGATGAAATTTATTCTGAAATGAAAATAGCTATGATGGATAAAAATATTGAAAAAGATACTATTGTTCCAGATAAAGTGGAAGAAACTCCGATTGCTGATAATTTAGTTGGTGATAATAATATAGAACCAGAAGAGAAAGAAATTGATTATACTAAGTATTTAGGGGTTTTGGAAATACCTAAAATAGGATTAAAGAGGGGCTTTTATAATATTGGTTCAAAATATAATAATATTCAGTATAATGTAACTATGGTAGCAGGATCAACATTACCTGATGTAGTAAATGGAAATTTAATTTTGATGGCTCATTCAGGAGATGCTTATATTTCTTATTTTGCTTTTTTGTATAGATTAAATATAGGCGATTCTGCATTTGTTACTTATAATGGAAATAAATATCAATATAAAATTGTAAACATATATGAAGTTCCTAAGAATGGAATCGTTAAAATTCAAAGAAATTATAGTAAAACGTCTTTAACTATGATTACTTGTACAAAAAATAATGATTCTACTCAAACTGTTTATATTGCTGAATTAATATAATAAAAGAAGGTGCTAGAAATGAATATGTCTTTATTTGAAAAATTTGGAATTATATTTAAATATATATTTTCATCTTTTCTTTCTATAGAAATGTTTATACTATGCCTTCTTTTATTTTTAATTTTAATAGTTAATTTAAAAAGAAATAATCATATAGTTCAAATGATTGCTATTGGAATTTATATTGGATTTGTAATTGGTATTTTAATAAGCTATACTACATATGTTAAATCTTGTTTTAATTCTTTTGTAAAAGCTATAATGAATTATATTTATTTTCCATCAACTATTGTTTATTTTTTTATTATAGTATTTGTTACAGGATTAATTCTCTACACTCTGTTTACTAATAAAATATCAAAGTTTAAAAAAATAATTAATTACTTGTTTTTTAGTATTTTATATTTTTTCTTTATGTCTTTTATAGCTCTTGCTGCATATGATTCAGTAGATCTTTTAGATATAAGTAAATTATATCAAAATGAAACAATATTATCTTTCGTACAAATAAGTAATTTTCTTTTAGTTATATGGTTAATTTTTACAGGTTTTTATCATTTATTTAAGTTTTTTAGAAAAAAATATGATTAGAAGCTTTAAGATAAAGTAAAATGTAATTTTTTAATTAAGAATAGGGATGTTAAATTTATAATTTCTTTTTTTCAGATAGTAAATTTTTGAATAAGATTTATAAATTCTTAAAAGTTATTATAATCTATATTTGTAGTATTTAAAATGAAAATATTTTTTCTTTTTTTATAGATATTTATATCTAGAAATAGTAGAATGACTAATTTCAAGAAGTTCGGCTGTCTTTCTGATAGATAATCCTTGTTCAAGTAAAATATCAATTTGTGCTTTCTTTTCTTTAGTTAATTGAGTATAATTTATATAGGAGCCTCCTTGCCGGGATTTGGCTCCTTTATTGTATTAAAAAGCCGCACTAGGTGGTGCGGTTGAAATTTCAATTTAGGAAAATATGTAGTTTAAGCCACATATTTTTTACTACTTTGTTTCTATGATTAATTTAATAGCAGTTCTTTCTTCTCCTTCTATAGAGATGTCTTGAAAAGCTGGTATACAAACTAAATTTTTACCACTTGGTGCTACAAAACCTCTTGCAATTGCAATTGCTTTTATTGCTTGATTTAATGCTCCAGCTCCTATAGCTTGTATTTCTACTGTGCCCTTTTCTCTAAAGACATTAGCTAGTGCTCCTGCTACACTATTTGGATTAGATTTACTACTTACTTTTAATGTTTCCACTTGTTTTTCCTCGCTTTCTACATTAAATACTATGAAATCTAAATCTATTTAGAACAAAAAATTAAAGAATATGTGATATTATTCTGAATACCAAGTTGTAGTAATTTGACTTTTGTCAATTTCCACACCATTTTTAAAAGTATGCAAATATGTTGTATACCCTTTAGCTCCTATTTTAACAGACTCTGTAGAATAAGTTTTCCCATCCTTTGCTTTACTATTAGACCAAAATTCCACATGAGCTTCTCCTAAAGTTTCATAAGCTTTAATATATATTGGATATTTATAAGTATTTTTAAATTGGAAATCAACATGCCATCCATTAGAATAACTAGCTACGGTAGCATCGAGACCTCCCTCTACATAAACACTTTGTTTAGCATGTGGATATCTCTTAACAATCTCCAATCCTCCAAGTAATGCCGCATCATACACTGTAGTAGCAATCTGACAAACTCCATTACCCACAAATTCATAATAAAACACATACCCACTCTTATTATAAGGACCGGCATATTTATAAAATGAAAATATCTCACCTGGCTCTACAACAGCTCCATTAATATAATTTAGACCTGTTCTAAGATTAATAGGCCTAGTTCCCTCCCATGCATTAAATTTTGTAGTAAAAGAAGACGTCATTGTATCAATTAAAGTATAATTATCATTTGAATTAGAATTAACTAATTCTCCAACTAATTCAATTACCATTTTATTATCTAATGGTTTATTAAAAAATTTTTTAATATTATCTATACTTTTTAAAACATTAAGAGAAAAACCATTAGAACCTTTTATATATTTAACACCATCATTATCATCAAAATAACCATCAACTGCCGAAATATCCACTTTCACTTTTAAAGTATTCAAAAATTCATTTAATTTTTTTTCATTTATCTCATAAACTACATTAAATTTCTTTTTACTTCTATTATTAGCAAATTTAATTTTTTTACTATAACCTATTTTTTTTTGATAATCCATAATAGAATTAATAGTATTATTAATATTTAAATTAAGTCCTAATTCATCAAGACTATAAACATATTCTTTCGAATTAACTTTTAATTTTACTTTTTTAGATAATATATGTTTTTTATAATAATTCAATTTATTCTTAGAATTTTTAAAAGAATTATTACTCATATCAATATCTTCAATAAATATTCCTGGCAAAATTACTTCCTCAAATTTTTTTAAAGATTTAAAATTATAAACAATTAAAATAATATATGAAAGAATAAGAATACTAAGTAAAGCAATTAAAATAATTAATTTATATTTTTTATTAATATCCTTATTTATCACATTTCATCATCCCACTATTTTATTAATTTCTTTTAATATTTCTTGATATGCCTCTTCATTTAAATCAACACCATTATCTGAAAATTCTTCTTTTAAGTTATTATTTTTACTTAAAATTTTAAATAAATCAAGAAAATTCACCTTCTCTTTTTTTACAACTTCTTCAATCTTTTTATTTACCTCAATTATATCATTAATCTCAATTTCTTTTGAAATTGTCTTACTAAAATTGTCAACTTCTTTATTAATTGGATAAATTGCTTCTACATATATTTTCGCATAAGGTCTATTTTCTTTTATTTTACTAATAATTTTTCTTATATTTTCAGCAATTTCATCACTCGAAACATTATTATTTAAATCCACTATCCCTAATTGAATAAAAACTATTGATGGATTATATTTATAGATTTTATCATTTAAATCATTCAAAACTTTTTTTGTAGATAAATCTTTTTCTCCAACTTTTACATATTTATAACTCAAATTATCAAAATTAAAATTCAAAGTATGAAAATCACCTACAAAAAGATAATTATCATCAATAACTTGTTCATATTCTACTTTTTCTTTTTTATCATTTTCTTGAGGTTTTTCATTTTGAATATTTTTAACATAATTTGTAAGTAAGAAAACTGATAAAATTATCCCCAAAATTATAAATAAAACTATTACATATTTTCTTAAAAAATCCCAATTATATTTAGATTTTCTTTTATCTTTTAATAATCTTTGTTTAACTCTTTTATTATTAATTCTTTTTTCTCTACGCCCCTCTAAAAAACTAGTATCTAATGTCTCATAATCATTAATTCTATCTTTATCTATTCTAATTCTTGTTGTATACTCAAGTTTTTTATCATCTTTTTCAAAGCGTTTTTTAAAATTTTTATTATTATTATCTTTGTTATTTAAATAATTATTTTTCTTAGGATCTTTTCTTATTTTATTACTTTTAAACTTATTATTTCTTTTATTACCTTTACTATTAAAAGTCCTACTTGGAGTACTATAAGGTTTCTTAATTTTATTTCCCATAAATTTCGACCTTTCTTAAATGCTATATCTTATTATAGCAAAAATGTATAATAATTTAAATATTCTTCAGAAAAAATTTTATAAAAAAAGATTTAAATTTTTTTATAAAATATACACCTTTTAACTACAAAACTTTTGTATTTAAATAAGTTTCATTTAATTTTTCTACAATTTCCTGTCCAATTAAAATGTTTCCTTCTCTGGAAGGGTGAAAATCAAATTTTGCACAAGGTAAATTTAGAAGAGCTAAATTAATAAAATGAACATTTGAATATTCACTACATAATTCTTCTAAGTAATAATTAAAATTTTCTTGAATATATAAAAGTAAATTTTTAGGTAAAGGATTATCTTTAATACGTAAATCTTGAATTCTATATAAAGTATCAAGAAATTTTAAAATCGTAGAATTGTAGACACTTAAAACATAAATTTGCACACTCGAATTTAAATTTAATAAAAGTTTTAAATTTTTTTGTACATTTAAAATTGCTTGTTTTATAAAGCTATCTAAATCTGTTCCTATATTTCGTCTTGTATTTTTGTTTAATAATTCTACTGGACCACCTCTCATAAATACAAACATATCATTTATCCCTGAACTGTATAAAAAGATAGGTTTTTCTGTTGCAGTATAGACATCTGCAATTTTTAAATTTTTATCCAACTTTTTTAGCTTTTCTTGATATCTTTTTGGAACTACTAATTTAAATAATGAATTAGTATTTCTTAAATTTTCAATTGATTTTATTTGAATATTTCTAATCTTAGAAAGATAATAATTATGATTAAAAGTTTTATCAAAATCCCAAGTATAGTTATGATCTAATGCTGAAAAATTTATAGTATTCACCTCATAATTTTGACTTTCTAAGTAATCTTTAACATAATCAAGATATCCATAATTATCTTTATTATCAGAAGTATTTGGAATTCCTAGAGAGCTTATTCCACAAAATACATCAACTTTTTCCATTTTATTTAATCCTTTCACTGTTTAATTTTATTTCATAATTTTCTATTTGTTTATAATTTGGTAGTTCATTATTTATTTCTTCAAAAATTTTAGTATAATTTTTGAAATTGTCTGAGAATAAAATAGCTTTTAATCTTTTATTGTCTAAATGAATTATGACTTTACTAACAGCACATTTTTCCATAATTAAAATTTCTAATTCTTCTGGATTTATTTTCTCTCCGTTTGGAAGTAAAATTATGCGATCTTTTCTTTTTTTAAAATAAAATTTATTATTAATAATTTCTCCAAGATCCCCAGTATGATAATATCCCTCTTCATCTAAAACTTTTTTTGTAGTTTCAAGATCATTATAATATCCAAGAAATTTGTCTTTCTTTTTAACTAATAATTCTCCAACTCCATTTTCATCACTATTAATAATTTTATATTTATAATTTTCATATAAAGTTCCCGTCGCTGAAATATCGTTTTCATCGATATTGGAACCTACTATAACACTTGCCATTTCCGTCATTCCATAGCATTCTATTAAATTGATTCCAGCATTTTTGTATTCTTCTTTTAATTCTATTGCTATTTTAGTGCCACCAATTAACATATAATTGATATTCCCACCTAATAATTCTTTTAAAACTTCATTATTACCATTCGCTAAAGAATATAATCTTTCACAAATTAGTGGAACTATTATCATAAAATTAGGTTTGACTTCCTGTAGTTCATCAGTTAAATATTTTATATTTGTACTCAAATATATTTTTTTACCACATATTAATGAATAATAAAAACTACAAGTAGCAAAAATGTGATTAAGAGGAAGAAAAAGATATTCTCTTTGATTATTATCAAAAGGAATTCTAGACGATGTGCATTCATAGCCAGCTAAAATATTTTCTTGAGATAACATAACAGCTTTAGGATGTGAAGTTGTTCCAGAAGAAAAAAGAATTTTACAACAACTATCTGGTTCTTTTTCTCTAATATTAAATAATTCATTTTCATTTTGAACTTGTTTTTTTCCAATTTGAATTAGTTTAGGAAGTTCTTTTTCTAATTCTAAATAATTTATAGATTTATGTAATTTCTTTATTTCTTTAATTATATTTTCTTGCTCAGACGAATAAAAAATTACATCTGGTTGACATTTTAAAATTGCATTATTTAAATCATATACCTTGTAGTTTTTATCAACATTAATTGCTATTCCAGAATAAGCTGTAATTGCAGTATCGCAAATTAGATAATCGAATGAATTTTTGGAAAAAAGCATAAATTTACTATCATTTAATTTTAACTGTTCCAATGCTTTTGCTAAAAAAATGACACTTTCAATAAAATTTTTAAATGTACATGGAGTAAAAATATTATTCTTTTTTACATAAATAAAAGGTTCTTCTTTCCATTTTTCATAAGCAACTTTTAATATTTCATTAAAACTTTTCATTTTCTCTCTCCTATATTTTTATTATATCAAAAAAATTAATATTTTTCACTTTTATAAAATAAAACAACAAACATTATTGTTTGTTGTTTTTACCAACTTTTTAATTTTGTTGCACAATACTCTTCAAATGATATATTATGATCTTTTATGTATTTTGCTATTTCTTTACCTACATAACGATAATGCCATGATTCATATTGGTAACCCGTTTCTTTTTCCTTATCTTTTGGAAATCTTAAAATAAATCCATATTCATGAGCATGTTCTTGCATCCAATCAAATTCTTTAGTCTTTTCAAAATTAGTATAAGTTTCAATATCATTAAAAACATCCACTGCTAAACCTGTTTGATGTTCAGAGTGTCCTGGTCTTCCTGAATATGTATCTGCTGCTGCTTTTCCATCTTCTTTAACATAGCGATTATATAAATTAACTTGATAACTATAACTACGATATGTAGACATAGCAATTATTTTTAATTTTTCTTTTTTTGCATCTTTAGCTAAATTTTCAAAAGCTTCCTTAGCATAACTCACTAATTTCATATTTTTAAGTGCATAATTAGTGTCAATTATTTCTAATTTTTTGGGAATATAATCTTCCTCTAAATAATTATATTTATTTACTAATATAGTTTCTAAATTAAGATTTTTAGCTTTATTTTTATATTCATAATGAGGTTGATCCAAATTCATATTTACATCTTTAACAATTTGTTTATCATTTAGATTTTGATGATTTTTTTTGTAAGCTAAATACCTATTAATATATTTGTCATTAAAATAATCAATTTTTTTATTAATATTATTTAATTCTTGAAGTTTTTTATTGTTAGTTGATTTTAATTTTATTACTCTTTTTTCAGTTGTAGGCTCAATAGGATTTTCTTTTGGGGATTTTTTTGCATTAATTATTAAATTTATTCCTTTTGCAATACTAAATGTAATTAAGAATAAACAGATAATAAAGATTGAAAAATTTTTCTTTTTAATTTTTAATTTTCGTTTTCTTTTTTTCATTATTTTATATCTCCTAATAATATAATATCATTAATTTATTATTTTTATGAATAAAATAGTATTAGTTTACATAAAAAAAATTAGGAGGAATTTATGAAAAAATTTATATTTTTACTTATTTTATTATTATTACCATTTAATGTTTTTGCGGAAGATAAATTAATTCCTAATAGTCAAAGTGGAATATTAATTGAGGCAGATAGTGGCAAGATAATATTTGAGAAAGAGAAAGATAAAAGAGTAAGTGTTGCTTCTATGACAAAAATGGTAGCTCAAATAATTATATTAGAAGAAATTGAAAAAGGTCATATTAAATGGAATGATATGGTTACAGTTAGTCGTAATGCCAGTGGTATGGGTGGTTCCCAAATCTACTTAGAAGAGGGAGAAAAAATTTCTATAGAAGATTTGATGAAAGGAATTAGTGTTGCTAGCGGAAATGATGCAACTGTAGCTATGGCCGAAGTTATAAGTGGAAGTGAAAAAAAGTTTGTTAAAAAAATGAATGAAAAAGTAAAAGAATTAGGTCTTAAAAATACTCACTTTTCTAATTGTACAGGACTAGATACAGATGATCATTATTCTAGTAGTTATGATATGGCAATGATTGCGAGAGAACTTGTTGTAAATCATCCAGAGATATTAAGATTTTCATCTATTTATGAAGATTATTTAAGAGAAGATACAGATAGAAAATTTTGGTTAGTGAATACTAATAAATTAATAAGCTTCTATTCTGGTGCTGACGGATTAAAAACAGGTCATACTGATGCAGCAGGCTATTGTTTAGCAGCTACTGCTAAAAGAAATGATTTACGTCTTATAGCGATTGTTTTAGGAGAAAAAGATAGTAAGGTAAGAAATACAGAGACAGTTTCTTTACTTGATTAT
The DNA here is from genome assembly GCA_947652375.1 of uncultured Mollicutes bacterium. Classification (GTDB taxonomy): domain Bacteria; phylum Bacillota_I; class Bacilli_A; order RF39; family UBA660; genus UBA3789. The sequence continues at coordinate 962 of CANTCS010000020.1, read as the reverse complement.
GGTTTTAATAATGTTAAATTAAAAAAAATAGTTGATAAGAATACTATTGTCAAAAAAATAAAATTAAGTAAAATTAATAAAGATATTGTAAATATTAAATTAAAAAATAATCTTAATGTTATTGAAAATACAGGAATTAATAATAAAAAATATAAATTTAATATAAAATTAAATAAAATTAATATTCCTTTGAAAAAAAATACCGTAGTAGGAAAAATAGAAGTACTTAATAAAAATAAGCTTGTTTCAACAGGTGAACTAATTGTTACAGAAGATATCGAAAAGTTAAATTATTTTGAATTATTAAAAAAGAATATCACTAATTTAATATTTGGAAATTTATAAAAAATAAATTTCTTTTTTATATGTGAAAAACATTATTTCTTAAATTATTAGAAAATATTATAACTAAAAATTTTTAACAATTTTGAAATATTTAAAATTATTATAAAAAAATCTTAAAGTAGTAAAAAATATGTGGCTTAGACTACATATTTTTTTTGAATAAAGTTTATTACTTGTTGATTATTATGTCTTTTATTAAGATTTTAGAAATCATGATTAGATAACTTACTATTAATAGTTTTTTTAATAATTAATTTAATTTTTAAAATCAATATTAAAATAACTATTATTTATTTGATTGCTTATAATTTTTATAATTCAATAATTTTTTATAAAGCTTATGTTCAATTTACTTGTGTTTAAAATAAAAATATAGTATATTTGTATAGTTATAATATAGTAAAAATAATAACCTTTATGATAATACGAGGTGTTTTATGAGATATAAAATTAAGTTAAAATTTAAATTATTCAAAAGTATGATTTTTAGAGTAGTAATGTTTTTATTTTTTATAGGAGTTGTTTCTTTTGTACCTTCTATTTTTGCTTCTTTACAACCCACAAAATCTATTGAAATATTTTCTAAAGAGTTAGATTATGGTAAAAAAGAGGATGGG
>CANTCS010000019.1 GCA_947652375.1 uncultured Mollicutes bacterium | reverse complement strand
TGGATTACAAAATTAACTGCACAACAATTGTGCACTTTCAAAAATAACTTACAATAAAAATTAAGAACGACTTTAGTCGTTTTTTTAGAAATATGAAATAGTTTTATATGTTATAATAAAAATGATAATTAAAAATGATTTACATAATTTCTATTCAAATTGAAAATAAAAATATGAATACTTTATAATATTAAAATTTTATAAAAAAAGGTGTGTATAAATGATTGATTTATTATATGAATGTACAAAAGATAATATCGAACTTCAAGGAACTTATTTTAATTCTTTAAAAAAAGATCTTTGCATTTTATTTATTCATGGTCAAGCTCAAAGTATATTAAACAACAAATTTGCATATAAACTTGGAAAATATTTAAATAAAAAAGGCATAAGTTTTTTATATGGACATAATCGAGGACATAATTATATTAACTGTCTTCACAAAAAAGATGGTAGTATAATAATTGAAGGAGCAACATTTGAAATATTCGAAGATGCTTTAAAAGATATTGATGTTTGGGTTAATAAAATTAAGGAACTTGGTTATAAAAAAATTATTCTAATGGGACATAGTTTAGGATGTAATAAAGCATTATTACTTAAATAATAGAAAAATAATTGATGGACTTATTCTGGCTAGTCCACCTGATATGGTAGGTATAACTAAAAAAGAAGAGATAAATTTTAATGAAATTTTAGAAGAAGCAAATTTTTATGTAAGTAAAGGAAAACCAAGACAAATTTTAAATAAAAAATTGTTCCTCATAAATAGAAGATACAATTTTTGAATATACTTAAAAAAATTTTTTTAAAACTTAGGATTTTATCAAGCTTTATCTTTTTTGAAAGATAAATAATTTATATTAAATTTTTCTTTATTTTTTGGCATAGATTTATTTTAATTTAATACTACATTAATGTTTTATAAATTGCTTTTAATAATTTAATTCTTAAAACATATTATTTACTCTAATTAGAAATTTTTTTAATTATTAAATTTAGCATTTGCTTCAAAAAAATCTTCCCAAGGATTTTTTCTTTTTAATCTTTTTATTGCATCTTCTATCGTTATCTCATCAGGTTTAACTTTATCTAATTCACTCCATTTAATAGGCATAGATACACGAAGTTTTTTTCTTATTCTAACTGAGTAGGGTGCAACACTTGTTGCACCTTTGGTGTTTCTAATCCAATCTATAAAAATTTTTCCTTTACGAGCATCTTTTCGAACATTACTTGTATATTTATCAGGCCATTTAGTCTCCATTAAAACTGCGATATTTTTAGTAAACTCTCGAGCTTTTGACCAAGTTTTAAATTTTTTTATGGGAACAACAATATGATAACCTTTTCCTCCACTTGTTTTTAAAAAAGATGCAAGTCCTATTTCATCTAATAAACTTTTTAAATCACGAACACCATCCCTGATTTTTTTTAAAGAAATTTTATCATCTGGATCTAAGTCAAAAACTAAAATATCAGGACAGTTTATATTTGGTATACGACTTCCCCAAATATGGAATTCATAACTATTCATTTGAACTTCACTAAGTAACCCTTGTATATCTTTAATATAGTAATAATCTTTTCTATGAGCTTTATCATTAGGAATAATAATTTTTCCTATTCCTTCACTTTTTGTTTCTAAGTGTTTTTTAAAAAAACAATCATTTTTACTACCTTCAGGAGCTCGTATAGTACTTATGATGCGAGTCTCAATAAAAGGGAGCATTCTTTCTTTTACTTTGTTATAATAAGAAATAAAATCCATTTTAGTGATTTTAGGCTTATCATAAATTATTTTTTCTGGATTAGTAATTTTAACATTTTCGATAATATTTTCTTTTTTAGAGTTTTTAGGGTGTGGTTTAATATTTTTTTCAATTTCTTCCATAGTTCTTCCTGTTTTAATACTTGTTTGAAATTCATTTATATTATCGAATAAAAATATATCATCTTTTTCTTTTATCAATAGCCAATTATTATTTTTAAATTTTACAAGCGTCCATTTACCTTTTAATCTTTTGCCAAATAGTAAAAATTTAATTGAACCATTTTTAAAACTTTTTTCTGCATTTTCTAATGGAGTCCAAAAACCTTCATCCCATATCATCACAGTTCCACCACCATATTCCCCTTTAGGAATTGTTCCTTCAAAGTTTCGATAGGCTAAAGGGTGATCCTCTACATGGATTGCAAGTCGTTTATTATTAGGATTATAAGAAGGACCTTTGGGAATTGCAAAACTTATTAGAGTTCCATTCCATTCTAAGCGAAAATCATAATGTTCTTTTCTTGCTAAATGATGTTGTACTACAAAACGAAGTTTTCTTTTTGAAACTTCTTTTTTTCCAATTGGCTCTTTTGTTTTTTTAAAATTTCGTTTTTCATTATATTTTTTTAGCTTCATCATAATTTACCTCAATATTATTTTTCCTATATTTAGATAGTTTATACAATTTAATAAAAAATATGATAAAATTAAAAAAGAAGTCACTGTAGGAAATATGTAATTAATAAATATTACCTATTAGAACTAATTTTATAAATAGAAAAGGAATATAAGAAATGAAAGTAATAACAATTAAGCAACCATGGGCAACATTAATTGCTAAAGGGTATAAAGAATATGAATTTAGAACCTGGAAAACTAAATATCGTGGTGATATTTTAATTCATGCTGGAAAAAGTATAGATAAAAAAGCAATGGAAAGATTTAAAAATTTAAATTTAGAATATCCTCTAGGACAAATAATTGCAAAAGCAACTATTACAGATTGTATATATGTAGATGAAGAATTTGCTCAAAAAATGTGTAAAAAAGATTCTAATATATATAAAGGATTAATTAATAAAAGTGACTGGGATGGTTATGGATTTAAATTAGAAGATATTAAAGAAATAAACCCTATCAAAATAAACGGTAAATTAAGTCTTTGGGATTATGATTATTCAGAATAAATTTAATAAGTTATTAGTTCTAACATCAAAATTTTGAAAAATAATTTTGTTGAATTTATTTTTGCTACTTTAAATGAAAGTAATCCAACAGAATTTAATAAATATCCTGGTCATTGCGGAATTTATTTAGGAGTTAATAGTTTTATTCATGCATCAAGACTAATTAGGACAAAGGAAACTTTGGCTATTGCATATGATGGTGATGCACCAATAATATATGATAATAGAATTATAGAACGAGATTTTGGAGAATTTGAAGGATTAACTCGTTCAGAGTTCGACTTTAATGGTTTTTGGAATGGCGGTGTAGGACTAATTTTAATGAGTTATTTTGAAGGAATACCAGAAAATGGAAATTATTTAAATTTTGAGTTAGGAACTGGCAAGTTAAAAGAGTTTAGTTTCGAAAAAAAATTAAAAAGATAATTTTTTGGAGAAAGTGATAAAAATGGAAAATAATTGGCAAATTCAATAAATATGAAGTGGGGTATCAGGAAATATGTAAAATTACTATGAACCATAAATAAAGAATTTATTTATAATATGTTATTCCCAATTTTAGAAAAAATAAATAAGAAGGTGATGATTTGATATGTATGATAAAAAATTTAGTAAAATATATGAAGAGTATGGCTGGGTTTATTTTAGCATAACAATGGGGAAAGCTATTCTAAAATATTTTAAAAACAATAATATAAAAATAAATACTAATCTTGATTTATGTTGTGGTACAGGAACATTATGTAATTTTTTTTATAAACAAGATATTCAAACAAAAGGTGTAGATTTATCTAATGATATGATAAATATTGCCAAGAGAAAAAATAAAAATATTAAATTCGTATGTGGGAATGCTTTATATTATAATGATTTTAATACCTACGATTTAATAACTTTGACTTGTGATGCCATAAATCATTTTTTAGGTAAAGATGAATTAAATAAGTTGTTTAAAAATATAAATGAACTTACGAAAGAAAATGGCTATTTGATTTTTGATATATGTGATAATGAAAAAATAGAGTTTAATAAAGAAATAATTATTAATAGAGATAATGGCATAAAAGTACATTACTTTATAACACAAAAATATAATTTAGTAAATACAAATGTTAAAGTAAACAAAATGATAAATTGATTTATGAGACAAATATAATTGAAAAAATGTATAGTTTGGAATATATTAGAAATTTATTGGAAAAGAATGGATTTAAAATTATAAAATCAGAAAACACAATTTTAAATGAAGTACAAAGATTTTATGACAAGAGATATATTATATGTAAAAAAGTGAATTAATGAACTGGTTGATTACGATTTATTGCAATCCCTTAACAAACACTTATAAATAAAGAAAATTATCCAATTTAAATCTTGTATTTTTTCATTAATAAGTACCTAAATTTATAAAAAATTATAAAAAACGTAGTGATTTAGGCATTATTTATAATAGGAATTAGAAAGGTGATTACAACATAAGAAAGAAGTGATTAAATTTGAAAAATAATATTATTGAAGTTCAAGATATAAGAATAAATATAACTAATGTAAATGAAAAAGATTATATATGTATTTCTGATATAGCAAAAGCTAAAAGTGATAATTCAAGAGCAGCAGATGTTATAAGAAATTGGTTACGTAATAGAAGTACACTTGATTTCTTAACTACTTGGGAGCAATTATATAACCCTAATTTTAAAGTGTTCGAATCTGAACACTTTAGAAAACAAGTTGGTTTATTAACTTTTACACCTAGTGTTACAGAATGGTGCGAAAGAACTGGTGCTATTGGAATTTATTCTAAAATGGGTAAATATGGTGGAACATATGCACACAAAGATATTGCATTTGAGTTTGCGTCTGCAATAAGCCCAATTTTTAAATTATATTTAATCAAAGAATTTGAAAGATTAAAAGAACTAGAAAATAAGAACAAAGAATGGGATATAAAAAGAATTTTAACCAAAAATAATTATCTTATTCATACAGATGCAATTAAAAATTATATATTACCTGATAACGATTATTATAAAGATAGAGAATGGTTAAAGTATGCAGAAGAAGCAGATATTTTAAATGTTGCCTTATTTAATACAACTGCTAAAAGATGGAGAGAACTTAATCCTAATTTAGCAAAAAATTCAAATGTTAGAGATTATGCGTCAATAAATGAATTAACAGTATTGTCTAATTTAGAATCACATAATGCTGAATTAATAAAAGAAGGAAAAAACAAAGAAGAAAGATTTGAAATATTAAGTAGCATTGCTAAGTATCAACTTAATATACTGAACAATGCAGAAAAGATAAAACTATTAGGAGAAAAAGATAATATATAGTATTTTGCACATTTGTGTTATTTCTTTCTAAATAATAAAATTATTATAGAAAAAAGGTATAATATGAATAAATATAATATTAAAGAATTAAGAGAAAAATTAGAAAGATGTAGAAATGTAAATCTTGATGATGTAAAATTAGAAGATTCAGATGAAATAACAGTTATAAAAATAGATAGAAGAAAATCTAGTAATGAAAGAATATTGGCGTTTTTAATAAAGACAAAGAATCCTTATATATTTAAGGTAAATGGAAAATTAGTTATAATCAGATTTTCAGAAAATAGCAATTTAACTGCAGATGATTGTCTTACTAATGTTTTAAAGAATTTATATAGGTAGTTGGAAGTGATTAAATTGAATGAAAAATTTATGAAAATTGCAATTGAAGAATCAAGAAATGCTAATTGTGCAAAGGGTAAAGTCGGAGCGGTTATCGTTTTAAATGAAGAAATATTAGGAAAAGGAAATAACTCTGTACCAAAAGGTTGCATACCATGTACAATAGATACATGTTTAAGAAAAAAATATAATTTAAAAAGCGGGGAAAGACAAGAAATATGTAGGGTTGTTCATGCAGAACAAAATGCAATATTAAATTCATTGAAAAATGGTTATGATTTAAATAATTCTACAATATATGTAACAAAGTCACCTTGTATGATTTGTGCAAAATTAATAATAAATGTTGGAATTAAAAAAGTTATTTATGCAAATAAATATCCTGATGAAGAAGCTTTTAAAATTTTGAAAGAAGCAGGAATTAAAACTAAATATTTTGAAATAAATAAAATTAAGGAAGTGAAAAGTGATGGAAAATAATCGACAAAATCAGGCAAATATAAACTGGTTGATTACGATTTATTGCAACCCCTTAGCAACCCCTTATAAATAAAGACTTTCTTCGATTTTAGATCTTGCATAATTTCATTAAAAAAGCTTCTAAATCAATAAAGATTGATAAAAATATAGTGTTAATGATGATATTTATAATAGGAATTAGAAAGGTGATTACGACGTTGAAACCCCTACAAAAAATAAAGGATGTGATAATTTTGAAAAAGGAAAATGATATAGCAGTAAATAACGAAAATGAGTTAATTGGTGTTGAAAATATTTATCAAGATATACGAAATAAAATAATAACAGCTAGAGAAAAGATGTTTAAACATATTGATAATACGATGACAGAAGTATATTGGTATGTTGGTAAAATAACTTATGAATTATCAGAAAACAGTACAAAAGCAAGTTATGGAAAAAAGATAATTGATGTTTTATCTTCTAAATTAACAAAAGAGTTCGGAAGTGGTTTTTCTTCAGTAAGTATTAGAAGAATGCGAAGATTTTATGAAATGTATCCAATATGGTCGACAGTGTCGACCGAATTATCTTGGGCTCATTTTCAAGAATTAATAAAAATAGATAGAAAAGAAGAAAGAGATTTTTATGAATTAGAATCTATCAAATCTAATTGGGGTTGTAGAGAACTGCGTAGACAAATAAATACTAAATTATATGACAGATATTTAATCTCTCCCAACAAAAATATGATAATTAATGAATCCAAAAAGGGAATTATTGAACGTGAGCCAGAAGAAATATTAAAATCACCATATATATTTGAATTTGCTGGTCTAAAAGAAAATAAAAACTATTTAGAAACAGACTTAGAAAGTGCGTTATTATCACATTTAACAGAGTTTTTATTAGAACTTGGTAGAGGATTCTCATTTGTTGCAAGTCAACAAAGAATTAAGATAGGTGCAGAATATTATTATCCGGATTTGATATTTTATAATAGATTAGCAAAGTGTTTTGTAATAATAGATTTAAAGATAGGAAAACTTACTCATCAAGATATTGGTCAAATGCAAATGTATGTTAATTATTACAAAAAGACTCAAATGATAGAAGGAGAAAATGAGCCAATTGGAATACTATTATGTGCTGATAAAGACGATGCAGTAGTTGAAATGACTCTAGGGGATGAAATAAAAAATGTGTATGCCTCTAAATATTTAACTTATTTACCTACTAAGGAAGAGCTGATTAAAATAATTAAAGATGAGAAAGAAATATATGAATTATCTAAAGAAGATTTAAAAAATGAGTGAAATAATGATAATTAATCTATAAAAAGTGTAATCACACATTTAACATTATATACATTTAAATATATAATCAGGTTGGAGTGTGATTTTATGAATAAATATAATATTAAAGAATTAGCAGAAAAATTAGAACGTTGTAGAAATGTAAATCTTGATGATGTAAAATTAGAAGAAGTGGATGAAATAACAGATATAAAAATAGATAGAAGAAAACCTAGTGAAGAAAGAATATTGGATTTTATAATGAAAGCAAAAAATCCCTATATATTTAAGGTAAATGGAAAATTAGTTAGAATAAGATTTTCAGATACTGATAAAACTGCTGACGATTGTCTTACTAAAGTTTTAGAGAATTTATATAGATGAATGAAAAAAAATTAATGGAGGTAAAAATGAAAGTTATAACTATAAAGCAACCGTGGGCAACATTAATTGCTGAAGGCTATAAAGAATATGAATTTAGAACTTGGAAAACCAAATATCGTGGAGATATATTAATTCACGCTGGTAAAAGTATAGATAAAAAAGCAATGAATAGATTCAAACATTTAAATTTAGAATATCCCGTTGGTCAAATAATTGCAAAAGCAACTATTACAGACTGTATATATGTAGATGAACAATTTGTGCAAAAAATGTGTAAAAAAGATCCTGTTGTATATAAAGGATTAATTAATAAAGGTGACTGGGACGGATATGGATTTAAAATAGAAAATGTTGAAAAAATAAATCCTATTGAAGTAAATGGTAAATTAAGCTTATGGGATTTGATTACGAAAATTAAAAAATAATTATTGTGGAGGATAAGTATGAAAACGACACATAATATGAATTTAAATAATGACCCATTTAATCGTATAAAAGATGGAACAAAAACCATAGAATTGAGATTAAATGATGAAAAAAGACAACTGCTAAAGGAAAAAGATTTGATAGAGTTTACAAATAGAACAACATTAGAAGTCATAATAGTTGAAATAGTAAGATTATACAAATATTCAAATTTTGATGAATTATATAAGTATTTTGATAAAATATCAATGGGATATGATATAAATGATATTGCAAATCCTAAAGATATGGAAAAATATTATTCTAAAGAAGAACAAGATAAATATGGAGTTATTGGCATAGAAGTAAGAGTGATAGAAGATAGGAAGTGAGAATAATGAACAATCGACAAAATTCGACAAATATAAATTGGTTGATTACGATTTATTTAAACCCCTTGGCAAACCCTTATAAATAAAGGATTTCTTTGATTTTAGATCTTGCATATTTTTATTAAAAAAGCCTCAAAATCAATGAAAATTGATAAAATTATAGCGATTTTGGAAATATTTATAATAGGAATTAGCAAGGTGATTACGACGTTTAAACCCCCTCTAAAAAGTATAAATATAACTTCATTAAATATAAGTTGCACATTTTATTTTTACTACAATTTATATTATACTATATTTAATAGAGGAGATGTTGATTTTTATGAAAAAAATAAAATTAGATAATTTTGAATTAAAAGTAATTATAAATTCATTAAATGAAATGAGAAATAAATTATTAAATCAAAATAAAGAAACTAATTTAATAGATGAACTCCTTATGAAATATATAACTGTATTAGAAAAATAACATATAAACATATTTTGAACTGATTAGAAATAGTCAGTTCTTTTTTTGTCCCATAAAAGGGTTACATAGCCATTTTATTTATATAAGGTGGCTAGAGTTTAAAAGAAAGGAGGAAGAAATATGCAAGAAAGTAAGTGCAAAGTAATTGCTATTACAAATCAAAAAGGTGGCGTTGGTAAAACTACAACTACTTTTAATCTGGGAGTAGCATTAGCAAAACAAGGTAAGAAAGTATTAGTAGTTGATGTTGATCCACAAAGTAATCTTACAACTTATGCAGGTTGGTATAATGAAGAGGAATTAAAATATGATTTATCTGATTTAATGGAGCAATCTATGAATGATGAAGAAATAAAAACAAAAGAAAGTATATTGCACCATAAGGAGAATGTGGACTTAATTCCATCTAGTTTGAATTTATCTGCATTAGAAAATTCATTAGCCTATGCTATGAGTAGAGAATATACTTTAAGAAATTGTTTGTCTTGTGTTAAAGATAACTATGATTATATTCTTTTAGATTGTCAGCCAAGTTTAGGTATGCTTACTATAAATGCCCTTGCGAGTGCAAATAGTGTAATTATACCAGTACAAAGTCAATATTTTGCTTTAAGAGGTATGACAGATTTATTTAAGATAATAAATAAAGTAAGAAGACAAATAAATCCTACTCTTAAAATTGATGGTGCATTATTAACATTAGTTGATAGAAGAACTAATCTCTCAAAGGAAATTGAAAAGCAGATAAAAGAAAACTATGGGAGTATCTTAAAATTATATGATACACAAATACCAATCGCCATTAAAACTGCTGAATCTACACAACAAGGAGAGAGCATTTTCTCTTATGATAAGAATGGTACAGTAGCAGAAGCATATTCTTCTTTTGCAAAGGAGGTGTTATCTAATGACAAAGAGCATATCAAAAATGCCACTACCAAAGTTAGATGACCTTTTTACGACAGAAGAAGAAAGAAAAAATGAGAAGTTAGAAAAAGTTGTTGATATTGAATTAACAAAAATTGATGACTTCCCAGATCACCCATTCAAAGTCATTGAAAATGATGAAATGTATAATATGCGTGATAGCATAAAAGAAAATGGTGTATTAGTTCCTGCATTGGTTAGACCAAAGCCAGATGGTAGATATGAAATGGTGTCTGGACATAGAAGAAAGTTTGCAAGTCAATTAGCAGATAAGAAAACTATACCTTGTATTGTTAGAGATTTATCAGATGATGAAGCCATTATTATAATGGTAGATAGTAATCTTCAAAGGGAAGAAATACTACCTAGTGAAAAAGCATTCGCTTATAAGATGAAATTAGAAGCATTAAGTCATCAAGGTAAAAGAACAGATTTAACTTCTACACAAGTTGTGGAGAAGTTAGACAATAAGTATTCTGTTGAAATATTAGCAGATGAAGTTGGAGAAGGTAGAGAAACAATAAGAAGATATATAAGACTTACTGAACTAATACCAGAGTTGTTAGATATGGTAGATGAAAAGCAAATTGCATTAAGTCCGGCAGTTGAACTATCATTTTTAAATGATGAAGAACAATACGCAGTATTAGACTGTATTGAATGTAATGTTGCTACACCATCACACGCACAAGCAATTAAATTGAAGAAATTAAGTCAAGAGGGAACACTAACGGCAGATGAAATTGATGATATTTTATCAGAAGAAAAACCTAACCAGATTCCCAAGATAAAATTCAATGCAACTAGAATACGAAATGTACTCCCAAAAAACATTGAAGAACAAAAAATTGAAGATTTTGTTGTAAGTGCGATTGAGTTTTACGGAAAATACTTGCACAAGCAAAGACAAATGGACGCAAGATAGTGGGAGTTTGTTTTCCACAAATCCCTCCTTACAATCCTCCCTAGTATTATTACTAACTATTTATTTACTAACTGAAAAAAGTATATATAAATACTAAAATTACACAAATGCAAAATATTAAGTATTATGCTAAATTGTAAGTAATCAAAGGAGAGTGATTAGAATGAAAAAAATAATTTTAAGTATTTTAAGCACAGTTATTGTAAGTGCAGTTATTGGAGTTAATTCAATGCTGAATAAACCAATAGATCAACCAAAGGAGCAACTAAAACAAGAAACCAAAATTGAAAAAGTTGATGAGAAAATAGATACGAGTGAGAAAGCAGAAAAAGAGGAGATAAAGCAACAAGAGATTGTAGAGAAAAAGCAAGAAATTGTTGAAGAAAAAACTCCTAAAACTGAAAAAAGTGTGAAAAAGGAAACTAAATCAAAATCAACAGAGAAACCTAGTTCTTCAGTTAGTAATGCTCCTAAACAAGAAGCACCTACAAAGCAAGAGAGTAGCAAAGTAAATAATGCTACTAATCCAAAACCTAGCCAAAATACACAACAAACTAATCAAACAAACTCTAATACACAAAGTAATAATTCTGGGCAAAAGAGTACGGTATCTACTACTTTTTACGATTCAATAACTGGTGGTAAAAAAGAATTTAGTTCTGAAAGTGAAGCATTTGCAAGAGGAACTCAAATTCAAAACAATGAATTAGATTATGTTTTAGATTGGAATGAAACACATCCGGATAATCAAATACAACCAGACATAAATTATTTTAGGGTATATCCATCAGTAGTTGATGAAAATGGAAAGTATTGGTATTATTTACACTTCTTTTGTAGGAGTGGAGAGGAAAATGACGCAAGTCTAAAATCAAAGTTTTAATGGCTCATAACGAGTCATTTTTTTATGAAAAGAGGAAAGAAAATGTTAAAAATTATAGGTATTGCACTATTATTTACGATAGTGCTTTTTTGTTATTCTGCCTGTGTCATTTCAGGCAGATGTTCAAGAGAGGAGGAACAAAATGAACAAATTAGGTAAATGCCTAGTATTAACACTAGGATTATTAGTAGGATTTACAGTTAATGCAAATGCAGTAAGTGCTGCAACTTTAACTAAAACAAAATCTGGATATTATTATGATAGAGCAAGAGCAGATGGTAGTGATCATCATTCTTGGTATTTTCAACAATATACAATGGATGGAGAAGTTTCATATTGTATTGAGCCTAATATCCCAGAGGGTACAAGTTATAATCAAGGAAGTTGGGAAGATACAGGACTTTCAAATTCAATTAAAGAAAGGTTATTGTTAATTGGATACTACGGATACACATATCCGGGACATCAAACATTACAATATCGTGCAGCAACACAAGGTATGATATGGGATATTATCATTGGTCACGGGGCAAATACAACTTTCTCTACTGAAAGATGGGGAGCAGGTACTCCTTTTGATGTATCAGCAGAAAAAGCAGAAATCAATAGACTTATTGAACATCATTATGATAGACCATCATTTAATGCAGGTGTGTATAAAGTTCAAGTAGGACAAACTTTAACTTTAACAGATACTAACAATGTATTATCACAATATGATGTAAAAGTTAGTGGAGCAGAATATAATGTTAATGGAAACACTTTAACAATTAAGCCTACACAAAGTGGAGCAATAGACCTTACACTAACAAAAAGAATGCCTTATGCTTCTGGATATAAATTATTCGTAGGAAATGAAATTCAAAATATGTTCGTTCCGGGAACTACTGATCCAGTTATGGCTAAAATAAGAATAAATAGTTATAAAACACCAGTAGAGGGTTATAAACAAGATGATGAAACTGGAAAAGCACAAGGACAAGCAACTTTAAAAGGTGCTGAATATGGAGTATATGAAACAGCCACAGGAAAATTAGTGACAACAGTTGTTACTGATGAGAATGGCTATTTTAAAAGTGACGCAGTATTAGAATGGAAAGATTATTATCTACAAGAAATCAGACCAAGTGAGGGTTATGAATTAGATAAAACTCGTTATAATGTAGATGTAAAAGGAAAAGACTCTGCAAGAGTTGATGTTGTAGAAAAAGTTATTAAAAACTATGTTTCTATTTTAAAACAATATGAACAAGTAGATGGAGAAACTAAATTCTTAAATGCAGAAAAAGGAATTAAATTTGAAATCTACTATCCAAATGGTAATAAATTTGATGAAATAACAACAGATAAAAATGGTTATGCTTCATTGAACTTGCCTTATGGTGTTTGGAGATTCCATCAAGTCAACACAACGACAGGCTATGAAAAAATTTATGATTTTTATATAACAGTTAATGAAACAAGTAATAAAGAACAATATTACAACATATTAAATAACTCTTTAACTGCTTATTTACAAGTAATTAAAGTAGATTCTGAAACTGGCAAGAAAATTGCTATTGCAGATACAACTTTTAAAATATTTAATGAAGATACAAAGCAATATGTATCACAATATGTTGGTGGTAAAGTTATAAGTGAATTTAAAACAGATGAAAATGGTATTTTAGTGACACCATTAAAATTACAATCTGGAAATTATAAATTGATTGAAATATCAGCACCAAATGGATACTTAAAAGATAAAGATGGATTAAAATTCACTATTGGAAATAATACTCATTTCAATTACACAACTTATGGAGCATTTATCACAGTAACTTATAAAAACACTCCTATCAAAGGACAATTAGAAATCCAAAAAACTGGAGAAGATTTAGTTATTAAAGATGGAGAATATATTTATGCTACTAAAAAATTAAGTGGTGTAACTTTTGAAATCTATGCAGAAGAAGATATTTTATCATCTGATGGAAATCATTTATATTACAACAAAGGCGATTTAGTAGATACTATTATTACTAATGAAGATGGATATGCTAAAACAAAGAAATTGCCACTTGGAAAATACTATTTTAAAGAAGTAAAAACACAAGATGACTATATTCTTGATAGTAATAAGCATTATTTCACTTTAAAAGAAGTAGATGATGAAACTCCAATAGTTTATGAATCATATAGTGCTTTAAATTATCTTAAAAAGGCAACCATTGAGTTTACAAAAACAGATTTAGTAAATGGAGATGTAATTCCAGATACTATAATTGAAATCTATACAGAAAATGATGAACTTATCTTTACTGGAAAAACAGATCAAGATGGAAAAGTAGTTATTGATAATCTTAAAGTTGGAAAATACTATATTTTAGAAAAAGAGCCAAGTACAGGTTATGTAATAACAGAAGAAAAAGTTTATTTTGAATTAAAAGAAAACGGAGAAATCGTTAAGGCTGAAATGAAAAATAAACCTATTACAGGAACTCTTGAATTTACAAAAACTGATGTATCAACAGGAGAGCCACTTCCAAATACTTTAATTGAGATCTACAATGAAAAAGATGAGTTAATTTTTAGTGGTAGAACAGATGACAATGGAAAAATTACTATTCCAGAAATAAGATATGGAAAATACTATATTTTAGAAAAGGAAGCACCAGAGGGCTACACTTTAAATCCAGAAAGAATGTATTTTGAAATCAAAGAAGATGGAGAAATCGTTAAGGCTACAATGACAGATGAAAAAGTAATCGTTGAAGTGCCAAATACAGGACTTACTGATTCACATTTCATTGAAATTGCAGGTGGTTTACTTACTCTAGGTGGAATAGGAGTGATAGTTTATGTCTGTACTAAAAAGAAAAAACAAAAATAAGAAAGATGTTAGTAAGAGTCAACTTTTAATAGTTGGCTCTTTACTTATCATTATTGGTTTAGGAGTAATTGGTGGAAAGTATTTATATAACTATATTCAAAATAAAAATGAAGAACAGTTAATTGAAAACTTTTACGAAGAACAAGAAGAAATTGAAAAAGATACAACAAATGAAGAAATACCAACTGAAAAAAAAGAAGAAGTAAAGGCAGAAAAGCCTACTAAAAAAATAGATTATATTGCAGTTATTAAAATACCTAAAATAGGACTAGAGAAAGGTTTAGCACCTAAAGGTAGTTATTATAATAATGTTAATCGTAATATAAGTGTTTTAAATGAATCAGATATGCCAGATAAAGAAAAAGGTAATGTAATTTTAGCAGGACACTCTGGAAATGGTAGAACTTCTTATTTTAGAAATCTAAATAAGTTGGTAAATGATGATGAAGTAAGTATTTTCTACAATGGTAGTGAGTATAAATACAAAGTTGTTAATCAATATGACATTGAGAAAACTGGAACTGCCAATATTGTTAGAAATGCAGAAAAAAATACTCTAACTTTAATAACTTGCAGACACAATACAAACAAGCAAATTGTTTATATTTGTGAATTAGTAGAGAAAGTCTAGGAGGTATTAAATTGGAAACGAAATATAATTATAGTCAAATAACAAAGACTTTGGAAAAACTATTTGAAGCAGGATTTAATACAGATAAAAAGATACTTGCTTTAAGACTTGAAGATTTAATAAAAATACCAAATCTTCAAAACAATGAAACAATGATTATTATTGAATTTAAAAATGCAGTTAAAAACAAGAAGATCATTGAGTTTTTAAGTGGTTATAAAGAGAAAGGAAAAGATGAAAAATGAAAACTTATAAAGTAGAAGCCAATATAAATGGCAGTATGATTTTTGAAGTTAAAGCAAAAAATCAAGCAGACGCACAAAGACAAGTTGATGATTTACTTGCAGATACTTCTGTAAAAGACGCCATAGAAAAATATAAAAATAGTTTAAGTTTTGAAACTAATATAAAAGAACAAAAAGAAAGAGAAAGATAGGAGGGATTATAATGGCATATTCAAAACGAATACCACCAATAAAAATAAAATTAAGTATAAACGAGTTTAATATACTTGTTGAAACACTTACAAATATGATGGATTGTGGAAACGAAAGTATCTCTAAAAAGTCAGAAAAAATGAAAGACAAATTATTAAGATATAGTGTACCAATAATTGAAGAAAATATAGATACAATAGTTGATATAAGATGTTATCCTAACGAAATGGTAGATTTATTTTATATTTTATTTTATGGTGTAGCAGATATTGTAGAAGATGTTGAAACAAATTACTTTAATGTATTGATGAAAGTAAGAGAAAAAATAAGTAATGAAAAAGCAAATAATGAATAATAGTCTAATTTAGAATAGGAGGTGCAATATGGCGAGTAAATTAAGACTAATTACAGACCTTTATGGAGAAACACTAACACAAATAAGTAATGATCCAAGTGATTGGATGTCCTTTTTGGAATGTGCTGCAATGAACTACAAATATCCATTTAGCGACCAAGTTTTAATATATGCACAAAGACCTAATGCAGTTGCTTGTGCAAAGATAGAGGCTTGGAATAAAAAAGTTGGAAGATGGGTTAATCGTGGTGCAAAAGGAATCGCACTCCTTTCAGAAGATAATGGCTATACGAACTTGCGATATGTGTTTGATATTGCTGATACTAATAGTAAATATGGTAAAAGTTTTAGACTATGGTCAGTATCTAAACCTTACGAATTAGACATTATTGAATCATTAGAAAACAAGTATGGAGAACTTGAAGATAAAAGTTCTCTAGGACTTGCTATAAAATCAGTATCAAAGATAATTGTTGAAGATAATATACAAGACTATTTAGAGGATTTAATGTTTTATAGAGAAAATAGTTCTTTAGAAACACTAGATGAAGAAAGTGTAAAATTATTATTTCAAAATGCACTAGAAAATAGTATTGCATTTTCAATGATTAAAAGATGTGGATTAAATCCTAACGAATATTTCACGCAAGAAGATTTTGCTAGTATCTTAAATTTTAATAGTTATGAAACTATTACAAGAATTGGTGTAGCAACAAGTGAAATATCAGAAATGGGTTTAGGAGAGATTTATAAGACAATTAAAAATCTACGAATAAATGAAATAAATAAAATTCGCACATTTGATATAAATAATGATTTAGATTATGATGTAAACGAAAGCAGCGATAATGCTGAAAGGAGGAATAATGATGAATATAACTTACACACGTCAAGGGGATTACGAGATACCAGATCTAGCACTACCAGAGAACAAGATTCAAGTGAAGGGCAAATACGCAATGATGAGGTTAAGGTACTTGAAAGAGAACAAGAAATCTCTATACACAACTCTACTAATGAGCAATCAACTACCAGAGCATTTGATGAATATTCAAAAAACGGCAATGGCAAGAGTAGAACAGATAGTATCAGAGATGAAAGAGAGGGAGAATATAACCGAGAACTTGAAAGCACAAGACCAGATGAAGTGGGTACAACTAATGAACAACTTGAAGACATCCGCAGAGGAGATAGTAGCGAACGAGTTAATTTACGCTTAAATGTTTACGAAAAAACAGATAAAAATATTCATTATGTAGTATTAGATGAAAAGATAAATCAAATATTAAGCACAACTCCACATTTAAGAAAATCAAATAAAGAAATAAAAGAATTTTTTAATAATGAGAAAGATATTACTAAAAGAGTTGAGTTCTTAAAAGGAATTTTCAATTCTGATTATACCGGTGTTATAGTTGATGACCAAATGTATGGTTATAAAACTTTTGACAACGGTATTTTATTTTGGAAAGGGAACTTCTTATCAAGGGATACCGAAAGTTTAGAAAGTTGGGAAGATTTAATTTATCATTATGAAGCAATGATATTATTAAATCAATTAAACGATAGAATTGAGCCTTTGCCTAGTATGACAGATCAATTAAGTTTTATTGATGATAATAGTGAAAAGACTGTATCAGATTTAGAGTTTACACAAGAATTTGTTGATAGATACTTAACAGAAAAACATAGCGAAACTAAATTTAGCATATATGAGCATTTTCAAAAAAGTTTATCAACAGATAGTAATATAAATTATTTAAAAAATCTTTATGGTATGGGTGGAGCAAGTGTCACAGTAAAAGGATCTGGAATAGGAGAAAGTTACGATTCAAAAGGAATTAGATTTAATCGTGGATACTTTGATAAAAGTGCTAAAGAGCAACTATTCAAATGGAATTATATAGAAAAAAGAATAAAAACTCTTATACACGAAGATAGATACCTTAATTCAAAAGAATTAGAAGAATATCCTAATTGGTTAGAACAAAAAGAAAGAGAAAGAGAATTTGCTGAAGTAAGTGAAAATCTTGCAGATAATATTCTACAAGAACAAGTAGAAGAAAAATATGAATATCAATATCATTTAGGAGATAAAGTCTATATTGGTGCAGATGAATATGAAATATTAAGTATTAGAGATTTTAATGTAGTCTTATATGATTATCAATATCCATTATTTAATCGTGAAATGTCCAAAGAAGAATTTGATAGGAAAGTACAAGAGAATCCTGCAAATGACCATCTTAAAGTTAAAATAAGTGATATTGTCGAACAAAAAGAAATAACCGAAGATACTAACCCAGAAGTGATAGAAGAAGTAATAGAACAAAATGATGTAGTACCAACTGAAAAAGAAATTGATATTATTAGTGAAGAAGAACTTATTGTTCCAGAGTTTGAAAAGAAGAAAAGTAATAAGATTAGAAGTTTTGATATATACCCAGAAATACCAAGTTCTGATCGTAGTCAATATAGAATACTAAATGATAGTTTAGGAGAGGGGACACCAAGAGAAAAGTTTAATCGTAATGTTGAAGCAATTAAAGTTTTAAAGAAATGCGAAGAAGAAAACAGATTTGCTTCACCAGAAGAACAAGAGATATTATCTCAATATGTTGGTTGGGGTGGACTTCCACAAGCATTTGATGAAATGGATTCTTCTTGGAGTAATGAGTATCATATCTTAAAGAACTTACTTGATGAAACAGAGTATTCACAAGCACGAGAATCAACTCTAACAGCCTTTTATACTCCACCAGTAGTAATTAGGTCTATGTATAAAGCATTAGAGAATATGGGACTTAAAACTGGTAATATATTAGAGCCTAGTTGTGGTACAGGAAACTTTATTGGTATGCTTCCAGATTCATTAAAAGACTGTAAGTTATATGGAGTAGAACTTGATTCAATAAGTGGCAGAATAGCAAGACAACTTTATCAAAAGTCATCTGTTGCAGTACAAGGCTATGAAGATACTAATCTTCCTAATTCTTTCTTTGATGTTGCAGTCGGTAATGTACCATTTGGAGATTTTAAGGTATTAGATAAGAAATATGATAAGAATAAGTTTTTAATTCACGATTATTTCTTTGCTAAAACTCTTGATAAAGTAAGACCGACTGGAGTCATTGCATTTATAACATCAAAAGGAACACTAGATAAAGAGAATCCTAGTGTAAGAAAGTATATTGCACAACGAGCAGACTTACTAGGAGCAATAAGACTACCTAATAATACTTTTAAAGCAAATGCAGGAACAGAAGTCACATCTGATATTATTTTCTTACAAAAAAGAGATTCAATAACTGATATTATTCCAGATTGGGTATATCTAGGAGAAAACGAAGATGGAATAAAGATGAATCAATATTTCATTGATAACCCAGATATGATTATGGGTAATATGGAAATGATTTCTACTAGATTCGGTTATGATTCTGCTTGTATATCTGATGGAGAAAATCTAGGAGAAAAATTAGATAGAGCAATTTCAAATATACACGCCGAAGTAAAAGAATATGAACTAGATGACATAGGAGAAGAAGATAACTCTATTGAAGCAGATTTAACTGTTAGAAACTTCTCATATACAATAGTTGATGATAAGATTTATTTTAGAGAAAATAGTAGAATGTATCCTCAAGGGTTTGCTATGACTACTGAAAATAGAGTAAGGGGACTTATAGAAATAAGGGATTGTGTAAGAACTCTTTTAGAGTATCAAACAGAGGACTTTCCAGAAGAAGATATAAAGAGAGAACAGACTAAATTAAATCGTTTATATGACGCATTTACGAAGAAATATGGACTAATCAATAGCAGAGGAAATAACTCTGCTTTTTCTAACGATTCAAGTTATTATTTACTATGTTCCCTTGAAATATTAGATGAAAATGGAAACCTTGCAAGAAAAGCCGATATGTTCACAAAAAGAACTATCAAGCCAAAAACTGAAATAACATCAGTAGATAATGCAAATGACGCTTTAATTGTTTCACTTTCTGAAAAAGCAAGAGTTGATATAACATTTATGCAAGAATTATGCAAAATGGATATGAATGAAATGCTTAAAGATTTAGAGGGAGAAATATTTAATGTTCCAGAATATGGAGAGCCTAATCATTGGGTTACGGCAGATGAATATCTTTCTGGTAATGTTAGAGAAAAATTAAAAATAGCAGAAAAGTTTGCAGAAACTGATGAACGATTTAATGTTAATGTTAAATATTTAAAAGAAGTACAGCCAAAAGATTTAAGTGCAAGTGAAATAAGTGTAAGGCTAGGATCAACTTGGATACCATCAGAAGATATAAAAGTATTTATAGAATATTTATTAAATCCTAGTTATTATGCAAGTCAAAATATTAAAGTTCATTATATGGAATCAACATCAGAATGGTATATTGATGGTAAAAATTATGATAAGTATAATGTTAAAGCAACTAAAACTTATGGAACAAGTAGAGCAAATGCTTATAAAATAATTGAAGATAGTTTAAATCTTAAAGATACAAGAATATATGATTATTTTGAAGATGAAAATGGTAAAAAGGTAGCAGAACTTAATAAAAAAGAAACTGCTATTGCCCAAGCCAAGCAAGAGCAAATAAAACTTGCTTTTGAAGAATGGATATGGAAAGATCCAGAGCGTAGAGAAAGATTAGTAAAATCATATAATGAAAGGTTTAATTCTATCAGACCTCGTGAATATGATGGAAGTCATATAACTTTTGATGGTATGAATCCAGAAATAACTTTAAGAAAACACCAAGTAAATGCAATAGCGAGAATCCTTTATGGAGGTAATACTTTACTTGCTCACGAAGTAGGTGCAGGAAAAACTTTTGAAATGGTTGCAGCAGCAATGGAATCAAAAAGATTAGGGTTATGTAATAAATCTTTATTCGTAGTTCCTAATCATATAGTAGAACAATTCGGTCAAGAGTTCTTGCAACTCTATCCTAGTGCTAATATATTAGTCACAACAAAAAAAGATTTTGAAACTGCTAATCGTAAGAAGTTCTGTTCAAGAATTGCCACAGGGGATTATGACGCAATTATCATTTCTCATTCACAATTTGAGAAAATACCAATGTCGGTTGGAAGACAAATTGCAATAATTCAAAAGCAAATTGATGATATAACTTTTGGTATTCAAGATTTAAAAAATAGTAATGGCGAAAGATTTTCTATCAAACAAATGGAAAAAACAAAAAAGAGTTTAGAAGCAAGACTTGCTAAACTAAATGATACTTCAAGAAAAGATGATGTAATCACTTTTGAAGAATTAGGTGTTGATAGAATATTCGTAGATGAAGCACATTATTATAAAAATCTTTTCTTATATACGAAGATGAGAAATGTTGGAGGAATAGCACAAACAGAAGCACAAAAGTCATCAGATTTATTTATGAAATGTAGATATTTAGATGAACTTACTGATGGAAAGGGTGTTGTGTTTGCGACAGGAACTCCAGTTTCAAACTCTATGGTAGAGTTATATACTATGCAAAGGTATCTTCAATATGGCGAGTTAGAAAAGCGACATCTTCAACAATTTGACGCTTGGGCTTCAACTTTTGGAGAAACTGTAACTGCGATAGAACTTTCTCCAGAGGGTACAGGCTATAGAGCAAAAACTAGGTTTGCAAAGTTCTTTAATCTACCAGAGTTAATGGCAATGTTTAAAGAAGTTGCAGACATACAGACTTCTGATATGCTTAATCTTCCAGTACCAAAAGCCAACTATCATAATGTGGTTATAGAGCCTAGTGAAATACAAAAAGAATTAGTAAAAGAACTATCTGAAAGAGCAGAAAAGATTAGAAATAGAATGGTAGATTCTTCTGTTGATAATATGTTAAAGATAACAAATGATGGAAGAAAATTAGCACTAGATCAAAGACTTTCTAATGAAATGTTAGAAGATTTTGATAAGAGCAAAGTAGCAACCTGTGCTAATAATATTTATGATATTTGGAACAAAACAAGTGATAATAAATCTGCTCAACTTGTATTCTGTGACCTATCTACACCACATAATGATGGTAAGTTTAATGTCTATGATGACTTGAAAACTAAACTTATAGGATTAGGAATACCAGAGGAAGAAATTGCTTTCATACACGACGCAAATACTGACGCAAGAAAGCAAGATTTATTCAATAAAGTAAGACGAGGACAAGTAAGAGTTTTAATGGGTAGTACGCAAAAAATGGGTGCAGGAACTAACTGTCAAGATAGACTAATTGCACTTCACGATTTAGACTGCCCATGGCGACCAAGCGATTTAATTCAGAGAAGTGGAAGAATAATAAGACAAGGAAATCAAAATCCAGAAGTAGATATTTATAGGTATGTAACAGAGGGAACTTTTGACGCATACTTATATCAGTTAGTAGAAAATAAACAGAGATTTATTTCACAAATAATGACTTCTAAAACTCCAGTAAGATTTGCAGAAGATATAGATGAAACTGCATTATCTTATGCAGAAATCAAAGCACTTGCTGCCGGTAATCCGGATATAATTGAGAAAACTGACCTCGATACACAAGTTGCAAAACTTAAATTGTTAAAGCAAACTTACTTGAGTGAAAAATATGATTTAGAAGATAAAGTTATAAAATACTATCCAAATGAAATCAAAAGATTAGAAAATAAACTTGAAGATATGAAAGAAGATTTAGAATTTTTTAAAGCAAATAATACTCCGGATAATTCGTTTGAAAAAATTATTATTAAAGATAATACTTATACTGAAAGAAAAGAAGCAGGAGAAAAAATCATTGAAATATGTAAGTCAATGACTAATCCAGAGCCAATAGAAATTGGAGAATATAAAGGCTTTAAAATGATGTTATCTTTTGATACTATGGATAGAAAGTTTTATATGGGTATGAAGAATAATATATCTTATAAAGTAGAACTTGGAAGTGATCCTAGTGGAAATATAACTCGTATTGATAATGTATTAAATAGTATTGAAAGCAAGTTATCTAATACAGAAAATAATCTTGAAGATACCAAGAAAAATTATGAAAATGCGAAGTTAGAAATTGAAAAGCCATTTCCACAAGAGGAAGAATTAAAAGCCAAATCTAAACGATTAGATGAACTTAATATCAAGTTAAATCTTAATGAGAAAGATAAAGAAATTGTAGATGATGGTGGCGAAGAAATAGATAATAGTCAAGAAAATAAAAGAGATTATGAAAGATAAAATCGCACATTTGTAATTATTATATATCTATTTTAAAATGATAATAGGAGGTGCAATATGGATTCTTTTAATGATACCTTTTTAATTGATTATTGTAATGATTCTTTTGAAGAATTTATATCAGAAATATCTGTTGACTTATCAAAAAAAGATAGTAAGTATAAAAAACTTATGAAAAAAAGAGCAGATATTACACAAGAATATATAAATGTCAGAAGAATTTTAGAAAGAGATGAGTGCAATGCTTTAACTCAAAAAGAGGCAACAGCCTTACGAGATTATATTGCTTTTGCAGATGATTGCATAACGATAGAACAAAAAGCAATCTTCTTAAAAGGAATGCGAGAAGCATTTTACTTATTAAAACAAATGGATATGATTAAAGAAAAATGAATTTTCATAGAGTGATTTTAGATAAAACTATTATCACTCTTTTTTTATTTTATAGAAAGGAACTGATATTATGGAAGAAAAAATTCGACAAGAATTATATGAAAAATTATCAATGGAATACGATAGTTTTATAGAACGAGTGAAGCAACTTACTCCGGTAGAAATTATTGATAGATCCTACGAAAAAGTTATGAAAGAAGAATTTGTATCTATGTTTTATCCAGAAAATACAGACTATGATATTAGTGATATTAAAGCCTTAAATAAAAGTGATAATCCTCTTGAAGAATTATATCAAGGTTGGATGGATTATGATGGAGGAATACACAATGCGTTAGAGGGTAGTATAGAAGATACAATAGAAACTTTAAAAAAAGAACAAAAAAACAAAAATAAATCTATGGAAAGGTAGGTAATATATTATGGCATATTATCAACCAGAAGAAATACAAAAAGCAAAAGAAATGGATTTATATACTTATTTAAAAAACTATGAGCCAGAAGAATTAGTGCATTTTAGTAGAGATACTTATATGACTAGAACACACGATAGTTTAAAAATAAGTAATGGTATGTGGTATTGGTTTTCTCGTGGTATTGGAGGAAAAACTGCACTTGAATATTTAATTCAAGTTAGAGAATTTACTTTTCTTCAGGCAGTAGAAACTATACTAGGTTATTCAAAATCTTCTCCACCAATAGCATATCAACAGACTAAAAAAGTACAAAATGTAAGACTTATATTGCCTAAAAAATCAGACACAACAGATAGAGTTATGAATTACTTATCTGGTCGTGGAATTGATAAAGATATTATTAGTGAGTGCATAGATAATCGCTTAATTTATGAAGATTTGCCTAATCATAATGTAGTGTTTGTTGGCTATGATAAGAACAATATTCCAAGATATGCAGGAATAAGAGCCACTAATGATAGCAGATATATGAAAGACGCTTATGGAAGTCATAAAGCATTTTCTTTTAAATTAGATTCAATAGAAAAAAGTGATTCAGTTCATTTATTTGAAAGTGCAATAGACTTATTATCGTACGCAACTATAAATAAATTAGAAAACAAAGAGTGGTATAAAGATAATTTATTATCGCTTGCAGGAGTTTATCAACCGGCAAAAAAGATAGATGAAAGCAAGATACCATTAGCATTAAATTATTATCTAAATCAGAATCCAGATATTAAAAAAATATATCTTCATTTTGATAATGATAGTGCCGGAAGAATAGCAACAATGGCACTTAAAACTATTCTTCCTAAACAGTATGAAGTCATTGATGATCCACCACAAATAGGAAAGGATTTCAATGACTTTTTATGTGCCAAACAAGGAATAAATTACAAAAAAAGATATGAAAGAGAAAGGTGAAATTATGAAATTTGATTATTTAAAATTAGCAGAAATTATTAAAACAAGGAGAATTGAAAAGGATATTTCTACAAGAAAACTTGCCGAAAAAGTAGGAATAAGTCACGCAGAAATATCAAGATTTGAGAATGGACTAAAACCAAGTCTTTATTTCATTCCATTTGTGAAAATGTGTAAGGAATTGGATTTAGATCTTACAGATTTATTAGAAGAAGTAGGACTTTTAGAAGAAAAAAGTGAAAGAAAATACGAAGTGAAAATCTCAAATGTTAATGAAGATTACTTTGAAATTATGGCAAAAAATGAAAAAGAAGCAGCGATAATTGTTGCAAAATTTGTTATAGAAAATGAAATTATTGAGTTAGATTCTGAAAGAAAAATTGACATTGAAGTAGAAGAAATTGATGAAGAATTTAACGAAGATGAAGAAGAAGTAGAAGAAGAATTTTCTCCAGAAGATTTTTGCAAAGGTTGTAAATTCTATTGCCCTTATTGTGGCGAATGTACTCTTGGGGAGTAAATCTATTGTCTAGCCAGCACTGAATTTATACTCCCGTACAAATTCGCTTGTGGGGAAATCCCCAATCCCCTTGCTAGACAAAACTAAATTTAATAGAAAGAGAGATGAATAAAATGAGTGAATTATTATTTTTTATTTTAGGCTTAATTGTTGGAGGACTAGCAATGACTACTTTGATGTGTTGCCTACAAATAAATCGTGTAAATGAATTAGAAAGACAAATAGTTTTGAAAGATGACCACGAAGAAGATTCGGAGGTAGTAAAATGCGAAGTCGTAGAATAAAAAAACAAATATGGCTTAGTGATGAAGAAGAATATCTATTGAAAATTAAATCAGAGGCAGTTGGTATGAATGCCTCTGATTATATTAGACATTTAATTGTAGGATACAAGCCGAAAGAAAAACCTCCAGAGCAATTTTATGAAGATATAAAAAGCATTCGTAAGATAGGCAATAATATAAATCAAATAGCACGAATTGCTAATGCTAAAAATATTGTGGATATACCACATTTAAAAAAAGAGATAGATCAACTTGATGAACTTATTGTTGAGATAAAGACAAAGTATTTACGACCAGAAAAAGAAGAATAAATATCGCAGATTCTCTATTCAAAAATAAGATTAAATGATATAATAATATCGCTAGGAGTGAGTAAGATATGTTATCAAATTTAGAATATTCAGTATTGAGAGAATTAGATAGACAAAATATAAAATCTGATGTCATATCAGTGGTAATGGATAGACTAGATACAAACGATAAAAGGAATCAGTTTTTATCTTATATGATTGATAACAGAAATGTACTCATATCTTTAAAAGATATTTTTAGCGAACTAAAACTAATCGCTAAATAGTAATTTGTCGAATAGGAGGGAAATTATGCATAATTTTTTAGGATTAGGTATTGGGCTAGGAAGATTTATTTTAATTTTATTATGTATCTATTTTACAGTTAAATGGGCTGTAAAAAATGGAATTAAAGAATATTATGAAGAAAATGAAAAAAACAAAAAACATAAATAATACAAATTACAATTTGAAAGTAGGTAAAAATGAAAAAGAAAGAGTTAATTATAATTGGCATTCTCACAATATTATTAGCATTTATGGATATAAGTGGAC
>CANTCS010000018.1 GCA_947652375.1 uncultured Mollicutes bacterium | reverse complement strand
ATCTTTTCAAGATTTTTGAAGAAAATGACTTGACTTATTATAGTTAGTCATCTCCTTTTATTATTAAAATACATATCTTTTGTAATTAGTAATTGTTTGGCAATATTTTCCTTACCAAATACTAATACTATTTTCTCTAATTCAGTGTGAATAAATCCTGCCTTTTTAAAAGATTTAATAGCACCAATCCTGTTAAGTGGAACAATATCTGATAATTCATTAATATTATTTTTTTCAAATGCGATTTTCTCTAATTCTAACAACGCATCATATGAATATCCTTTACCACGATATTTATCTTGTATAACTATCCCCATACTATAAACATTATCATCTAAGTAATAGTATACTTCCCCAATAGGTTCTTCTATACTATTATCATAAATATATGCAAAATATTTATCTGGCTCTTTACCAATCCAATTATTATACCAATCTATCATTTCTTCTTTCGTTTTAGTAATAGTACCTGTATTCTTATCATAACCTTTTAAATCCATATCAAAACCAACATTATAAGACATAGTTTTTGGATCTTTCATCCAATCTTGTCTATAATTTAATTCTTCAATAGTAGGAGTTTTTAAATATATTCTTGACAT
The DNA here is from genome assembly GCA_947652375.1 of uncultured Mollicutes bacterium. Taxonomy (GTDB): domain Bacteria; phylum Bacillota_I; class Bacilli_A; order RF39; family UBA660; genus UBA3789. The sequence continues at coordinate 30,043 of CANTCS010000018.1, read as the reverse complement.
ACTTCACTTACCTTTCTTCAAAAGTTCACCTATGATCTTTGCATAACTTTCATATCTTTCAAAATTAATTAAATTTGATTTAACACTTTGTTTTATGTAACAATCAGATTCTAATTCGTCATAATGAAGACAATCTTTATACTTACATTTTTCTTTTAATTTTCTAATTTCTTCAAAATAATCTTGAATTTCTACTGGATTAAAATTACTAATGTCTAAACTTCTAATTCCAGGAGTATCAATGATGGCAGAATTATCATTCCATTTATAGTATTTAGAAGTAGTGGTTGTATGACATCCCTTACCTGTTTTTTCTCCAACAGATCCTACCTTTATATTATTGCTCTGCATAATAGCATTTACCAAAGACGATTTGCCAACTCCACTATGCCCAACTAAAATAGATTGCTTTCCTTTTAGTATATTTCTTAATTCGCTTATTCCTATATTTAGATTGGTAGAAGTTTCAATAACCGTAATATCTAAATCTTTATAGATGTTTAAAATTCTTTCTTCTTTTTGAGTCTTCAAGTCACATTTATTCATTACTATTATAAATGGAATATTATTACTTTTTAATAAAATTAAATATCTATCAATAAATTTGGGATGAAGTGGTGGCTCATGTGCTGAAACTACAATAACAGCTAAATCTATATTTGTTGCTACAACTTTTGTAATTCCAAAGTCATTTATTTTAGAACCATCATGTTTTTCACGACACAACATATTTTTTCTTGTGATAATTTTTTCAATAGAAAAATCCTTTTTATTTAAAATTACTTTATCTCCAGTATATATTGTTTTATTGCATATAGTATTGAAAGTTTTATCTAATTTCGTTCTTAATAATTTACTCTCGTATAATACTTCTGCATCATTATAATTTGCTTCAATAACTATTCCATAATTATTATTTTCTTCATTAATAAACTTTTCTATATTAGTTATACTTTTCTTTTGGTTATATCTTTTTAAATTACTACTTTCATACCTATTTTTATGTGCGATTTTAATCACCTTTCCTTTTTCTTAATAATTAGAGTTCTTAAAGTATAAAAGAAAAAGAACTCACATTATAGTAAGTTCTCACAAAATAGATACAAATTAGATATTAAAAATTAATGTGATTAACTTACTATTAAAATTTTCTATAATATGATTACTTTTTAACATAATTAATCACACTCCTTTCATTACAATTATATTTTATATGAATCTTCCAAAAAATTCAATATCAATTGATAAATTTCATATAAATAAGTTTCTACATGCTAATTTCATAATCATCCTTTCCCTTTTCATTAGATTTTTTACTAGATTTTAAATAACTAGGTGCTTTTACATATTCAAATAATTCATCTTCCTTAGTAGTTCCTCTCGATATTTTAACAACATCATTCATATCAAAATCGTTGTTATCAAAATAGTCTTTTATTTCAGATGTAGTTGCTTCTTTCGTAGGTTCATTACCAATTTGTAGTAATTCCCTAAAAAAGTGTTTTATTGCCTCCAAAATTGCTTTTAAATAGTCTTTAAAATGATTATTCTCTTTTATTAGATTTTGATTTCTTGTAGTAAGTGCTTTTACTTCTCTTTGCAAATTATTATTTTCTTTTTCTAATGTTTGATGACTTTTACTAAAAGTATTTACCTCATTAAATAATTTCTCCATTTTAGGTTGAAATTCCATAACCTTTTTAGTTTCTTTTATTACATTTTGCATACTATCAAAAGTATCTTTTCGTACCTTTACATATTCTTTATCTATTAAAGTATTTTTAGTAGTTTTCATTTTTTCTTCAAACTCATTCATAGCATTATCAAGATTTTTATTGATAGTAGTTACTTTATTTTCATAATATCTAGTTGTTTTCTTAAATTCCTTTACTTTTTGATGTTTTCTATCACTACCCTTAATACCTCTTTCTAATTCAAAACCATTTTCTCTTAACCTTAAATTATAAATATCTTGTAATTCTGATAAATGAATATTATCTTTAATATATTGCTTTTTAGAAATAGTTAATCTTTCAGTATTTGTTCTTTTATCTAGCTTTTTAACAAGTGGTATAACTACACAATGAATATGGGGGTGTTAATTCATCCATGTGTATTGTTGCGTGTAATATTTGTTCTTTCTTATAACCTAAATCATTATAAACAAAATCCATACAAGTTTCAGCCCATCTCATTATTTTATCTTTACTCATATTATCAAAAAAATTATGTGTTGCAGTAAACATGAGTTCATCAGCAACAACGCTTTTAGATTTATTTAACATTTCAGTAAAAGTTCTTTTTCTATCATCTCGTTCAGTTTTCATTCTTTCGTTGTGTTCTTTTTCATAATCTTTTACAAGCAATTTAAAACCCTTAACATATTTCTCTGCTAAGGGTACTAATTCTATATTATTTTTTGTTTCTTCTAGTTTAATATTAGGATTACTTTTATAGGCTTTTTTATCTCGCTTATTATGTGATCCTATTTATGCCAAGTCATTTATAGTCATTATTGGCTGACTTCTAAATATTCCATAATTCATATATCATCCTCTCTTTCTATAGTTTAATTTCATAATGTAAATTTTTTTATTCCTCAAAAAAATTCTTTCTTTAAAAAACTTAAATGGATAGTTATTATCACAGAATAAAAAAGATACGGTCATTTATTAATCGTATCTAAATCATTTTTAAATTTCTAGATGCATCAATTACAGATAAAGTTGTAGAAATTTATCCCCATCTTTCATTTAATTTTTGTTTTATCTTTTCTTTGTCAAGAAATCCTAATTCTGTTAATAAATAATACTCCAAAATATACATCAATGTTCTATTGTATATAGATACTTCTTCTTTTGTTAATACTTTAAACTTATCTTTTATATTTTCATCATAATGAGTATAATAATTTCTTGTTTTTGCAATTACACTTGGAAAATCTAAAAAATCTATGTTTCCTGTATCAAAAATTATATCCCAATCTGCAATTAATAAATCAGCTATTCTACTTTCTAGAGTTACAAAGGATTTTGAATTTGCAATAAGAAAATTTCTATCTTTTTCTATACATTCTTTAGGGCGTTTTTTTAATAAAATTTCTTCAATTCTTTTTTTGAAATCTTCAATTCCAGTTGCTTTAAATCGTGAATGGTATGTCTCCAATGCTTGTGTTATATTTAAAAACACACTAATATTTGATATTTTATAGGACTCTATTATTTCTATATATAACTCTATTATAGGTTCAATTTTTTCATATTTATTAAAATAATATTCAAAACTATTATTTTCAATTAATTCAGTTAAAGTTATCCATTTCCATTTTTTAAATTCTTTACTTTCAGTGTCTTTTTTTACTTTAAATCGATTACTAATAATATTAACTGTTTGTTCATATTTTTTACCATCAACAAGAAAATAAATATTTTTAGAAAAAGCAATAATATTTGTTAAATAAACTTTTTTTAATATTGACAATTCTATCAGCTTTATAACCTTTTTTATAATGATATCATATTCCTCAATAGTGCATTCATCTTTAAAGATTATTTCTATATTTCCCATTTGTTTTAATGTTATATTTTCTTTTAATATTTCATCTAAAACAACAGGCATTAAAGAACGATGAACAACATATTTAATAGTAAAATTATCATTGGAGGATAACATCACTTCACAACTCTCATTCCTAGAAAGTTTATATTTTTCATCAATAGTATATCCTGAGATATTTCCCCACCAAATGATATCTGATAATTCAAAAACGACTTTATAAAATTTAATATTTTGGCAATCCTGTCCACCAACACCTTGAAACATATATTGGGCAACATAACTAAATTCGGTTACACCCTCAGACATCAATCCAGTAGTATTATCTCTAAAACAATTGATTAATGAAAATTTAAATCCAGTACTTAATTCACCACTTAAAAATTCAATTTCAACAGGAAACTCTAAAAAACTTGCAATCGGATTATTAACAATAATTTTAACTAATATACCACCTTGCTCATTATTAGTATAAAGATGACATTGATATGAATTAGTTTTATAAAAAACCTTGCCACTACCGCAATAATTTAATTCCATATAGATCTCCTTATCAAATTAAATATATTATACCATCAAAAAAGATACTTTCCTACCAAAGTACCTTAATTTCTTGTATTTACTCACTTTATAGCCATTCTTTTTATTTTTGGATTTTTCAGTATCCTCCATGTCCAGCGTCAACGATAACTCCAACTAAGTCATTTTTCATAGTATCACCTCTATAGTAGAGTATGTTTTATAAAAAAAATAGTCACAAAAAAAGTAATTACCCAAAAGGGAATTACTTTTTTTCTTAATTTGTATTCTTTCTAGCATGATAGATACCATAACCAATTCCGCCAGTAACAATCAATATTAATAGTAAAGCAATTACATCTTTAGAATTGTTTTTTTCTTCATTTTCATTTTTTTCATCTGGCAAATATTTCATAATATCATATCTTTCATCAATATCTTGCTCAAAAACACTTTTAATTTCACTTATAATTTCATCCTTATAATCATCTGCAAATCCATTCCAAGATTTATTACCAACAATTATATATGGAACACCCTCAGCAGATTCTCCTCTAGCATTTGCTACTTTATCCATTAAATCTGCATTATCTTCATTATACCAAGTCTCATATTCTTTCAATTCAAAAAAGTTTCCATATTCTTCTTTAATACTTTCAAACCATTCTTCGGCCTCAGCACAATGAGAACATCCATCTCCTTTAAAAAAATAAATTGGTACAGCCTTAGATTCATTACTTTCCTCTTTATTTTCTTCTTGCTCTTCAGCAAAAACTCCCAAAGGAATTACAAGTATAGCTAAAAATAATATAATAAAATATTTTAAATTTTTCATTTTATAACCTCCTAAAACAATGATAACACAAAAAGAAAAAATAGAAAATAAAACTCATAAAAATTAATAGAATTTAATTAATTTTCATCAGAATTTCACATTCTATTTTCTAAATTGAGTAAATATAATAATTACATTTTATCTGTATTTTCTTTTTTATCATTTTCTGTGTTGATCGGAATGTATAACTTACATTTACAAATTCCATCATTAATAAATTCATCACAAGGACAAAGTGTCGTATCATCAACATTAATTCTACAAGGACAATGTCCATCCTTTCTTGCTAAACCATCCATTATTGTATTTACATATTTTCTATCTGGATTTATTTTAAAACCTTTCATATAATTCCTCCTTAATTTATATTTTACTACAATCAAACTTTGGAATAAAGCTCTCATTTGCAGTATCTCCTTCTTGAATAAAAGCATTTTTAACACCAATAGCTACTGCAAAATCAATAACTTCATCATATTCTTCATCAGTAATTTTTCTATTTAAATTATCATACTTACAATTATTTATAGGAGTATACTGGTTCATTATACTAATATATATGTCATCACTATAAGTTTTGTATAAATAATTTATTATTTCTTTAGCATCTCTTGCATGACCTGGTAAAATAAGAACACGAACCACTAAACCTTTTTTTAATAATCCATCACTATCTAACTGAAACTTACCAACTTGTCTATACATCTCATCAATAGCCATCGTCGCAATTTCAAAATAATTTTCACACATAGAATACTTTTTTCCGAGTTCATCATCAAAATACCTTAAATCAGCCAGATAAATATCAACCAAATTACTCATCATTTTCAATATTCCAATATTTTCATAACTACTTGTATTATAAATAACAGGAATTTTTAATTCATTAAATTTTATTTTATGAAGAATAGTAGCAATTTGAGGAACATAATGAGTCGGAGTAACAAAGTTTATATTATGAGCACCCATCTCCTGTAACTCTAATATAATTTCTCGAAGTTTTTTATTACTAATATACTTTCCATATCCATCTAAACTAATTTTTTTATTTTGACAATAGATACATTTTAAATTGCAATTAGAAAAGAAAATAGTTCCACTACCATTATTTCCAGAAATAACAGGTTCTTCCCACTTATGTAAACTGTAATATGCCAGTCTGACTTTATTAGTAGCTCCACATACTCCTTTTTTCTCATATCTATTAATCCCACATTTTCTAGGACAAATAACACATCTTTTTAACAATTCACTCATACAAAAAACCTCACTAAAAATATTTATAAACAAAATTTCCACAATATCTGTGGATAAATTTAATAAAACTTATTTTTTTAAAATTATATCAATTAATTTTCTTGTACAAAAACTAGGTAAATTTTTTTTAGAATAAGCAATTCCAACTTTTCTACTTGGAATTTTTGGAGAAACATCCAAAATATAAACATCTTTTTTAGCTAAAGATTCTTCAATAAACTCTTTTGTTGAATATCCTATACCTAAACCTATTTTAACAAAATCTATAATTAAAGTAAAACTAGTCAAATTCATTTCTGGTTCTAAAATAGCATTATTTTCTCTAAGATATTCCTCGAAATAATTTCTTGTAGTAGAACCTCTTGCTAAAGATATTAAAGGATAATTTTTTAAATCTTTTAAAAGTAATTTCTTATTTATTAAATGCTTATACGATGCACCAACAATAAAAACATCATGTAAATCTTTAAGTTCTTTAATTTCTATTTCATTATTAGCTTTGTAAGGAAGGTTTAACAAAACTAAATCTAATTCGCCTCTTTGCAATTTATTAATTAATTCACTTGAAACGCTTGTTGAAATTTCAATTTTAATTTTAGGATATTTCTTATGAAAAAGTTCTAAATAGGGCAGTAATACTTGTCTAGTTAACGTCGTACCTGCTCCAATTCTAATAGTACCAGTCTCCAAATTAACTAAATTAGTAAATTTATTTTCTGCATTATTTATTTGCTCAATAGCTTGTTTAATATATTTATAAAACTCTTTGCCTTCTTCTGTAAGAATAACGCCTCGTTTAGTCCTAATAAATAAAATCCACCAAGTTGTTCTTCTAAGCTCTTAATCGACTTACTAACTGCAGGTTGGCTAATCATTAATTTTTCTGCAGCTTTTGTAATATTTCCAACATCCGCAACCGTATAAAAAACTCTATATAATTCAAAATCTATGTTCATAATAACCTCCAGTTATGTTAAAGATAAAAAATAGATATTTTAATTATAATAAATAATCACATATAATTCAATTAGGAAGTGATTATATGATTATTTCAATAGTAGGAAAAAGTGGTGCTGGAAAAAGTACTATAATAAATAGACTAACAGAAATAAATAGTCGAGTTAAACATTTAGATATTGATAAAATAGGTCATTATGTAACTGATTTACCAACAATACAAGAACAGTTAGTAGAAAAATTTGGAGAAGATGTTTTAAAAAGTAATAAAATAAATCGAAAAGTTTTAGGAAAAATAGTTTTCAAAAAAGAAAAAAACATGCAAATATTAACTGAATTAACTTGGCCAAAAATGGAAGAATTAATAGACAATTTTATTGAAGAAAATAGAAATAATATAATTGTATTAGATTGGCAATTACTCCCAAAAACAAAATATTTTAGTCAATCTGATTTAAAAATTTTAATTACTGCACCATTAGAAGTAAGAAAAAAAAGAGTTATAAAAAGAGATCAGATATCAGAAGAAAAATTTTTAGAACGTGAAAATGCATAAATTGATTTTAATTTAAATGACTTTGATCAAATTATTAATAATATTGGTAATATAGAAAGTGAGGTAGTAAAAGTTTATGAAAAATGTATTATATCCAGGAAGTTTTGATCCACCAACATACGGACATATGAACGTAGTGGAACAAGCGTTAGAATTATTTGATGAAGTAGTAATAGCAGTCATGATAAATTCATCAAAGAAAGGATTCTTTTCAATTGATGAAAGAATAGAAATGTTAAAAGAAATTTATAAAAATTATCACCAAGTAAAAATAGTAAGTGGTAAAGGAGCAGCTGTAGATTTAGCATTATTACATGATTGTAGATAAGAGGAATGCGTGGTGTAACTGATTTTGAATATGAACTTCAATTAGCGACTATTAATAGAAAATTATCAAAAGAAGTAACAACAATTAGTCTTTTTCCAGATAGTGAAGTTCAACATATATCTTCTAGTGTAGTAAGAGAGTTATACAGTTTAGATAAAGATTTAGATGATTATGTTCATCCTTATGTGAAAGAAAAATTAATAAAAAGAGGTAAAAATATTAATTAAAACGTAACATAATTTAGTGTTTATAGTAAAATCATTTTTAAATGCAAAAATGTAATTGAAACAAATATTTGGATAATCTAGTTGTTTAATCAAAAAAAGTATTTTATACTAAAAAATAAAAAAGAAAAGTTATAAGGTTAGAAAGAAGGAATAATTTATGATAGACCTCCATACCCATAGTTGCTATTCAGATGGTGAATATACTCCAAACGAATTAATTCTAAAAGCAAAAAGTGAAGGTATAAAAATGATTTCAATTACAGACCATGATACTGTTCTTGGTAATCAAAATATTACTCTAAAAAAAGAAGAGAAGAGTGGAATTAGAATAATACCTGGTATTGAACTTTCTGCTAAAGTAGATAAAGGACAAATGCACATTTTAGGCTATAACATTGATATTTACAATAATGAATTAAATCAAAAAATAAAAGAATTAAAAAATAATAGTTTTTATTCAGTTTTAGCAATGATTGTCCAATTAAAAAAAGACTATGGTATAACTTTCACAACAGAAGAAATTTTAGAAATTTTAAACTCAAAAGGAAATATAGGAAGACCTGATATTGCTAAGTTATTTGTTAAATATTCATATACTAGCTCAGTAAAAGAAGCATTTGACAAATATTTAATACCAGCTAATAAAAAAATCTCTAGTATAAAAAAAGGAATAACCTACAATGAATGTATAAACCTAATAAAAAATGCTGGAGGTATAGCAGTTTTAGCTCATCCAAAAACTTTAAAATGTACATCTAAAGAATTAGAAAAAATAATTATTGAATTGAAAAAAAGTGGTATAGAAGGAATTGAAGCCTACCACAGTATTCATAAACCAGAAGAAATAGAACAATATTTAGATCTAGCAAATAAATATAATCTTTTAGTAAGTGGTGGAAGTGACTATCATGGGCCATTAATAAAACCTAATATAGAACTTGCAACGGGAGTAAATAATAATATAAAAACAAAAAAATTAACCATAACAACAAGAATATAAAATTATTAATAAAAAAGTGATATAAAAAAGGAGTTTTATAAATGAAATATGATATAGATAAGAATTCAAAAATACTCATCAGCGCCTGTTTAGCAGGAGTTAATTGTAAATATGATGGAGGAAATAATAGTAATAATAAAATAATTGAACTTATAAAAAATGGTAATGCTATTCTAATTTGTCCAGAGCAACTTGGAGGATTAAAAACTCCACGAACTCCTGCAGAACGATTAGAAAATAAAGTTATAACAAAAGATAACCAAGATGTTACAGAAGAATATTTTAAAGGAGCTAATGAAGTATTAGAAATAGCCAAAAAATTTAATATTAAAAAAGCTATTTTAAAGTCTAGAAGTCCTTCTTGTGGAAAAAATAAAATATATGATGGAACATTTTCACATACTTTAACAAACAGAGATGGAGTAACAGCAGAATTGTTAAGAAAAAATGGAATAGAAGTAATTACAGAAGAAGAAATATAAATAAAGTGGTGCGGTTGAGATTTTAAAAAAAGAAAAAATACCAATTATGATATGAACCTCATTTCTCTTTGTTCAAGAAATTAGTTCAGTTCATCAAGGTATTTTTATTATTTTTTATAAATTAACACCATAATAAGCATCAATTAATATTTTCTTTAGTTCGTTAATTAAAGGTAGTCTAGGATTAGCTGTTGTGCATTGATCTTCAAAAGCCTTACTTGCAAGTTCATCAACTTTACTCATATAAAGCTCTTCATCTATATCACATTCTTTAAAAGACTTTGGAATTTCTAGTTTTTCTAATAAATAATTAATTAGATTAATTAAAGAATTAATACCTTCTTCAACACCATCAAATTCTAATCCAATCTTTTTCGCAAACATAGCATATTTTTTATCAGCTATAAAATGCTCATATTTAGGAAAAGAAACAAACTTAGTAGGTTTTGTAGCATTATATCTTATAACATAAGGTAAAAGAATCGCATTACACCTTCCATGAGAAATATGGAATTCTCCTCCAATCTTATGTGCTAAAGAATGATTTACTCCTAAAAAAGCATTAGTAAAGGCCATACCTGCTATACAACTAGCGTTATGAACTTTTTCACGAGCTTCTTTATCAGCTCCATTTTCATAAGCTCTAATTAAATAATTATTAATTAATTCACCAGCTTTTTCTGCAAGACCATCAGTAAAATCACTAGCCATATTAGAAACATATGCTTCTATTGCGTGAGTTAAAACATCCATTCCAGTATCAGCAGTAAGTATTTTTGGTAAAGACATAACCAAATTCGGATCAATTATTGCAACATCAGGAGTTAATTCATAATCAGCAAAAGGATATTTTATATTCTTATCATTATCAGTTATTACTGCAAAAGAAGTAACCTCACTTCCTGTACCAGAAGTAGTAGGAATAGCAACAAATTTAGCCTTTAATCCAAGTTTAGGATATTTATATGTTCTTTTACGAATATCTAAAAATTTTAATCTTAAGCCTTCTTTATCAACATCAGGATGTTCATAAAATAACCACATTCCTTTAGCAGCATCAATTGCACTACCACCACCTAATGCAATTATAACATCAGGTTCAAATTGTCCCATTGCTTTAACCCCTTTATCAATAGTATCAAAAGAAGGATCTGGTAAAACTTCACTAAAAATTTCATAATGAATGTGATTATCTCTTTTTTCTAATTGATATAAAATTTTATCAACATACCCAAGTTTTACCATAGAAGAATCAGTAACTATAAATGCTTTAGTAATTCCTTGCATTTTAGAAAGATATTGAATTGAACCTGCCTCAAAATAAATTTTAGGAGGTATCTTAAACCATTGCATATTTACTTGTCTTTTAGCTACTCTTTTTAAGTTAACTAAGTTTACACTAGAAACATTATCTGTAGTACTGTTACCACCAAAAGTTCCACATCCTAAAGTTAAAGAAGGAACATTTGTATTGTAAATGTCACCTATAGCTCCATGCGTAGAAGGAGAGTTTACTATAATTCTACCAACCTTAACTACATTAGAAAAATAATTAATTACATTAGAATCCTCTGCATGAATTACTGCAGAGTGACCTAAGCCACCAAACTCGATAAGTTTCTCACTAATATTAATTCCTTCTTCATAATTATTAACAATATAATATGCTAAAACAGGACTAAGCTTTTCTTTAGAAAAAGGAAAATTTTCACCAACTCCATTTTCTTTAACAACTATAACTTTTATATTAAATGGAATATCAAATCCTGCCACACTAGCAATATCATGAGGATACTTTCCAACCACTGAAGAATTAAGCTCATAATGATTATCAACTTTATTAAACATATAATTAAAAAGTAATTCTTTTTCTCGATCATTTACAAAATAACAACCTGCTTTAATCATTAAATTTTTAAATTGTAAAAAAATTTCCGAATCTACAATAACAGCTTGTTCACTAGCACAAATCATACCATTATCAAAAGACTTTGACATTACTAAATCATTAACACTAGTATCTAACTTTGCAGATTTATGAATATAACAAGGAACATTACCAGGACCAACACCTAAAGCAGGTTTTCCACAAGAGTATGCACTTTTTACCATACCTTTTCCACCAGTAGCTAAAATTAAATTAACATCAGGATGATTCATAAGAGTTTGTGTAGCTTCAACTGAAGGTTCATCAATCCATAGTATACAATTATGAGGAGCTCCAGCCTTTATAGCAGCATCTAACATTATTTTAGCAGTAGCAACACTACAATTTTGTGCCGATGGATGGAAACCAAATATAATGACATTTCTAGTTTTAGCAGCAATTAAAGATTTAAAACATGTAGTAGAAGTAGGGTTAGTAACAGGGGTAACCCCAACAATAATTCCAATAGCTTCAGCTATTTCCATATATCCTTCATTTTCATTATCAACAATGACACCAACTGTTTTATTGTTTTTTATATTGTGATAAATATATTCTGATGCAAAAATATTCTTAGTAATTTTATCTTCAAAAATACCTCTTTTAGTTTCTTCTACTGCTAATTTTGAAAGCATCATATGATTTTCAAGAACAGCCATTGCCATAGCTTTAACTATATTATCAACTTGTTCCTGATTTAATTTTCTATATTCATCTCTAGCAATCTTAGCTTTTTCTATTAAGCTATTGATTTTTTGATTTATATCTTTATCCATAAACTCCTCCTATTATAAAAATTATAACATATATCAAAAATAAATTGCTATAACAAAAAATAATAAAGAAAATTATAAAGAGTAAGAATAAAACTTTAAAAAAAAATATTAATCAAAAATTAATTAATAAAAATAAAAAAACTATTAACAAAATATGTTAATAGTTTCAAAATTCTTTTCTAAATAGCAATTAAAGTGATTTCAGTAGGGTAGATTGGTGAACTATTAAATCTTAAATAAAACTTATAATCACTTGATAATTCATGAATCATTTTAGGGATTTTCCATAAATCTTCATTAGAATGATAAACAGAAATTAACAACTTAGGATGATCATTTATAATATGATTTTTAGCCCCCTCAATCGCTTTTTGTTCAAAACCTTCTATATCAGATTTTATTAAAGTAATTTTATCTTTTATATCTTCATCTAAAGTAGTTACTTCTATATCTCCATTATCAGATATTAATGAGTTAGCAGATGAACTAGTAGAATTATTATTAATTTTCATATTTCCTGTTTTATTACTAATTCCTTTTAATTTAAATTCAATATTTGGATAAGCTGCTAAGTTATTTTTTAATATATCAAAATTTTCAGGTGTAATTTCATAGCAAAATATTTTTTTGTAGCAATCATCTCCATAATTTTTTAGATATGATAAAATACTATCACCAACATATGCTCCTAAATCAACAATAACTTCATTTTTATCACATTTTACTAAATCTAAATCAAAATAATCATCATATAGATACTCTTTAGTTTTTGTTGTTTCTAAAAAATCATATTTATACCAATTATTCAAAATTGCATAAAGTAAATCTTTAGATCGATAATCCTCTAAATGATTATAAAACCATAAAAAATCATCTATATGCCTATGTAATTCCTCTGCTTTAAGTTCTATTTCTTGATAATTGTTATTATCTATATCTAAATAACCCCAATAACCAAATTGATTAAAAAAATTCACACAACTGTTTTTTGTTTCTAAAGGTACTTGATCAAATTTCATTCTAATTCTGTAATATAATTCTTTCTCGCTAATAGATTTTATTTCATTAACTAAATTTTTAAAATTTTTATCAATTATATTCATATATACTCTCCTATACAAATATATGTAGTTATAAAAAAATAATGAATCCCAAGAAAAAAAACACCAAATAATTTTAAGTGTTTAATAAGTTCTCTTATAAAATTTTATTGATTATGATGACATCTCCCTTGTCTTCTGTAACTATTACTTTTACCATAATTATATTGACAACTACAATTATTATTTGGACAATTATGAGCACTAGTTCTTTCCTGATAATATGGGCAATCTTTACCATTATTTTGATATGGGCAATCACTATTATTACAATAAGGGCAATTTTGATTATTAGATGTTTGATTATTAAGAAAATTATTATTTTCACTCTTATTATTAAAAGCATATACAGTAGTTATCATTAGAGAAAATGCAATTATTCCCATAATTAAATATTTTTTCATATATAGACTCCTCCTCATTTATTAATAATTATATAATTATCATAATAAAGTGTCAATTACATTATGATAGTCGAATTATTAAATTTATACGACATTTTGTATTACTATCATAAATTGAGGCCACATATTAATTTTATATTCTCTAAACATTATTTTCTTTCTTCATCTTAACTTTAGATAGCTTACAATTATTTTTGCCAAGTAATTACTTTATTTATATAACTTAAGATCTAAAAAATCAAATATTATATATTTGTATTATTATCTGAATAACTGTTGATAAAAACTGAATAAGGTATTTTTTCAAAACATATTACTTCATATTTATTATTATCTAACTCTTTTTTTAATAAATCACATATTTTTAAAGTCCATAAGTCTTCTTTACTATTTTTCATAAAATAACACCTATAAATAATATAACATATAATTAAAAATAAAGAGTATTAAAGAATTAGAAATTGAAGTTTCTATAATATAATAAGAAGATAAACTATTTTTTATAGTTCAAAAGGATTTGAAAAAATGAAATCCTTGCTTTTTTATAAAGATATTTTGAACATCTAGTTTAATTTACAAAATGAACTAATAACTGATAAAATGGCTAATTTATGTGATATAATGAATTAAACGGAGGTTTATTTATGATAAAAGGAAAACCATTTGTAAAATGGGCAGGAGGAAAAAGACAAATAATAGATAAGTTAATTAAATATAGTCCTGTAGAGTTTAATACATATTTTGAACCTTTTGTAGGTGGTGGAGCTTTATTATTTGAACTATCACCTGATAAAGCAGTCATTAATGATTATAATGCAGAATTAATAAATGTATATGAATGTCTAAAGGATGAAAAAAAATATAAAAAAATGTGTTCAGAACTAAACAAATATGAAACACTTCATTCCGAAGAGTTCTATTTTGAAATTAGAAATTTAGACAGAGACAAAGCAAAATTTAACAAGATGCCTGATTATAAAAGAGCCTCAAGAACGATCTATTTAAATAAGGCTTGTTTCAATGGTTTATATAGAGTTAATAGCAAGAATGAATTTAATGTACCTTTTAATAAAAAAACAAAAGTAAATACTTATGATGGAGAGAACTTATTAGTAATACATTATTTACTAAACTTCAAAGATATTAAAATTCTTAATTGTGACTTTGAAGAGAGTATTAAAGATGCTAAAAAAAATGATTTCATCTATTTCGACCCCCCTTATGATTCAGACACACAAACATTTAACAGTTATACTGAGAATGGTTTTGATAAAGAGGAACAAAAGAGATTAGCAAAGGTATTTAAAGAATTAGATAATAGAGGGTGTTATGTAATGTTATCTAATCATAATACTAAATTAGTTCATGAATTATATAAAGATTATCACATTCATGTAATACAAGCCAAGAGAAATATTAATGCTAACGGACAGAAAAGAGGAAAAGTCGAAGAAGTGATTATTACTAATTATGAAAGTGGTGAATAATTACTATGAAGAAGAATTATTATGAATCAAAAGACTTTACTTTAATAAATGGAGATTCACTAAAAGAATTAAAAAAGATTTCTGAAAAAAGTATAGATATGATTTTTGCCGACCCACCTTATTTTTTATCTAATGACGGAATATCTTGTAGTGGTGGAAAAATGGTCTCCGTTAATAAAGGCGCTTGGGATAAAGGATTAAGCATAGATGAAAAACATAAATTTAATAGGAAATGGATTAAGCTATGTTATAGAGTTTTAAAAGATGATGGGAGTATATGGATTAGTGGAACCATGCACAATATTTATTCAATAGGAATGGCCCTACAACAAGAAGGATTTAAGTTAATAAATAATATAACTTGGAAAAAGTTAAATCCTCCTCCTAATATTAGTTGTAGAGCATTTGTTCATTCTACAGAAACTATTTTATGGGCTAAAAAAGATTTAAAAAAAGCTAAACATAAATTTAATTATGATTTAATGAAAGAGCTTAATGGTGGCAAACAAGCGAAGGATGTTTGGGAATCATCACTAACGAAACCTAGTGAGAAAAAATGTGGAAAACATCCTACACAAAAGCCAATGATTTTATTAGAAAAAATAATTCAAGCATCAACTTCCAAAGGAGATTTAGTTCTAGATCCTTTCAATGGAAGTGGAACTACAGGAATAGTTGCAAATAAATACAAAAGAAAATATATAGGAATTGAAAAAGAAAAAGAATATTTAGATTTAACTATAAGAAGAATTGAAAAAGAATGGAGTGAAAAAAGTGAAAAGTGAAGTTCCAAAATACAATAAAATGTATAATGATTTTTTAAAGATTCTAGAAGATAGACAAGAACATACAATTATTGAAATACGTAATATTATCGCTAATAATAGAAATCTTTCAACAGAGTCTTTAAGTGTTACTTTAAAAACAGGAAAAAATTTATTTCAAAATAGAGTTGGCTGGACAGGAACATATCTAAAAAAAGCTGGTTTAATTGAAAGCAGTAAAAGAGGAATATTTAGTATTACTGAATTAGGTTTAGAAGTTCTAAATAAAGATGTAAAAATATCTAATGATTATTTAATGAACTTTGAAAAATTTGTAGATTTCAAAAAAGGAAAATCAGATAATAGTATTAATTTAAGCTCTGATATAGAAGAACAACAAACACCACAAGAATTAATGGAACAAGCAATAGATGAACTAAACAATGACTTATCAGATCAACTATTAACTGAAATAATAAAAACAAGTTCATATTTTTTTGAAAAATTATGTGTTCAATTACTAAATACTATGGGTTATGGCAAAAAAGAAAATTCAATCATAACTCAAAGATGTAGAGACAAAGGAATAGACGGGATTATATTAGAAGATGAACTAGGAATCAATAGTATCATGATTCAATCAAAAAAATATAATATCGGAAATAATGTTTCTACACCTGAAATACAAAAATTTGCAGGAGCATTATTAAATCAAAAAAATGTTAAACGAGGAGTATTTATTACTACCAGTTCATTCTCAAAAGATGCAATTGACTATGGAAAATCAGTTGGATTAATTTTAATAGATGGAAAAAGGTTAACTAACTTAATGATTAAGTATAATTTGGGTTGCACAATTCAAAATGTTTATGAAGTTAAAAATTTAGATATTGACTTCTTTGAGGAGGCTTAAATATGAAAAGAAATTTTGAAGAATGGTTTTCTACTTTTAATGATAGTATATCTAGTTGGACATATTATACTGATTTTGAAAAAATATATAGAAACGCTAATGTTTTAAAAAATGAACTAAATTTACTTAATGGATTAATTACTTCTAAAAATATAGAACAAGATTTTAGAAATCTTTATAATGAGTATCCTAAAGTCTTAAATGCAATACCTATATTAATAGCGAAGCGATTAAAAGAAACTATTACTGTAAAGACAGCTGAAAAAGATTATTATTTTAATTTTAAAAATCCTAATTATTCAATAGAGGAATATATTAAGTTTATGAGAAAGTCAGGAATCTTTGATTTATTTGAAAATCATTTAATATCTAATATTTATGACTATGTTCTTGGAGTAGAGACAGGAATGGATACTAATGCTCGTAAAAACAGAACGGGTCATGCTATGGAAGATTTAGTAGAAGGCTACATCATAAAAGCTGGTTACGTTAAGAACAATAACTATTTTAAAGAAATGGATACTAATTCTTTAAAAAGTAAATTTAATATTGACATCAAAGGAGTTCTTGAAAAAATAGATAAAAAAATTAACTCTAAAGATGAAAAATTAGCAAATAAAAGATTTGACTTTGTAATTAAGAAAAATAATACTGTTTATTTAATAGAAACTAACTTCTATAATAGTGGAGGTTCCAAATTAAATGAAACAGCAAGAAGTTATAAAATGCTATTTTCAGAATTAGCAAGAATGGAAGGAATAAAATTTTATTGGTTTACAGATGGAGCAGGTTGGAAAAATGCAAGAAAAAATCTAGAAGAAACATTCAACGTAGTAGATAATTTATATAATATAGCAGATTTAAAATCAGGCATTATAGATAATTTAAAATAGAAACTTTTAAAATTTCCTTAAAATGAAACATCAACCACGCCTCTTGGGGTGGCTTTTTGTTATAATAAAGGAACCAAAATCTAGCAAGAAGATTCCATATGAATTTATCCATAATTAAAATCAAAAAAGAAAGCACAAATTAATATTTTACTTGAACAAGGGTTATCAATGAGAGATACTGATGAAAATAAAAAAAAGCAAAATTTTTATTGACAAGTTAATTTTTATCTTACTTATTATAAATATAAAATATCTAAACATTATTATTTCAGTTATGAGATTATAAGTTTTTATGCCCATTTTTTATATAGTTGCTATTTTCTTTCCTTTATCTATTTTAAGTTTTAATTATTTTTCTCGCTTTTATGTATAAACTTTCACTTTAAATATTAACTCTATTTACCAACAGTTTAAATTATAAATCTATTTATGCTTTATACTTTTAATATATTCATCTTTGTATCCATTTTTTATTTTATCAGCCAACTTAGAAGTTGTTTTCTTAACTGGATGAAATCAATTCCATCAATTGATAATAAATTTTCAATATCAATAAAATTCCAGGCAAAAGCACTAACATCTACCATATTTTTAAAATTTGAACATATTTATATTGCTCTTAAATTTTCAAAACCATCAGCTTATATTGAATTATCAAAAATGAACACTATGTTTCCTAAAATCGTCTTGATTTTTTATTCTATAACCAAATGCTTTCTAAATTACATAAAATCCTATAGCTGAAGTTAAATTTCTAAAATTAGTAGTTCTACAATGTCTTTTAATTTTTCTTC
This sequence comes from uncultured Mollicutes bacterium, assembly GCA_947652375.1. GTDB lineage: Bacteria > Bacillota_I > Bacilli_A > RF39 > UBA660 > UBA3789. The sequence goes on along the minus strand of CANTCS010000018.1, from coordinate 11,269 downwards.
TACTGCATCTAACACATCAACTTAAAGATTATCAACAGCTTTACGACCTACTATAGATACATACTCATCTTGCCATTCGAATTTCATTATCTCTCGTATAATAAATATGTAATCATATCCTTTTAAAGCATCTGCAGCAGTCCACAAAATATCTCTTTCATTTTAATGTATTTTTTGATCATTTTTCACGTCGTATTTTATCCAAATTCCAACATTTTAATTCGTTTAAATCATTTCTCCATTTTCATATTTAATTATAAAAAAAATTGCACTTTTTCTTTATTTTATGAGAGTTTTTATTACTTAACAAATATAAAATAAAGCTATTATAAGTGCATACTTAATTTTTGTTTATTATAATTATCATTTTCTAATAAATGATTTAGGTTTTTCTAGTTCTAAATTATTTAAAAATGTTGCAATTTCTTCTAAAGATTCAAAAACTTTTGCTCCATTTTTTATTAAATCTTTTTTTATTTTTTTCCAATTTCGTTGAAGTCCTATACTAAAGGTCTTCCCATCTCTTTCTAATAATACACAAAATAGAGTTCTTTCAGGGCGTTTATTACTATCATCCGCCACTTCAAAAATACTATATACTCCTTCCATTTCTAGTGTAATAACATATAAACAAAAATCATCATTAATTTTATGCCAATCTTCATTAGCTTGTGCAGTTTCATCCCAATCATCTACGATAGGATTAAAAGCATCAACCTTATTTGGATCAAGCATTGGTACAAATTCATCCCTCCAAGTTGAGGTACAAGTACCACCCATAAATATAGAAATCATAAACTTTTCTCCTTTCAAAGTTATGACTATATTTTAAGATTTTGTTTGCTATTACGTAAAATACATTTTTCTCATAGAATTATAACTTTTAGTTATACCATAGATAAAGAATTAATTAATAATTATTTATAATTATCACTTAGTTCCAATTCAATCTCAAAAATTTTAACAAACTTTTTTAAGGCCGAATTAGAATTATTTGGATTATAACACATACCTAACCCTTTCTCTGTGAGAGAAACATCAATATCAAGTTTAAATAGCTTACCCTTTTCTAATTCTTCTTTTATATGCTCCTCATCAAGCATTCTTATCCCAAATCCATTTAAAGTAAACTCTTTTACTAAAGAATTACTTCCGAACTCTATTATTGGATTAATTTTTATATTTCTTTTACTACAATATTCATCAATTCTAGTTCTATTAATAGTTCCTTTATTTAATAATAATAATGGTAATTTTTCTAAATCACTAGCTGTTAATTTTCTATTTTTATATTCCTGAAACTTTTCGTTTGCTGCAAAACAATTCTTTAAGGAAACTAATTTTACAAATTTACACTTATCAGGAATCTTTGCAGGCATATTGGTAAAAATTATATCAACTAATCCTAAGTCGTACTTTTCTAATAAATCAGTATTATCAGTTAATATTTTGATCTCTATTTTTGGATATTTATTATTAAACTCTACAATATAAGGCATTAAAAATTCATCTATAATTACTTTAGAGACACCGATTCTTAATGTACCTAGTTCCATATTTGATATTGCTTTAATATCCTTTTCTACAGATTCAAATAATAAGATAGCATTTTCAACTCTTTCATAAATAAGCTCTCCTAATTTTGTTAATTCAACTCCATTATTTGTTCTTACAAATAATTTTGAATCCATTATGTTTTCAAGTGTTTTTATTGATTTACTTACAGCAGGTTGCGAAATCAACAATTCTTGTGATGCTCTTGTAATATTTTTATTTTTTGCAACAAAATAAAACACTTTATATAAATCTAAACTAATATTCATTATCATACCTCATAAAACTTATTTGTCTTTTAGAAACATTTTTATATGTCCAATTTTATCTTAAAAACTTCACTTTGTAAAAAATTCTAGCAACAAACATTATACATAATTTTCTTTAATAATATTTTAAAATATCATAGTTTCTTCTTACTACAAATTTGATGCAACTATTTTATTTTAAATATCCCAAGGTGTTTATCAATTTATATGATATTTTAGGATCTTCTCCTATCAATTTCATCCTCAATTAATTTATATTTTTATATAAAACTACTTTTATTATTTGAATTAAGAACAATTACTCATCATCATAACGAAAGTAAAAGTTTAAATATTTTACTTTCTAAATTAAAAATGTTTATTTGTTAATATTAAACTATCATTGAAATTAACCTAACAAATAATACCATTTGAAATTAATTTCAAGTTTTTTTATCTATTTCGTTCTAAAATTTACCACTTTTCGCAAATGTTTCTATTGGTTTTATAATTCTATATTTTAGTATAAAATTGTTAATTTTACAATAAATTAGAAAGATTTAAAGATAAAAAGATTTTTTTATTTTTGGCTTATAAAAAGACTGTATATTTAATTACATATTTTTTCAAAAATACAATTAATTTTTAATATCATATAAATATATTACTAACAATTTTATAGATTTCAGCTACATAGAAACTCGCTTTTATAAAATTTTTTACATAAGCATTATTAAGTTTTCTCTCTTCACTAAAGTAAGATTGTGATAATATGTTATGCGTGTTTCTGTATAACTTTAATATTTTTTATATCATTTAAATCGACCAAAAAGTATTAAATATTTTCAAATTTAAGTCAATAATAAATAATAGCAATAATAAAAGGTGCTAGAGCTATTTTCTACTTATCCATTTATGTTCAGAACGTCCCAAAATCCAATCTATAGAATAATTACTACACTTAGATAATTCTATTAAAAATGGACTTAAAATTAAAAATTTTGCATTTTCATAATTACTTATAGTAGAAGATGTGGTATTAAATTTATTTGCTAATTCTCTCATAGTAAACTTTAAAGACTTTCTAATTTCTTTTAATTTAGTTGAAACTAATTGTATGTTTATATCATCACTTGATTTTATTCTTTGTCTCATATCAGATAATCCTACTAAATAATCAATATTAACTTTAAAATAATTTGCTAATTCATTTAATCTTTTTGTAGATATTGATAATTTCCCATTTTCCCACTGAGAATATACTGATTCTGCAACACCTATATCTTTTGCAACTTGTTTTTTTAACAAATCTTTTTCTTCTCTTAAATCTATAAGTCTTTTATTATCCATATTTATCAATCCTTAAATTGAAACTATCTAACTAAATCAGGTTAAATTTAACTGGTCAAAAAAATAATAGTTGTTAGTTGATATTATTTATTATATCATATTTTGCTCAAATGCTCTAAAGAAAATTAAAATGATCACGTTCTAAAAACAATTCAAATAGATAACTTCCAAAGTTTTATCAATATTTTCTATTTTCTCTAAAGATGTACTATGTTGACCTTTCTCACTGACAAGACTACTGAATTGTTTTAATATCGATTTTTTACAAAAAGTGATAATTTTCTATCAAAAACACTATCTTGAGTGAAAAGATATGTAAAGTTTTAATCCTATTTTACTAATTTATAAAATACATTAGGTTTTAAATCTAATTCTTGCATCGCTACTTTAGCTGTTATTTCTTTATTCTTCCATTTAGAAACTACATAATCAAAATTATATGGTTTTTCTATCTTAGGTCTTTTAAACTTGGTACGTTTATTTTTAGCAATTGCTATACCTTCTTTTTGACACTGTTTTATAAAGGAACGCTCCTGCTCTGCAACAAAACTCAAAACTTGAAGTATTAAATCGCTTATAAATGTACCTAATAAATCCTTGTGCTTTGTTGTATCAAACATTGATATATCTAAACCCTTATATCTGCTTTTAAATTTACTGTAAAATTAACATCTAACATATCAAAATCTTGATTATCAAAATATTCCTTTATTTCAGTAGTAGTAGATTCTTTTGTAGGTTCATTACCAATTTGTAGTAATTTCCTAAAAAACTTCTTTATAATCCACTAAAATCGTGTCTATATAGGCTCTTAATTTGTTTTCCTAAAAATGTCCATTTTCACACCTTTTTTAGCAAAAATTAAAAACCATTGCAAACCCTTTATTTACAATGGCTCAAGTATATTTAACTACAACTATTTTGTAGTTTCTTTAAACTGGCAGGGGATAAGTGAGTTGGAAGAGTGACTCCAAAATGTTTTGAAACATCTTCAAACCTCTAGTTTTGTAACACTTTTTAAAACACTTTGAGCATTGTGTCACAAAATTGGCACAAACTTTTTATAATCGATAATTGTTAGTGTCACAAGTCAAAAACCTAATGCCATAGTTAGACATTATATTGAACTATAGTTTGTTTTAGGTTTATTTTCTAGATTAAAATTCTTATCTGATAATCTATAAATAAATACTTCTTATATTATAAGTCAAAAAAACTAAAATAATTACTCTTTTCCACACAATTTGTCTAACTCTATATCATATAATTTTGTAAATAATATTAGACGATCTATAGGAATTTTTATAATTCCTTTAAAATATCTTTGACAGGTTGATTTACTACATCCAATATAAGCTCCTATATCTTTATAACTATTATTATGATTCTTTTTAAATAATAAAAGTTTCGTTAATAAAACATTATATTTCATTTTTTTTATTTTATAATTAACCCTGTTTTCTTTATCAATACCTAATATATAAGATAATCGAACATTATAAAGCACAGATAATTCATCTGCTATATCAATTGGAATCATTACAATTCCATTTTCCCAGTTTTTATATGTAGAACGATTCACTTTTAACTTTTTTGCAACTTCATCTTGTGTGAAATCCTTATCTTCTCTTAAATTTTTCAAATTATTAAAATACATATATATCACCAATATGATTTTCGCATTATAAACGCTCATAAGAAGTTTTTGGTTAATCTATGCAACAAAAAACAAAAATTATGATATAATCAAAAAAGAATAACAAAATTAATTGCTATTCTCTATGAGCCATATCAACTCTCGTTGGTAAACATTTATATTCTCTTGGAACAAATAATTCGAAAGGCTGAATCTTTAATGTTTTCGCAAGAGATTCTATTTTATCAAATGATGGAGTATGATGACGCCCAGATTCTAAAAGACTGATATATGTAACACTAGTATCAGTTAATTCTGCAAGTTGTTCTTGTGTATATTTTTCTTTATGGCGAAAATATTTCACATTATAACCAAATATTTTATTTAATTTCAATGATCGCATCACCTAACTTTATAATTAATATGATACGATTTTTATTTTAAATACTCCATTAAATAACATTTAAAGAAGTTTTATGACTCAGAACAAATTTTATTGTAGAAAGGTGTTGATAATATCTTATTATAATTATAAAAATATAGAGAGAGGAGAAGTGATAATATAAATAACCATGATATACTTCTTAGATATTTCGATTTATTAATGAAAAATAAAGAAACTTATAATTCCTATATTAATGATGGATATAAAATAGAAATATATGATAGTAAAATTATAATTATTTATAAAAATAAAAAGTATGAAATAAATATTATAGAGGATGACAATCAATTATGTTTTTGTCTTACACCATATAATCAATCGTCATTTATAACTAATATTCACAATGGCTTAGAAATAGTTTTATTTGCTATTAAAGAAAATGAAAAATTATACATAACTGAAAAAGATTAATATAAATTTAGAAGTCAATAATAAAAAAGTTATTTCTTTAAAATTATTTCAACGGGCAACTATAATATTTTAAAATTAAAAAATGAATTGAAGGGGAAAATATGAAAAAGCATTTTGACAAATTAGGTAGGGTAGTAATTCCTAGAATTTTTAGGGAAGAACTCAACTTTGAGGAAAATGATATTGTTGATATTAAACTTAATAACTATGAAATTATATTGAGTAATCCTAAATATAAAGATAAGCAAGAAATAATTAGTTTTTTAATGGAACGAGAAAATAAATTACAGATTATTGAATTTATATTAAAAAATATTGAAACAGTCACAGTCAATGATATAAAAAGAATACTAAATATAAAAAACGAAAAATAAATTGTAAAAATCAAATAAATTATAAGAAAGGAGTTTATTTGTGAAAAAGAAATTTGAAAAGAATCTAGCTGTTCTTGTTACAATGCATACATTAAGTTGTCTTAATGGTGACTATTCCGATCAGTATCCAAAAGAAATTGCTGAAAAGATAGAAAATTTAGTACAGGATTTAATAGCTTACAATGCTAAAGGCTATCCTCATGCTGATATGTTATCATCTCAATTATATGAAATCGTAGAATATAAAAATCCCCATTAATAATATGATATGATTATTTTTAAAACAACTGCTACAGAACAGCGTTGTTTTTTTATCTATTTTTCTAAAACAATATTTATAAAGTTTTTCGCAGTTTTCTCCAATCATACTTAGCTTCATTAATTGTCATACACCGAGTATCGCCATTTTTTAAATATATGTAGTATCCCCAAGAAATCATAGAATCTATTCGGATTTGCGATACATTTGGAATCTCTTCCTCGGATAAGGCATTTTTCAAAATAACATTCTTTTTAGGTATAATCAATTCTTTTGTTGGAATGGTTTCGTAAATATCTGTGTACTTTTTACTAATGACTTCTAAACAATTGTTTAAATCTTCATTATTTAATTCATCAAGATAGTAAACTTCTTCGAGTAATTCATATGCTAAACTTAAAGTAGCTATTATTTTCATTTTAGTCATAAACTTTTCCTCCATATCGCAATGTTAACTCTGTATTTGATAAAATTCAAGTTATTTTTTGATTAACAAAAAAACGATTTATTCCTTATAAAATAAGGCTAAATCGTTGGTTTTTTCATGGCAGGGAATAAGTGAATCGAACACTTATCGATGGTTTTGGAGACCATAGTTTTACCATTAAACTAATTCCCTAAATATAATTTGTGACACAAATATTTTAGCACATTTTTAACTTAAAATTCTAAAAAAATGATAAGACTTTATATATCTTTATTAAGTGGCACAAAAATTGGCACAAATTTCAATTTTTAATGGGTTTGTAATTTTAACTTATCCCAATATATATAAGGCTCAAAAACATTTCAAATCATTTTTAAACACTTCGGTTTTGGAGACCATAGTTTTACCATTAAACTAATTCCCTATGAACATCGATAAAACATAATAACTTCATCGATTAGATTATATCAATTATTTTGAATATATACAATACTTATTTTCACAAAAAATTGATTAAAAATAATTAAAAAAATTAAAAACAATTAATCATTTTTTGAAATATTTTGTACATTTTTAATATATTACTTATTCCTTTATTAAAAGTTTTAAGTATATTAAATTTTTTTTCAGGAAATTCTAATCTTAATGTAAAATAAATTCCACAAAAACTTGTTCTAATATGAACAAATAAATTGTACCATATAAAAATAACTAGGTAAATAGTAAAAAGTTAAAAATATGCTTTATTTAATAATGATGAGTTTTACTAGTAACTATATTAATTTCTAGTTTTTGACTATATACATTCATATTATTAACATCAGGATTTATAATTGCTTGAGAATCTGTTATACCTTGATTTCCTATATTATTATACTCTTTTAAAGATTTAGTATCTGTATTAAAATAATCTGCAATTACTTCTTCTTTATCTTTTGGTGTAGCTCTATATATTAAATCTAAGCCAGTATCATATTTATTTAAGTAATGTATTTGTCTTGCTAAAGCATTTTTTATACTTTTAGCCACTGAATTTGCATTAATATTTTGTGTTCCAAAAGAAATTGTTACAAAGCTGACATCGCTATCCATATTAATTGCTTCTTCTGTTTCAGTAGGAATATTTGTACACACATTTCCGTTTTCATCTAATCTATATCCAACTTTTCCGCAAAAAATAGAATTATCTAAAAAACCATTTTGCTTAAAAGCTGCTTGCATAGATAATGCCAAAGAATCAGAATAACCAATTCTTGTATTATTATATGGTGCAAAAATTAAAGTATTAGAACCAGCTGTATATTGTTGATCTAAGGTAATGACAATACTATTATCTTCATCTAAATTTTGAGAATTCTTTCTTTTATTAAATTGAATTCCATCCTCTTCTAACTTTTGACAAACTTTATCAAAAAAAGCATCACTACAATCACAATCATTTAAAATTATTTTGAAACAATTTATATCATCAAGAGAAATTTCAACTTCTCTTTCTGAAACCATAGAATTTATTTCTCTTTTCTTATAATCTAAAATACTATCATCAGAAGTTGCTAAAATCGATGTAGCTAAAATCCCATCTTTTTCTCTTTTATTTAAATTAAGATTTTTCTGACCAAGATATTTAACATTTCCTATATTTACTTTCATGCTATCCACCTCTTATAATTTAAGTATATAAAAAAATTTTTATAAAGTCAAAAAAAGCAAATGTTTTAGTGTAAATAAAAAGAAAAATAGTGTAATAAAATTAAAGTTAAATATAAACTAGACAAAAAGTTTAAGAAATGATAAAACTAATTATAAAGTAATAAAAAAGTCTTTTGATTTATTATTACTAATAAGATAAAAATAGGAGAAAAAATGAACATAGGAATATTTGGAACAGGGGCTTATGGGATGGCTCTTAGTAGTATATTAATAGAAAATAGTTGTAAAGTAACCATGTGGACTAAATTTGAGGATGAGAAAAATAATTTAGTTTCAACCAGAAAAAATGAGAAATTAATACCAAATTATAAAATTGACGAAACAATTAAAATTACAACTAATGTTGAAGAGTGTATTAAAGGAAAAGATTTGTTAATAATTGCAATTCCAGCGGCATTTATTGATTCTTTATGTATTTCGATCAAACCTTATATAGATAAAAATACACATATTTTAATTGCAACCAAAGGGATAGAACAAGGCTCAGGTTTATTTATAGATGAAATTTTAAAAAAGCATCTAAACACAAATAATATTGCTATTATAAGCGGACCCTCTTTTGCAATAGATATAATTAAGAAAATGCCAATAGGGTTAACAGTTGCTAGCAAAAAACCAGAGACAATTCTTTTAGCAAAACAAGCTTTACAAAATAATTATATTAAATTAAGAGAAACAAATGATGTTATAGGAGTAGAAATTTGTGGCTCAATAAAAAATGTTATCGCTTTATCATCTGGAATGTTAGAAGGTTTAAGAGCAAATGAATCCACTAAAGCAATGTTTCTAACAGAAGCAATGAATGATATGGAAGAAATTTTAGACTCATTTGGAGCTAATAAAAAAACTGTATTATCTTATGCTGGTATTGGTGATTTACTTTTAACATGTACATCAACTAAAAGTAGAAATTATAGTTTTGGAAAATTGATAGGAGAAAAACCATCTCGTGATGTAATTGACAAATTCTTAAATAACACTACAGTAGAAGGATATTATACCTTAGAGTCAATTTATCAATTACTTAAATCAAAAAAAATAACAGTTCCAATAATAGACTTAATTTATGAAATAGCAGTTAAAGGAAAAAATCCAGACTTACTATTAAAATTCTTAATTTTAAAATCTTAAGAATTTTTATTTTTTAAAAATAAATTATATGATATAATTAAATTAATTTATAATTAGGAGGTAAAAATATGACTAGTTTTCTTTCCAGTTTATTCAAATCATCGATATTAAGTTCTTTTGTTTTAGTAATTTTAGGATTATTATTAATTTTTGAGTCAGAAGCGACTATAATTTCAATATCATATATAATTGGAGGCTTTTTAATTGCAATAGGAGGATTGGCCTTAATTAAATTTGTTAAAAGCATTAAAGAAGAAAATAAAAGTGAGTTAGATACAATATATGGTACAGTTACAATTATTTTAGGAGTAATAGTAATAAAAAATCCCCAAGCTATCGCGAGTATTATTCCATTTATAGTAGGATTTATAATAATAATTAATAGTGCAAATAAATTGCAATACAGTATTGAATTAAAGAAAAATAAAAATGATTTATGGAAATCAACAATGATAATTGCCTTTGTAACAACAATATGTGGAGTGGCTTTAATTTTAAATCCATTTAAAGGTGCAGAATTTTTAACAAAAATAGTTGGAATATTGATCTTAGTTTATGCAGTTTTAGATATAATATCTACTTTAACTATAAAAAACACAGTAAAAAAAATACATTCTGCAATTGAAGAAAGTGTAAATGAAGCGCAAGTTGTAGATGAAGAAGACAATTTAAAGAGCAAAAAAAACGCAAAATCTAAAAGCAAAAAAAATACAAAGGAGAGTTAAATATGAAATATAATCTATTATTATTAAATCTAGTTGATAAAATAGAGGAGTGGAATGAAAAGTTAAATGCTTTCGCAAGCGAACATATGGACAATGTTTTAATCGGGTCTTTAATTGTAGGTGTATTGATTTTTGTAGCATTTGCAGGGATTAACTCTCTAAATAAAAAATAGAAACTAAAAAAATAAATAATGTTGACATGATTTATAGTTTGAAAAAAATAGAAAAAAATGTATAATATAAAACAACGAGGTAGATTTCATGAACAAAAAAAAATTAATAATAGGCAAAAGATATGAAATACATTGTTACAAGCATAATGGTAAAATACATCGTCATTGGGATGAAGCAACACTTTTAGAAATTCACAATGATTATCTTATTTTTTGTAACGAGAAAACAAAAGTTACTGAATCAGATGGAAGAACTTGGAGAACTAAAGAACCTGCGGTATTGTATTTTTTTTATAAAAATTGGTTTAATATTATTGGTCAATATAAAAAAAATGGTATATTTTACTACTGTAATTTAGCTTCTCCATTTATAATAGAAGAAAATACTATAAAATATATAGACTATGATTTAGATTTACGAGTTTTTCCTGATGGTAGTTTTAAAGTTCTTGATAGAGGGGAATATAAATACCATAAAGAATTAATGAATTATTCAAAAAATATAGATTACATATTAAAAACAGAACTAACTAATCTTATAAATTTAGTTCGAGAGAAAAAAGATGCTTTTAAACCAGGAACAGTAGAAAAATATTGCAATATTTATTTAGATAATAAATCAAAAATAAATAAATATAATTAAAAAGAAAAGTAGACATTTGTTTACTTTTTATTATACTTTTTTAAATTAAATAAAAAAAATCAAAAAAAGTGTTGACTTTAATATAACTCTTTGATATATTAATAACGCAACTTGCAAAAAACAAGTGCAATGATCTTTGAAAACTAAGCAAAACGTCAATTTTGAGTAGCTAGGAAAAAAATT
>CANTCS010000017.1 GCA_947652375.1 uncultured Mollicutes bacterium | reverse complement strand
AAAAGTTTTTGCTGAATCGTACATTAAAGGTAAATATACTTGTTTAAGTGGTAGCGCAACAGAATGTAGTAGCTTGGCTTATGTCTTAGAATTAAAAGGTAGATATTTGTATTATTATCTTTTAAAAGATGGAGAACAAGAGATAGATTTAACAATGAATTTAAGTGAAAAAGTTAGACAAAATGGCGATACATATTCGTTAGTTAATCCTATAACGATAACTGTATTTGATTGGATTAATGATTATACAAAATATAAATATTATTATTTGTGTAAAAATAATGAAACTTCCTGTAATAAGAGTGAAATGAAATTTATAATCGGTGTTAATCCTGCTGAGTATTCTTATACAACATTAGATAGAATGTATAAGTATGAATATAATGATAATTATAAATATAAATATGGAAAAAGTTTTACATATAGTAATGGTACCTATACATTAGTAGATACAGTGGATTCTTATGCAGATAATAATCATCATTACACTTGTTTTGATAGTAATGAAACGTGCTCCCAACTTGATTATATTTTTATGCGTGATGACAAATTTAGCTATTATATTACATTAAGAGATGGTAAAAGTGTAGATGATGCTTTAAATGATATGCTTAATAATGATGATGTTAATAAGTATGATTCAACAATAAAAGGAGCAATAGACTATTGGTACTCTAATAATATGACAGAGTATACCTCTTATTTAGAAGATACAGTATGGTGTAATGATCGAACTATAAGTTCTAAAGGTGGTTTTTCTACATATGATTCATTCTCTTCATTAACATTTAACGCTAGTCGTTCTAATAAGCTTACTTGTTTGAATAAAATAGATAGATTTACTGTAAATACAATAAATGGAAATGGAGCTTTAACCTATCCCGTAGGATTAATCACAAAACAAGAACAACAGTTGGCTTATAGTTCTTCAAAATCACCACTTTCATCAGACTTTATTTCTTGGTTGATTTCTCCTGATGGTTTCTTTGACTATTTTAGTGAAGCTACTGTTGCAGTACTAACTGAAGATGGTATCCAAGGTGCTGGGAAACTTGGTTATCCTCAGAGTGTTCGACCAGCAGTCTCACTCCGTGAAGGAATAGAACACTTAGCTGGAGATGGTAGTAGTGCTCATCCATATATTATTCTCATAGACTGATAGTTTTTATAAAAGGTGATTTTAAGTTAGATCTGAAATTGCCTTTTTCTGTGTTTAAAAATTATATTTTTAAATGTTTTGTCTTTATCTTTCTCTTGGATAATTTATCTAATTATGATATTATGTTATTAGAATAATAAGAAGGTGTTAAGTATGTATCCACTTGGAAAACAATTTGAAGTAGATTATACGAAGGCTAAAAGTGATAAAAGAGCAGTTGTTCAAGGAAATAATTATAGAATTTCGGTTATTTCGGAGAGAATTGTGAGACTTGAGTATTCACAAAATGGTCAATTTATTGATAGGCCGACACAACTGGTAAAAAAAAGAAGTTTTGGTTTACCAGATTTTTCTGTTAGACAAGATGCTAATATATTAGAAATTAGCACAAAATATTTTGCATTAAGTTATATTAAAGATCAACCTTTTTATGGGACAAAGATTGACCCTATGAGAAATTTAAAAATTACTTTGCTTAGTAAAGAAAGAGATCGATGCAAAGATTGGTATTTAGGACATCCTGAGGCTAGGAATATGAAAGGGAATATGGTTGCTGTTGATGTAAATATTCCTCCAAATTTGGAAAAGGGTTTATACTCTTTAGATGGATTTGCTTCGCTTGATGATAGTTATGGGAAGATAATTATGGAAGATGGAACGCTTGCTAATCCACCACAAAATCATTTAGATATTTATGTATTTATGTATGATAGAGATTTTAAACAAGTTTTATTTGATTATTTTAAAATGACAGGAGCTCCAGCATTAATACCACGTTATGCTTTAGGAAATTGGTGGAGTAGAAATGTTGCTTATGATGAAAGACAGATTCATGAATTAATAAGAAAATTTGAAAGAAAAAAAATTCCTATTTCTGTAATTTTATTTGATCATGATTGGCATGTTCGAGATGTAGGACAGTTTAAAGATCTAAAAACTGGTTTTACTTTTAATAAAAAACTTTTTCCTGAACCTAAATACATTATTAATGAATTTCATAAAAGAGGAATTAGAGTTGGTTTATGCATTAATCCTACTAATGGAATTTATCCACATGAGGAAAATTATCAAAAAGCAGCCCAATATATGCAAATTACTAATGCTAAAATTATTGAGTTTGATCCATTGAATCCAAAATATCTGGATGTATTATTTAAGATTTTTCTACATCCTCTAGAAGCTTTAGGTATAGATTTTTTTTGGAATGATTCGGATGGTAAAATGGATATTAATAATTTATGGGCTTTAAATCATTATATGTATCTAGATTCTGGAAGAAATAGTAATAAGAGGGCTTTGTTACTTGCTAGAGGAAGCATTTATGCACCTCATCGTTATCCTGTTTTATATGGTGGATCGAGTGAAATCAGTTGGGAACATTTAAAAGAATTACCTTTTAAATATTTAAATGCTGCGAATATTGGAGTTAGTTGGTGGAGTCACGATGTTGCTGGAAATCATGGTGGTATAGAAGATGGTGAATTATATCTTCGTTATATACAACTTAGTACTTTTGGGCCGATTTTACGGTTTCATGGAGCTAGAGGGAGATATTATAAGAAAGAACCATGGTTATGGGATGCTAAAACAGAGAATATAGCGGCTGATTATTTAAGACTTCGTCATAGATTGATACCATATATATATACGGAAGCTTATAATTATACTAAGTCTGGAACGCCATTGATTCAACCATTTTATTATAATTATATGTGGGTGTATGATGATGATTTATATAGAAATCAGTATTATTTGGGTTCTCAGTTATTGGTTTGTCCAATATTAGAAGCTAAAGATAATGTAATGAATAGAACAATTCATAGATTTTTTGTTCCTGATGGTATTTGGTATGACTTAGTTACAGGAAAAAAATTTCCTGGTAATAAAAAATACGTATCATTCTTTAAAGAAGATGATTATCCAGTATTTGCGCATGCTGGATCAATAATTCCTTTTTCTAATAGAAGTGATTACAATAATATTGGTTTACCAACAGACTTAGAAATTCAAATTTTTCCAGGTGTAAGCAATACGTATACTTTATTTGAAGATGATGGAATTACATCTTTATATAAAGAGGGGTATTTTTTAAAAACGTCAATTGATTATAATTATTTAAGAAATAATTATACTGTTATAATAAGATCAATAGATGGAAAGAGTGGAATTGTACCTGAAAAACGTAATTATAAAATGGTCTTTAGAAATACAAAACAAGCTGAAAATGTAACTATATATTTTAATGCAGAGAAGTTAACTTGTGAAAATTATGTAGATGGAAATGATTTTGTGGTTGAAGTTAAGAATGTTCCTACAATAGGGCAACTTACTATTAACTGTAAGGGTAAAGATATTGAAATAGATGCTGTTAGACTTATAAATGATGATTTTGATAGTATTTTAATGGACTTAAAAATTAATACATATTTAAAAGAAGAAATTGCTGAAATAATGTTTGGACAATTACCAATTGATAAAAAAAGAATTGCACTTAGAAAATTAAAGAAGAAAGGTTTGTCTAAAGATTATGTAAGTTTGTTTTTAAAACTTTTAGATTATATTGGAGAATTTTAGGAGGTAAAATGATAAAAAATACGGATATGAAAAAAGCTCTGGAAAGAGTAAATAAATTAAAGCAATACGTAATATTAAATTATTGTAAAGAGTTGGATTTTAATGATAAATATAGTATTTATACTAGTGTTTTGGAACATTTTTCTAATGGAGAGTTAGATTTGTTACTTGAGTTGGATTCTTTTAATGATTTGTCTTTAAATGCAAAAAATGATTTGATAAAACTTGTTTCTAGTTATAATTCTTTATGTTTTTGTAAAGGAAAATTTGAGAATTGGTTATACTCTGTGGAGGGTAGAGTATTAGATAAGTCTGTTGTTTTTATGACTATATTTGATAATTATGATTTTTTAGTTAATCTTGCTAAAAAAGGTGGTAAAAATGTTTTAGAATTAATTGAAAGTTTTGATTTTAGTGAAATTGAAACTTCACCAATTGATTATTTAAGAAATACTTTTGGTGAAGATGAGGATGTTTTAAAAAATATTTTATTGGAGATGGCTAAAGATAATTCTAAATACAATATATTTGATACAAAAGAAAAAAGTTATTTATTGAGTCATCCACAAGGTACTTTATTTGAAAAAGAAAATGATGAAGTTAGAATTGTGGATCCAATTGAATTAAACAATAATATTAATGAAAAAGTTATAACAGAGTATGTTGATTTTTATTTAGAAAATAGAAAGAATAATAGAATTTTAGCTATTAATAATATGTATGAGGAATATATTACAAAAGTATGTGCAGTAAGAAAGTAAAAAAATTAAATTACTCTTTATTTTATTATAAATTATGATATAATAAACGTATATTTTGTGATGAATAAGAAGTAGTAGTTTGATATTTATTTTTAGAGAGTCTATATTTGGTGAAAATAGATAATAAATTCAAATGAACTTATCTTAGGAGCAAATGGGTAATTCCGTTATAGATTATTTAAGTTGTATAAGTTTACTTATAAATTAAGGTGGTACCGCGAAATTTCGTCCTTATTGTTATGGGCGTTTTTTGTTTTTTGGAGGTTATTATGGAAGAGATTGTTTTATTTTTTATGAGTTTCTTATTTGTATTTTTAATTTATCAAATATTTGTTATAATTCCTGCAAAAAGAAGATATAAGGATAAAAAAAATAAGAATAGGGAAAAAAAAGAGCTACCAGAAATAAAATATTTAGAAAAAAAATATAACTTAGATATGGAAAAAGTGAGTTATTTTCAACTTTTGCAAATAGTTGCTCTTGTATCTTCGTTTGATATCTCTTTAATTGTAAGTATTATTATGCTTGTTGAAAACTTTATTTTTAGAATTAGTTTGGGTTTTCTTTTAACTTTTATTATAATTTTTTCGAGTTACCATTTAGTATATTTATTTTATAAAAAGAAAGGAATGATTAAAAATGTATAATTTTAAAACAATTGAAGAAAAATGGAGAAAATTTTGGGAAAAAAATAATACTTTTTATACTGATGTATGGGATTTTAGTAAACCAAAATTTTATGCTTTAGATATGTTTCCATATCCATCAGGAGTTGGTCTTCATGCAGGTCATGCTGAGGGGTATACAGCTACTGATATAGTTTCTAGAATGAAGAGAATGCAAGGATATAATGTTCTTCATCCAATGGGGTATGATTCATTTGGTCTTCCAGCTGAACAATATGCTGTTAATACAGGAAATCATCCTAATGGATTTACACAAAAAAATATTGAGACTTTTAGTAAACAATTAAAGTGTATTGGTTTTGATTATGATTGGAGTAAAACTCTACAAACTAGTGATCCAAAGTTTTATAAATGGACACAATGGATTTTTAAAAAATTATATGAAGATGGTTATGCTAAATATATTGATATGCCAGTTAATTGGTGTGAAGAATTAGGAACAGTTTTATCAAATGATGAAGTAATTGATGGTAAGAGTGAGCGTGGAGGTTTTCCTGTTGTTCGACGTAATATGAAACAATGGGTTATTGATCAAGCTATTTTTGCAGAAAAATTATTAGAAGGTTTGAATGAAATAGATTGGCCTGAATCTACTAAAGAAATGCAAAGAAATTGGATTGGAAAATCAACAGGAGCACAAGTTACTTTTAAGATTAAAGATTCAGATAGAGAGTTTACAGTATTTACAACTAGACCGGATACTTTATTTGGTGCTACTTATTGTGTTATGGCACCTGAACATGAATTAGTAGATATTATCACAATTGATGAGAAAAAAGATGAGGTTGTGGAATACAAAAGAAAGTGTCAATCTAAGAGTGACTTAGAAAGAACAGAGTTAAATAAAGAAAAAACAGGAGTTTTTATTGGAGCTTTTGCAATTAATCCTGTTAATAATAAAGAAATTCCTATTTATATATCTGATTATGTTTTAGCAAGTTATGGAACTGGTGCTATAATGGCTGTTCCTGCTCATGATGAAAGAGATTATGAGTTTGCTAAGAAATTTGATATTCCAATAACTCAAGTTCTTGCTAAAAATATTATTGGTAGTGGAGAGTCTGCTATAAGAGAAAATATGCCGATTACAGAAAGAGAAGTTGTAATTGCTGTTATTAAACATCCAACTGAAGATAAATACTTATGTGTTAATAATAAAAAATTTAATTGGACTAACTTTGTTATGGGAGGTATAGAAGATAACGAAACTGTTTTTGATGCTTCAATTAGAGAAGTAAAAGAAGAGTCTGGATATACTGATATTACAATTGAAAAAGAATTAGAATTTATTTATTTTGATAATTTTTATCAAGCTCAAAAAGAAGTTAATCGTCATATAACTTGTCATACAGTAGTTGGTAAACTAAATAGTTTGAATCAAGTTGAGGTATCTGAAGAAGAGAAAAGTATTGCTGATATTGAATGGATTGATAGTTGTGATTTAATAAATATATTAACTAATGAGGCACATAAATATGATGCAGAGAGAGTTTTGAATAAAGATTCTGCTTATGTTTTAGATGGTGTTCATATAAATTCTAGTTTCTTAGATGGTTTAAATAAAGATGATGCTATTCAAAAAATGATAGAGTGGTTAGAAGAAAATCATTGTGGAGAAAAAAAGGTAAATTATAAAATGCGTGAGTGGATATTTGCTCGTCAAAGATATTGGGGAGAACCAATGCCTGTTGTATATTTAGAAGATGGAAATATTCACATTTTAGATGATGAAGAACTACCTTTAGTTTTACCAGAACTTGATGATTATCGTGGTCATAATGGAAAAGCTCCTCTTGAGAATGCTAAGGAATGGACTTACTATAATGTAAATGGTATTAAGGGACGTAGAGAAACTTCAACTATGCCAGGTTCAGCAGGTTCTTCTTGGTATTTCTTACGTTATATTGATCCAGAAAATGATAAAGAATTTGCTAATCAAGAATTGCTTAAACACTGGTTACCAGTTGATTTATATATTGGAGGACCTGAACATGCTGTTGGTCATTTAATGTATTCTCGTATTTGGAATCGTTTCTTATATGATAAAGGTTTATCTCCAGTTAAAGAACCTTTTAAAAAACTAGTTCATCAAGGGATGATTTTAGGTGCTAATGGTATTAAAATGGGTAAACGTTACCCAGAATATGCAATAGATCCTCTAGATATTGTTAGAGACTATGGAGCTGATACTTTAAGACTTTATGAAATGTTTATGGGACCACTAGAAGCTTCTAAACCGTGGAGTCAACAAGGAGTTGAAGGAGCACAGAAATTCTTAGATAGAATTTATCGTTTATATGAGTCTGGTAAAATATCAAATAATGAAAATAGTAATTTGGAAAAAATTTATCATCAGACTGTTAAAAAAGTTACAGATGATTTTGAATCTTTAAACTTTAATACTGCAATTAGTCAAATGATGATTTTTATAAATGCTGTTTATAAAGAAGATAATTTTCCAAAAGATTATGCTGAAGGGTTTGTAAAGCTTCTAAATCCAGTGTCTCCACATATTGCTGAAGAATTATGGGAAATGTTAGGACATAATGATACAATTGCTTTTGAAAGTTGGCCAAGTTATGATAATTCTAAAATTATTGAAGATGAGAAGGAAATCGCAGTTCAAGTAAATGGTAAAGTTAGAGCAACAATAAATGTTTTGGTTAATGAAGATGAAGAGTCAATGAAAGAAAAAGCGTTGAAATGCGATAATGTTATTAAGCATATTGATGGAAAAGAAGTTGTTAAAGTAATTGTTATTAAAGGAAAAATTGTAAATATTGTTGTAAAGTAATGTTAGTTATGATGCAGATAAAGTTTTATATCTGTATCATTTTCTTTCAAAAATATAAGGTGGTGCAAAAAATGATATATACTTTTGATAATAAAAATTTTCTTTTGTATCCTGTTATGAAATCTTATTTCGAGCTTGATGACTTTGCTATATATAATATAATCCAAAATGAATTTAAAAAATTACAGAGCCAGTTGAATTTAAAAAATATTATTTATAAAGAGTTAAAAGGAGCCTTAATTCCTAATCAAGATAAAAATAAGCGTGAAATTTGTTTTATTATTGATACAACAATATTAAATAAGTCTAATTATGGTTACTATATATTTAAAAAATTGATTCCTCTTTTAGATAAAGACAGTACATATAGTATTTTATATGGGGATTATGTTGATTTTTTGTATAAATATAATAATGAATCACAAATAATACTAGAAAATGCATTAAATGAGGTAATAGAAAGATGCCATCAATCAAATTATCAATATAGTAATCAGTATTTTTTGATTTATTTTAACAGGTTAACTAAAGCACAACATCAAAAAATAGTTGATGGATTATTAGATTTCTCATGGTTTACAGGTTTTGCTGATATATCGCATATGTCTATGTTTAAAACATATATTTCAAATATACTTATATCTTTATGTATTAAGAATAAACGAAAGGTAATAATGTCACATTCATTTGAATATGCAAACGAAGAAAATATTAATGAGTGTGGATTTCCTTTTGAAAATAATGGATTTAAAGTCTTAAGTATAAATAGTGATTTTTATCAAAGTTTTTTAAGTTATAAAATAGAGAGTGTATTACCAGATAAGGAAGATATAAGTTTTTCTTTAAATGCTTTATTTCCAAAATTTATATCTACTCAACAAATAAGATTGCAAATTAGTGATAATAGATGGAATAATTATTTAACTGTTAAGACTGAAAAAAAAAGGGAGACTTAGTTCAAGTATTAGGATTTGCAAAAGAGGATAAAGAACGTTTTATTAGAGAAATATTTAAACTGTTATGTTCTAATTATGTTTATAATTTAAGAAAAAATGAATATGGTGATTTGCTATTTGATGTTTGTCTTGACTTATTAACGATTAATAATCATTTTCGTAAAACAATTGTAGGTTTATTATATCATCCTAACAATGGAGAAATGGAAGTTGTTACTATATTTTGAATTAACACATAAGCTTTGTGTATTTGATAAATTTATATTTGTGAGTATTATTTTAAAATTCATTATTAATTGATTATTCTTGAAATTTTGAGAAAAATATGTTATTATTTGTATCAATTGAAAAGAGGGTTATTATGGTTGATATTATAAAAGATGAGATTAAATATTTAAAAGATATTGCTAAAAGTAGTTTGGGGCCTAAAAAATTTATAAATAATAATGAAGTGCAGAGAATTTTAAAGAATATATTGGAAAATGGAGAAATGGAAAAAAAGTTTTCTAAAATTGTATTAATACTTCTTTCTACTAATAAAGAATTTAATAACGAAATATTAAATGTTTTAATGAGAATTTTTGAAGAACCTTCAAAGTTTTCGATAAAATCTTTTAGAAAGTATTTAAGATATAAAGGTGAGCTAGTCTGGGAATCACATAGAGAGAATAGTTTAGAATTATATCAAAAACTTTCCTACAATATAATGGAGTTTTTGGAAGAGAATTCATTTAATGAGACAATTGAAAAATTTGATAAAGAATTACAAATTGTTTCTAAAATTACTGGTAAAAATAGAAAATATACTGATAGTTTAATTTATGAATTTAAAAATGCTTTAATAAGAGAAGATCCAGTAATGATGTCTAAAATATCTGGAATGTTAAAAGAACTTATTAAAGAGTTTAATTCTAAATCTAAAGAAAAATTTATTAAAGATTATATTGAGGAAAATGTTAAAAGTATAAAAGATAAATTTAAACTTAGAATTAGGGATAATAATTATACAATTGATTCTTTAGAGCAAGCTTATAAGATTATAATAAATAATTCAAATATTAGAAATATTATAAGAAATTGTGTTAGTGAAGATTTTAATATTATTTTAGAAGCTGATGAAATAGAAAATTTTATTCAAAATATTTTATTTAATAATAATTATAAAAATTATGAAACTCTTCAGTTAAGATTATCTCCTAAAATGATTTTATTACAAGCAACAAAATGTTATAATAGATTAAGAAACAATTTTTTACCTATTTTAAATGAAAAATTTTCTAAAGATCAAATAGATATAATAAATAAATATTCAAGAGATGAAAATGTGGATCTTAGTTTATTTACTTCTTATCAAAAGAAAATTTTAAATATACTTAAACCAATAATGATAAAAGCATCAATCTCATTAGAAGTAATAGATAATAGAATAGAATTTAAAAGATTTAGTAATGTTTTAGACAGTATTGAGGAAAAGGAAATTAAAGAAATTCAAAAGTTATTTTTTAAATATAATAAAATAACAAGAATAGTATTTAAAATATATCGTGAAAGTTTAAATTTTCTTAATAAATTAGATAATAGTATTAATCGAAATAAAGATGAAGAGGTTCCTTTTACAGATGATAATTATGAAATAAAAAATTATGATTATATTGATTTACTAAATTTTTATTGTGAAATAATAGAAGCTTTGGATATTAAAAATATTAAAAAACTGTATAATGATGATAAAATGCTTTCTGATATTAAAAATTTGCTCATTAGAGATGGATTAATAAATTGTTTATTATATGATGGTAAAAATGGCCTAACCTTAGCTAAGGTTATTAATAAAATATATTTTATTAATAAAGGTTCCCTTACTAAAGATTTTTCTATTAATAGGCTTACTGATATTTTTAAAAAGAGTGATTTATGTAATTATATAGATAATTTTACATTAGCTTTATTAGGTGAGGAAGTCACTGAGAAAATAGTTTATAATACCCAATTTCTTCAAGGAAGAAATACTTTAGAACAAATACGATTAAGATTAAAAAAAGCTGATGATTTGATGCTTAAAGCGGAAAAAATTGATACTAGTGGTGTACCATATTTTGATCCTATCAATTATAAAGGGTTATATATTAAAAGGTATAATAATAATAATTCAAAAATTTTGACATCAGGAATTGATTCTAATACTTGTTTTAAATTATGTGCTAATGACAATGATTATTTATTTTACTCAATTTTGAATAAACATGGAATGGTAGCTTATTTTGAAGAGAATGGATTATTATGTGGAAGAATTACAGCTCATATTAGAAATAATTGTTTAATGATTAATGGTATAAGAAATTTAGAAAATGAGCATGATGCTCATAGTTTTGAGCAAAAAGAACGTAACGACAAAATTGTGGAAGTTGTTAAAACTTTTGCAAAAAAAATGATTGAGATATCTTCTAATAGTAATTGTCCAATTGATTTTGTTATTTCAAATAAATCTGGAATTTTGGAGTCAAATTTATATGATAGGAAGTTTGATTTAGTTGATAATAGATTGTTTACGCAGTATGTAGATACTTATAATGATGATTTTGAAGAATTTAGAAGATTATATGATGATGAAGAGCAATTTTTTCAAGAAATACCATTTTATGAAAGAGGAACAAAGCAACCTTTTACTACAGATTTTGGTCATTATCCTCTAGTAATGATTGCTAAGAGAGAGAATAAAGACTTAAATAGATTATGGGATATTTCTACTAATAGTCCTAACTGTGACTATAAGAGAAAATCTTTAAAATTAATAAAAGATAAAGGTATTCTTTCTAATGAGGAACTTGAAAGAATATTTAAAATTGATGCATTAGAATATTATTATAATGGTGGTGATGTAGATAATTATATACTTCCTAAATATGAGGGAGTGAGTTTTGATTACTATGAAATAAGTGAAAATAGTTATTGTCTAATATTAAATGGAAATGTAATATCAAAAGCTTATAAAGTAAATGATATGCAATATCAAAAACGTAAATAATATTTTTTTCAACAATTTTTGTGGATAAAACAATTTATAATTAAATTGGTGATTACTCATGAAAGTTAAAATATTTGATGATGAAGATGAATCTGATTTAGAAGAAGATATAAATAATTTTATAAGTGAAAATGAAATTGAGGTTATCGATATTAAATATCAGGTAGGTGTATCTGTTTTTAGTGAAGAACAAGTTTTTTGTTTTTCTGCTATGATAATTTATACTTTAAATGGCTAAGTAAAGAGATTTTTCTCTTTTTTTTGCTGACAATTTTTGATTTTTTTAAAAATATTATTATCCTTATTTAAATTTTAAAAATTTTGTTAATAACTATTGATTTTTTTAAGTAGATTTTATGATATAATTTTTTTAAAGTGGAGGAGTTATGAGTAAAGGTAAAATTATGAAAAAAAGTACTTTTATTAAAGGTGCTTTTATTACTACCCTTGGTATTGTAGTTAGTAAAATATTGGGGATAGTTTATGTTATACCATTTCATGCGATTATAGGTGAAAAGGGTGGGGCTTTATATGGTTATGCTTATACAATATATTTATTTTTTATGTCTTTATCTTCAGCAGGTATTCCTTTAGCAATTAGTAAAATTATTTCAGAATATCAAGCCTTAGGTTATCAAAATGTTAAACAGAGGGCATTTATTATAGGAAAACGTATTGCGTTTTTGTTGGGTTTTGTTTGTTTTATAATTATTCTTTTATTAGCTCCAATATTTGCAGATGCTATTTTAGGAGATGTTAGTGGAGGTAATTCTGTAGCTGATGTTGTCTTGGTAATTAGGGTAATTGGGATAGCTATATTAATTGTTCCGCTACTTAGTATTTATCGTGGATATTTTGAAGGACATAGATTTATGAGCCCATCTTCGATATCTCAAATAATTGAACAAATTATGAGAGTATTTATAATAGTTTTTGGAAGTTATTTTGCACTAAAAACATTTAAATTATCTCTTTCTATTGCTGTTGCAATTGCTTTATTTGGAGCAACAATTGGAGCAGTAGGAGCTTACTTATATCTTTATATAAAGAAATTAAAAAATAAGAAAAAATTTAATGAAAAGTTAAGAAACGTTAATGAGCCAATTGTATCGGATAAAGTAATCTTAAAAAAAATTATAGTGTATGCTATTCCATTTATAATGATAGATGTATTTAAGTCTTTTTATAATTATATAGATATGTTTACTGTTGTAAAGGCATTAGTTAAATATGCTGAATATACAACAATGGATGCAGAAATAATTTATGGAATGCTTTCAACCTGGTGTACTAAATTTAATATGATAATAATTGCTATTACAACTGGTGTTGTGGTTTCTTTAATACCTAATTTAGCTGAAAGTGTTGTAAAAAATGAACAAAATGAAATAAGTAGAAAGATAAATCAAGGTTTAAATATTATTCTTTTTTTATCAATTCCAATGACTTTAGGAATTAGTTATTTAGCTAAGCCTATTTGGGTATTATTTTATGGAGAAAGTGTCTATGGTCCTAGTATTTTAAGTTATTACATATTTTGTGGTTTTTTTGTAGGATTATTTACTGCTATAGTTACAACATTACAGTCTTTAAAAGATTATAAGTCTTTATTTATATGTTTATTTATGGGTGTTTTTATAAAAGGTATATTAAATATTAATTTATTAATAGCATTTATTAAAATGCATTTTCCTGCTTATTATGGAGTAATTACGGCTAGTATTTTGGGATATTTAATTTCATTTATTTTTAGTTTAGCGATTCTTAGAAAAAAGCATAAGATAAAATTTGTAGGATTAGTAAAAAATTTTATTGAGATTATGTGTGCTTCTTTATTAATGGTTATAGTTTTATATTTATTTAAATTTATAATTCCAATTAGTTCAAATAAAAGATTTTTAAATATATTTATTATTTTGATTTATACATTAATTGGAGCTATAGTTTATTTTACTTATACTTTTAAAACAAATACTATAAAAAATATTTTTCGAAAAAAATAAAAAAATAATATAATTTATGATATTATTTTTTTTGTTTAAAATTTTTAATTTTATGATAAGCTTTAAAAGCTATAGTATATGTATTGTACCAAAATTTAGAAATAATTAAATCATATTCACCTATTAATTCAACTACGTGGCCACCAAAACTTTTTTTAAAAAGGTATAATCCATATAAAGGATTTTCTTTATTAAAGTCTCCTGTAATCCCATAAAAATTATATCTTTTAAAATTTTTTTCAACTGCCATTTTAATTCCCTCAAAATGAACTGTATAGGCGGATTGAAATTGCATTAATTTTTCGTTACTACCTCCATATAGAGATAGAACTTCATTACCATATATTAAAAATAGTATTCCTCCAAGAATTTCTTTTTTTCTATACTCTTTTTGTAATTCATTAATTTTTTTTAATTGACTTTCTAATCTTTTTATAGCTTCCTCATTTTGCTTGTTACTAGAGTTATATTTTTTTTCATTCATTTTTAATATGTTATTTTTGTATTTATTGATACGTTCTTTAAGTTCTTTTTTGTGATTTTCTAATTCATTTTTAGTATTTTGTGCGTACTTTTCAAAGTCGATTTCTGCTATTAAAATTTTTAAAATTCCAGAATCATGAAGATTATCCCACATTGCTTCATAATAGGAAAGTGGTCGATCAATAAATTCTCTTCTATCACTCGTATGTGACATAATATCTTTAAAAATAGG
The DNA here is from genome assembly GCA_947652375.1 of uncultured Mollicutes bacterium. Lineage (GTDB taxonomy): Bacteria > Bacillota_I > Bacilli_A > RF39 > UBA660 > UBA3789. The sequence continues at coordinate 16,185 of CANTCS010000017.1, read as the reverse complement.
TAATTCATCTCTTGTTATTTCTCTAGTAGTTATGCCACATTTTTCATTTTTTCTTAATATTTGTCTAGTTTTTGATTCCATATCTTTAAGAACATCTTCTAATGATTTATTATTTGTTTCAATTACATGCATCCAGCGTGGTTGAAGTGTGTCTTGCATCAGGTTAAAACCAAAAAATTTATATCCAAGATTTTTTAAATTCTCCATTGCTATTTTATTGTTATAGCCATTTTTAACTACTTCTCCATTATTGTCATGTTCTTGATATTCTAAAAAAGGGTCAATTTTTAAAAAAATACCTTTTTCATTTTTTAAATATTTTTTTATTTCGTTAGTAAATGTTTTTAAAACTTCTTTATCAGTATAATCTATTAAGAAACCTCGTGGAGAATAAAACATCTTTTTTTTGATAAATGGTATTTCTTTAGAAAGAAGAAGAGCGCCAGCAATTATTTTATCTTGTTCTTTTAAACCGAGATAATGAGCATTCCAATTATTTCTTTTTTTTAAATTAGCCCATTCTTCTGTTTGATGAAAAGTTATTTGATCATGATTATCAGCAAATTTTTTAAATTCCTTTTTATTTAGTTTTACTAATTTCATTTTTTAACTCCTTTTTGCTTTTAGCTTTTATTATATTTCTGTAAATCGGAACTAGTTTAGTAAAGACTAAATACATTGGGTAATTTGTTATATAATCCCACTCTCCAATAAATTCAATATAATCTCCGCCAAATTTCTTTTTAAACTCATGTAAACCTAGACGAGGATTATTTTTTGATAAGTCACCAATTGTACCAAATTGATCATATATTTTTAAACCTTTATTTTTACAGTATTTAATATGTTCAAAATAAGTATTGTAATTTACATATGTTTCACTTAAAATATTATGATTTCCTGCATATAAAACCCATGCTTTATCTCCGTATTCAATTATCATGTGAGCGCTTAATGTTAATTCATTTCCATATTCTTTTTTGTAATTTTTATATTTTTCAATTTCTTTTATAAGATTTTCTTTTTGATTTGTAAGATCATTTAATTTTGCTTTTGCACTTTTACTTAAGTTATCTATAGGTAAAATGGAAATTTGGTTGTTAGTAATTTTTAAATTTTTTTCTAAAGCTTTTATAGTCTTATTCATGTGTACTTTTCCTAAAAAAAGAGTTGCTTTACTATTTTTGTTTCCATTAAAAATCTCGTATAAAGTTTCATAATAATCTTGGTTATAAGAAATAAAATCTTTTCTATTCTCTGTAAGTGTCATCAAATGATAAAATTCCTTAAGATCGTTTTGTGTACCAATTATTACTTCTGTATCTAATTTTAGAGATTTGGCAATTCGTTGTTTTGTAGTTTTAGAAAAATGTTTTTCAATTTCTTCTAGAGACTGTTCTAAGTCTATTCTAAAAGTGTATCTTGGTTGCATAGTTTCAAAATTTTTAGTAAAACCTTGATGTTTAAAACCAGCTTCTTTTAAATTTTTAAATATTTCTTCAAAATCTTCATTTTTAATTTCTTCATTATTATAATTAAATTTTGTTTTAACAATATCAGGATCTATTTTTATAAAAATTGCTTTTTTACTTTTAGCAAAGTTAACAATTTTTTTAGTCATAATTTTTACTAATTCTCTTTTTTTATAGTCTAAAACAAAACCTCGAGGAGCATAAAGATAACACATATTTAATGGTAATTTCTTTTCTAAGATAAGTGTTGCTGCTACAATTTCATTATTTTCATTTACCAATCCTAGATAGTAAGGAGTAAGCTTTTTTTTAATTTTACATAATTCTCCCCAGGATTGAGACTGTAGAAAATGAGATTTAGTTTTATGTTCACTTATAAATTTATCAAATTGTTCTTTTTCTATATTTTTAAGTTTTAGCATTTATTATTCCTCACTTTTCTATATTATTAGTATATCACAAAAGAAAGAATATAAAAGAAAAATTACTATAATTTACTTTAACTTAAAGATTGATTTTTTTTGTTTTAAAAATATTAAATAAAATATATAAATTTATTTTTAATACTTGAAAAATTTTTAAAAGTAATTTATTATTAAGTGTATAGAATACACTTAAAGTATTTTATAGGAAGTAAAATAAAAAAATTATTTAATAGTGAGGTAAATTATGGCAAAATTAATATTTAGATATGGGTCAATGAATTCAGGAAAAACTACTGTAATGCTTCAAACTGCTTATAATTATGAAGAAAAGGGACATAAAGTAGTATTACTTAAATCATCTGAAGATACTAAAGGAGATGATTCAGTTGTTTCAAGAATTGGTCTTAGTAGGAAGATTGATGAATTTATAAAACCTAATGATAAAGTTATAGATGTTTTAGATAAATATTTGGATAAACTTGATTGTATTATTGTAGATGAAGCGCAATTTTTATTACCGAAGCAAGTGGAAGAATTATATTATATTTCTAAAATTTATGAAATACCAGTTATTGCTTATGGTTTAAGAACTGATTTTAAGTTAGAAGCTTTTAAAGGTAGTCCAAAACTTTTATTGCTTGCAGATGAAATACAAGAATTTCCAACAATTTGTAGTTGTGGAAAAAAAGCTAGAATGAATGCAAGAAAAGTATTTGGAGAATATGTTACTGAAGGAGAGAGTGTCGTAATAGATGGAGAGAATGAAAATACAAAATATGAACCTTTGTGTGGAAAGTGTTATTTAGAAAAAGTTAAGAAAGCTAATAAACAAAATATTAAAAATTTAATTTATAATTTTATTAACTAATTATTATATTTGACTAATTAAAGAAATAATAAATCTAATATTTATTTGCTTGTTTTTATTAATAAAATATTGTATATTTAAATTAATAAAATAGGAGAAAGATAAATTATTAAAAGTTTATAGTTTATTTATGTAGTAGTATTTATGAAGTATAAAGTAAAGTTAAAATTTAAATTATTTAAAAGTAAAATCTTTAAAGTAATAATGTTTTTATTTTTTATAGGAGTGATAATTTCTATACCTTCTATCTTTGCATCACTTCAACCAGTAAAATCTATAGAGATAACATCACAGAAAGCAAGTTTTCAAGATAAAGAGAGTGGGGCTTGGAAGTTAACTAAAAGTGCAAGTTTTAAAACGACTAATGTTGCAGAAGTAAGTTTGGATTTTGAAACTATTGCTAAAACTAATACTACTGTTAATGATATAGTATTTTTAATCGATACGTCCGAGTCTTTGATAGATTCAAAGTTAAATATTTTAAAATCTACGTTAATAGAAGTTATAAATCAAATTTTTTTAAATGAAAAAAATAAAGTTGGACTAATCACTTTTAATGGAATAGCTACTAAGATATCTAATTTAAATAATCTTAAAGATGAAAAAATCAGTTGTATTAATAATATCACTCCTGGTAATGGAACTAGTTATTATAAGGCTTTGATAGAATTAGAAAGTTTGTTAAATAATTATGAAGTTAAAGATAATCGTAATTTAAATGTTATTTTAATAACTGATGGAGTCCCTAATCAAGATACACCTAATGAAGTGGGACAATATAATTATTTAAAAGATAAGTTTTCTTTTCTTAATATTAGTGGAGTTCAATATAATGTAGGTGATAAAGTTTTAGAAGAGTTAAAAAATATAACTGATAAACAATATTTAACAAATACTGATAACTTTTATGAAACTTTAATAAATTTAGTTAATAATCCGATTGAGTATGAAAAAATAGCTATAAAAGATTATATGGATTTTAACAATTTTACTGTTGAACGAATTGAAGATATTAAAATAAATTATGGAAGTATAAAGTTAGAGAATAATTTAATAACTTGGAATTTAGATAAAATAGATTCTGGTAGTAAGGCAAAGATGACTTTTAAGGCAAAATTGAAAAATACAGATAATGGAGTTTATCAATTAAATGAAAGAATAGAAGTTAATAGTAAAATCGATAATATTATTGAAAATATTAATAGTCCGAAAACACCAGTTTTAGCCAATTTTTATAAAGTCATTTATGATGATAATGCTCCTAAGGGATGTAGTGTAAGTGGGGTACCAACTGAAGCAAATCATAAAGTATTTGATACAATAGGAATAGCACCTGCGCCAAAATGTAGTGGATATCAGTTTAAGGGCTGGGATATAATAACAGAAAATGTAGAGAAAATGAATAATGATTATTTTAAGATGCCAGAAGAAAATGTTACTCTAAAAGGTAATTGGAGTAAAATAAATTTAAAAAAATCAACTGATGGTAAAGTTTCTCAAGGTCTAACTTTATATAGTCAAGTTGCGATGGATGCAAAAGATAATAATTTTGCTAGAAAGTATACAGGAAATAAATCAACATTTAAGGGAAATAAAGATGTTTATTATTATTATGGAGAAGCCTCTAATAACAATGTAGTATTTGCAAATTATTGTTGGAAGATAGTAAGAACAACAGATACAGGAGGAGTAAAGCTATTATATAATGGAGTACCATCAAGTGATGGAAACTGTGCAAATTCTAAGGAAGGTTCAGTTTTAATGAAAGACCAGATCGGGGCTTCATCTTTTGCACAGGCATTTAATTTTGATCAGCAATATTTAGCATCAGTTGGTTATATGTCTAATATAGTTCATAATTGGTATAGTAAAAATATGTCCAATCTTAATACAACATTTAAAAATTTTGATTTTAGAGAAACTTTTAATAAAACTATTACTTCAGGTTTTTATACTGGGTCAAATTTTGAAAAAGTAGGAGGAAATTATTATCCAATAGGTGATAAATATTCGAGTTCAGCTATTGAAAATAGAAATCCGGATTTTTATAAAGGTAAGTATTTTTGTCCAAGTTATATGAATGATTATTGTAATCCTATGTATTATATTTTTGATGTATCAAATGATTATCAATTTACAGCTTTATCAAGTAACCTTTCTTTTAAAATATCTTCTTCAGTGACTAAAAATAGTAATGGTAGTTATAGTTTAAATAATCCAATTACTATGGATTTTACAACTTGGGTAAAAAATCATCAGAATTATCGAAATTATTATATATGTGAAAATAAAAATAGTACAACTTGTAATAATATATATAAAATTGTAGAAACTTCTCTTTCTGGTGTTAATACAATTTTGTCTGTAATTAATGATACTAAAACAATGAATTTTACTATGACTCCGCAAAATATGGGAGGTTTTATGACAGGAACAGATTATGATTTTAGTGTTGGTCAATATTATCCAAGCGGAGATATACATAATAGTCAAGATCTATATAATAGACAACCAGAGTATTTTGTAAATAAATATTATTGCCCTAGTTATATGAACATTTATTGTAATCCGATTTATTATATTGTAAATGCAACATCAAGTTACGATTTTACAGCTTTATCTAGTGACTTTTCGCTAAAAGTTGCGTCTGAAGTAACTAAAAATAGTAATGGAACTTATTCTTTAACTGCTCCTATAACTTTAAGTTTGAAACAATGGGTTAATGGTTATCAATATTACAGAAATTACTATTTTTGTAAAGATAAAACAAGTACCACATGTAATGATATATATAAAATTACAAATACATCTCTTCAAAGTATTGAATATAGTTTAGTTGATTTTACTGATTATAATATATTTGGAAATTCTTTTACTTATTCTAATGGAATTTATAGGTTAACAAATACAAAAACTGTAGGAAATTGGGCTAATGATTATAAAAAATTAAATAACTATCATTATACATGTTTTAATTCTTCAGGAGAATGTTCAAGCTTAAAATATGTATATTATGCAAATAATAATACAGCTTACTATGTTGAATTAACAGGTGGTAAAAATATAAATGATGTATTAAATGATATGCTTTCTAATAACAATTTAAATAAAAACAATTCATCTATAAAAGATTTTATAGATTATTGGTATGAGCATAATATGACAGGGTATACGACTTATTTAGAAGATACAGTATTTTGTAATGATCGAAGTATATCTGATAAAGGGGGTTGGAATCCTGATGGGGGAGATTTAACAAGTTATTTAAAGTTTTTATCAAATGGAAGTACAACTGATTTGACTTGTAGAAACAGTATAGATAGATTTACAGTGAACGCTGCTAATGGGAATGGAAATCTTATTTATCCTGTGGGACTTTTAACAAAACCCGAATTAGCTTTGGCTTATGACACATCTAAATCTCCTTTAACTAATAATGCTTTTTATTGGATGATGTCACCTAATTTTTACGAAGCTAATTATGCTCATGGATTTGCTTCTAATCCAAGTGGAGTAGCTGAAGATCATGGAATGAGTGGACAACGTGGTATTCGTCCAGTAATTTCGCTTCGTTCGAATATTGAATATTCTATTGGAGATGGAACTGTTAATAATCCTTATATTATTTATTTAGATAATTAATAATAAAAAAGATGAAAATCTAAATCATATTTAGACTATCATCTTTTTTTAAATAATCGTTCGTTTTTTTATTTTCTAATTTCTCAAGTCGATCATTTAATCTCATGATTTCTCTTTTTAAATTATTAATTTCTTCTTCTATATTTATTTGTGGTGGCATTCCACCAAAGGGACTAGGAAAATATGGATAAGGTAAATTATTCATAAAAACAACCTCTTTCTTCTTTATTTTATGCAATACACTTTAAGTTGTGATAAAATATTTATGGAGTGATTAAATGTGAGACTAAGAAATGTTAAAAATAAAGATATTATTATGAATAATTCACTTTATTTAATAAAAAATTATCAGGATTATAAAGGAAAATGGAAAGAATTATTTGGTAATGATAATCCAATATATATAGAAATTGGAATGGGAAAAGGTAAATTTATTATAGAAAATGCTAAAATGTATCCAGAAATTAATTTTATTGGAATTGAAAAGTATGATAGTGTGATTGCTAAGGGACTGCAAAAGATACCAGACGGACTAAATAATCTTATAATGATTAGAGCTAATGCCTTGGAAATAGATGATATTTTTTATAATGAAGTTGATAGAATATTTTTAAATTTTTCTGATCCTTGGCCTAAAAATAGACATCATTTGAGGAGGTTATCTAGTAAAATATTTTTGGAGAAATATGATAAAGTTTTTAAAAGTGATTGCAAAGAAATTTTCATGAGAACTGATAATCAAGAATTATATACATTTTCTTTAGTTAATTTTAGTGAATATGGATATGTTTTAAAAAAGATTAGTTTTGATTTACACAATGATGATATGCCCTTAATAACTACAGAGTATGAAGATAGATTTTCAAGTAAGGGAATGCCTATTTATTATGTTGAATGTATTAAATATTCTGTCCAAAATAGTAAATAGCTAGAAAATATTTTTACATTTTCTAAAAAAATGATATAATGTATTAAGAGTAGGTGAAATATGAAAAAAATAATTGTTTTACTCTCTATTGTCATGTTTCTAATGACAGGGTGTAGTATTACTAAGTTAGATAATACTAATATTAGTAAAAATATAAAAATACTACTATCTGAAAAGGTTAATTTGTATAATGTTTTTTATGATGGGTATAAGTATTATTTACCAAAAGGCGTATCTTTCATAAGTAAAGATGATTATAATGCAATACTTAAAGATAACAAAAATAATAAATATTATTTATTTGTTGATGCTATCAGTTATTATCATAAAATAAGTAATAATTATGAGGTTAATAAAGATTCACATTTTTCAAAAAAATTGAATTATAATGGTAAAACTGGATATATTCAAGTTGATGAAGTTGATTCTAAATTTTTTATTCAGTTTGTATTTAATTATGTTAAGATTGAGACTTTTGTTGAAAAGAGAGATTTAACTAATGCTGTCAATAATATGTGTTATATTTTGAGATCTGTTAAGTTTAATAATAAAGTATTAGAAAGCTTAATTGGTGATAATATTTTAGATTATAAAGAAGAAAACTATAATTTATTTGAATCTAATTCATCTAAAGAGTCATTTTTGGATGTTGTTGAAAGAGAAGAGACTAGTAGATATAAAAAAGATATTGAAGATGAAAAAATAGATTTAAATTATTAGTATAAAAGAGGTGGATTTATGGGTGTATTAGATAAAATTAAAAATGCTCTTTTTGAAGTTGAATATGTAGAAGTAGAGGAACCTGTAAAGAAAGAAAAGAAAATTAAAGGTAAAGAAAAAGATAAGACTAAAGTAGAGACTGTTAATAATCCAGTAGCTAAAAAAGTTGTTTTACCTGAAAAAAAATTAGAAAAATCAGAAGAAATAAGAGAAAATAAGTTTGATGAGGAAGTTTTTGATGAAAAAGATCCTGTTGAAGAAGATGATATAGTACAAAGTTCCGAAGAATTTAAATTTATGGATGATAAGGACTTTAAAGTAGATGATGATGAACCAGAGATTTTAGATTTTACTTTTCCTGATGATAAATTAGATACTCGTAGTGAAAGTCGAATGAAGAGTAGATACAATCGTGAAGAATTTTATGATGATTTTCAGGAAAAAGATGAAAGTTATAGTACAGAAAGTTTAAACGAAAAGTATAATTCTCAAACATCTACTTCACTTAGTTCGAAAACCTCTAATAAACCTTATGGAATTGATAATTCTTATGAAGTACCTATGTATGAATATGGTTCTTATGAGAAGAAAGAAGAAAGATGCTATTTTAAACCTAGTCCCATTATTTCTCCAATATATGGAATTTTAGATAAAAATTATAAAAAAGAAGATGTTGTTTCAAGGAAAGACATTAGACTTGGTACAGGCTTTAGTAGAAGTAGAGTTAGTGTTGATGATATTAGAAATAAAGCATATGGTGAGCAAGAAGATGAGGAAAAATTTAATGATCTTGATGATAATAAAGAAATTGAACTAAATGATTATTCAGAAAATGATGAGAATGATGATAATTTATTAGTTGATTTAAGTGATGATAAAGACAAACCTGAAGTAAAAAAATTAACAGTTGGTGATGCTTTAGAATATTTTCAAGATTTAGGGTTAGAATATAATGTAGATTATGTTGATGCTAGTAAAGAACGAACTACACCTAAAAGGGAAAAAGATAACTATGAAGTTTTTGAGCAAGAGAATGCTAATAAAGAAGAAGATAAGCCAATAATTGAGTTCACAAATGATATTAGTGAAGAGAATTTAAAAAAAGCATCAATTAAAATAGAAAATGAATCTGATAATTTTGATGATTCTATCGATGATGATAATTTATTTGATTTAATTGATTCTATGTATCAAGAAAATGAATAGAAAGGAAGAGACTAATGGTAGAGTTTTTAAATATATTTTTGCCTATAATATTATACATAGTAGGAATCATATTATTAATTGTATTAATTATTTTAGGTATTAAATGCATATATTTATTAAACAAAGTTGATAGAGTTGTGGATAATATTGAAGAAAAGGTTAATACTTTTAATGGAGCTATATCTATTATTAATAAAGTGTCAGATGGTATAGCTAGTATAGGAGATTCAGTTTTGTTTGGTATTTCGTCAGCTGTATCAAAAATATTTAATAGAAGAAGAACAAAGGAGGAGAGAGATTTTTATGAATAAAAATGAGAAAAAATCAGGATTAGGAAAGTTTGTTGTAGGAGCAGCAGTTGGAGCAGGACTTGGAGTTTTATTTGCACCTAAAAAAGGTAGTGAAACAAGACGTGAGTTGAAAAATAAAATAGATGAATTAATGGCTCAAATTAAAAATATTGACTTAGAAGAGGTTAAAGAAGAGTTTGATAAAAAAGTTAATGAAATAAAAATGGAGTTAGTTGATTTAGATAAAGAAAAAGTTTTAGATATGGCTAGAGTAAAAGGAGAACAATTAAAAAATAAGGCTCAAGAATTAGTAGATATGGCTGTTGAAAAGGGAACTCCTATATTAAAAAAATCGGCTGAAGATGTTTTAAAGAATGTTATTAAAGTGTCTAAAGAAACTATAAAAAAATTAGAAAAGAAAAAGTAATTTATTTTTAAAAGTCTATCTATGGAAATAAGATAGATTTTTTTATTATAAATTTGATTAATTACTTTTTTTATTATTGAAATTATGGTATAGTATATTTATAATTTTTGATGATTAATATATTAGTAATAAATAATTATTTTTATAGAGAGTTAATGGGTGGTGAAAATTAACAGATATTTATTTGTGAATTACAGTATTAGGAGAAAAAACGTTTATCGCGTTAAGATAATAAAGATGCATGTTTATACATGAATTAAGGTGGTACCGCGAGAAATTCGTCCTTAGAGATGGATTGCTTGCGTTTTTTTTAGGAGGATTTTATGCATACAGAATATGAAGTAAGAATTTTAAATATCAATGTAGTGGAGATAGTTAAAAAATTAGAAAGTCTAAATGCTAGTTTTGAATGGGATAGAATTCAAGCAAGATATGTTTATGATTTTGTTCCAAAAGTAGATGGTAAATGGATAAGACTTAGAACTAATGGGGATAAAACAACATTAACTATTAAGAATGTGGTTAATTCTAATATTGATGGTACACAGGAGATGGAGATTTTAATAGATAATTTTGAAAGAGGTCATTTAATTTTAAAAGAACTTGGTTATGAAGCTAAAGCTTTTCAAGAAAATAGACGCATTCAATATTTATTGAATGGATGTGAGGTAGATATTGATTATTGGCCAGGAATACCTACTTATTTAGAGATTGAAGGTCCTAGTGAAGATGCAGTTTATCATATAGTTGATGTTTTAGGTTTTAAAAAAGAAGATTGTACTAGTTTAGATGTTCAAGGTATTTATAAAAACTATGGTATTGAATTGGATAAAATAGATAATTTAAAATTAGAGGAGGAGAGAAAATGACAAATTGGGAAGAATTAAATCAAAGAGGTTTAATTAAAGATGTTGCAGGAGAAGGGATAGAAGAACTTATTAATAAGGGAGGAATTACTTTCTATTGGGGAACTGATCCTACTGCTGATAGTCTACATTTAGGACATTATAGTTCTTTAGTTACAGCAAAAAGATTAATGTTAATGGGACATAATCCAATTCTTTTATGTGGAGGTGCAACAGGTAGAATTGGTGATCCTCGTCCTACTAGTGAGAGAGAAATTATTAGTATAGATGTTCTTAATAAAAATATTGAAGCGATTAGAGTACAAATAGATAAAATATTTGGTGGTAAAGCTAAGCTTGTTAATAATTATGATTGGTTTAAGGATTATAATTATTTAGATTTTTTAAGAGATGTTGGAAAATATATTAATGTAAATTATATGCTTTCAAAAGATATTATTAATAGAAGACTTGAAACTGGTATTACTTATGCTGAATTTAGTTATATGTTAATTCAAGGATTTGATTTTTTACATATGTATGAAAAGATGGGTTGTACTATGCAAGTTGAAGGATCTGATCAGTGGGGAAATATTACGACTGGAATAGATTTGATTAGAAAAATTAAAGGGAGTGAAGCTTATGCTTTTACAATGCCACTTATTTTAGATTCAACTGGTAAGAAATTTGGTAAGAGTGAGGGGAATGCTTTATGGTTAGATGAAGAAAAAACTTCTAGTTATGAATTATATCAATATCTATTAAATACAGATGATTCTAAGGTAGAAGAGTATTTGAAAGTCTTTACTTTTATAAGTTTAGAAGAAATTGCAGAAATTATGAAAAAGCATAATGCGGAGCCACATTTAAGATTTGCACAGAAAGAACTTGCAAAATGTATAATTACTGATTTACATGGAGAAGAGTCATATAATAATGCAATTAAAATAAGTGATAATTTATTTAGTGGAGATATTAAATCTTTTACAGGTAAGGATATTGAAATTGCTTTTAAGGGTCTTACACCATTTATAATTGAACAGGATATAAATGTTGTTGATATGTTAGTTAATGGAGGAATTTGTTCTAGTAAAAGAGAGGCTCGTGAATTTATTAATAATTCTTCTATTACTTTAAATGGAGAAAAAGTTGCTAATTTAGATTTAGTTATTACAAAAGAATTATGTCTTGACTTTAAATATTTAATAATTAGACGTGGAAAGAAAAAATATTATATAGGTATATATAAGTAAAAATAATTGTAAAGAGAAATAATATATAATAGTATTTCTTTTTCTTTTGTGGAAAAATCATTTGATTTTTGGTATTATGAAATTATTATGGAGGTAGTTGTATGAAAAGGAGAAGACGCTATAGAAAGAAAAAACAAAAATATATTATCATTTTTTTAGTAATGATGATTATTACTTGTGTAGGTCTTTTTAGTTATAAAAAAGTAAAAGTTAAAGAAGAATCAGTATATTTTGATGGTGTAAATTGTATTATACAATATAATTCTTTTTATGCAACTGCGGGTAGTAATAATGATAATAAAAATAATTACAAAAAAGCAAAAATAACAAAATATAATAAAAAAAGAGAGAAGACTTATGAAAAATTATTTAATAAAGGTTATAATAGTTCTTTTCTTAGTATTGTAAATGATGAAGATAATTTAATAGCTGTTGGAAGTTATGAAAAAACAGTCAATGATTATGATAATAAAAATAGTCGAGCTTTAATTGTTAAATATAACAGTCAAGGAGAAGTAGAAGTTGAGAGAGATCTTAAATTATTGGATACTACAAAATTTATTAAAATTATTAAAGTAAATGATGGTTATTTAGTTACTGGACAAAGTATAAATTCTTCTGGAGATGGGCAAGCATTACTTATTAAATATGATAAAAATTTAAATGTTGTTTGGAATAAAAATTATGGTAATAATAAGAAAAGTGTTTTTAATGATGTTGTTGTAATTGGAAACTTTATTTTTACGGTAGGAATGGTAGATAAAAACACAGGTATTATTTGTAAATATGACTTAAATGGAAATTTATTGGTCAATAAAACTTTAATTAATTATACTTTTAATGGAATAGTTAATATTGATAATAATATTTTTGTATGTGGTTCTAATGGAAATGACGCTGTGATAGTGAAACTTGATTTAAATTGTAACTTTTTACAGCAAATGATTTATCAGTCTAAGGATATTTCAGTTTTTAATAAAATTATTATAGATAAAAATAATAATCTGGTTGTTATAGGTTCTAATATTAAAATTGGTAAAAATCAATTAAAAAATTATGATGGCATAGTTGGTAAATATAGTTCTATGTTAGAAGAAATTGCTATTGTTACTTATGGTGATGAAAGAGAAGATTATTTTACAGATATTAATAGTTTAGATGATAATTATATAATTGTTGGTTATTCACAATATGAAGATGGTAGTTATTTAAGTAAATTTATAAATTATAGTGATGCACTTAAAGTGTTGGAGGTTGAATAAGAATGGTTATTACTTTAATTAGAAATGGACAGACTGAGGAAGAGTTTTTGAATAAAATAGAGGGAAGATCTAATAATTTGATGAATGATACAGGAAGAAGACAATGTCAAAATTTAAGTCTGCGAATTAAGGATAATAAATATGATTTGTGTTTTTCTTCTCCTCTAACTAAGTGTGTTGAAACGGCTATGATTTTAGTAGGTGATCGAGTTAGAATAATTTCTGATGAGCGTATTATTGATCGTGATATGGGATCTTTAACAGGATGTTGTTTAGAAGAGTATAATAAATATAAATTTTGGGATTATAATATAAATAGAGAAGATTATGGAGTTGAGACAATAAAAACTCTTTTTTCACGATGTAATGATTTTTTAGACTTTATTATAAATAATTATAAAGATAAAAAGATATTGATTGTAACTCATGAAGAAATATTTAGAGTTTTAAAACATATAATCTTAAAAGATAGTCTACAGGATAACCTACTTACTAAAGAAATAACTAATTGTTATATGGAAGATTTTGAATATGGAGGCATAAATGAAAAAAAAACTGGAATTTGTAAATAAAATATATCCTTGGTATGTCGGCTTATCCTCTGATTTAATATTTTTTATTGCAATTAATAGTATTTGGTTAACGACAGTAAAGGGTTTTAGTTTTGCTCAAATTTCTTTTTTTACAACAATTTCTAGTTTATTTGGAATTCTTTTTCAATATCCTTCTCTAAGGCTTATAAAAAAAATAGGAAATACAACTTCAATAAGATTTGGCTCTTTCTTATTTTTAATTGCTAGTTTAATGTTAACTTTTTGTACTAAGTATGTTTCATTTGTAATTGCTAATATTTTATATGAAACGGCTTTTGTATTTACTCTAATGTCAGCTGTTTTAATAAAAAATAATTTAATGTATTTAAAATTAAATGATGAGTATGTAAAAATCAGAAGTAAATCGAGTCTAATTTATGCTATTTCAACGGCATTGATTACTTTATTAATAGGTTTATTATTTAATTTACATAAATATTTACCAATGATTTTAGGTATCATTACTTGTGTTGTTTGTTTAGTATTATCTTTCTTTATTTTTGATGTCGATGAAAAAATTGGAATAGAAGAGTGTGCAAAGGAAGAAAAGTTCTTTTTAATGCCTAAGCCTATGAATATATTTATAATTCTTTTATTATTTTATGGTATTGCTTATAGTTTAATAGTAATAAGTCAACAGAATTCTAAGTTGTTAATGCAATCTTTATTATTAGATAAGTTTTCAGTTGCAAAAACTACTATGCTTTTGGGAATTGTTTTATTTCTTTCTAGACTTCTTAGGGTAATAATAAATTATTTTTATCCTAAAATATACAAGCAGTTAAAAAATAAGGTGGGAATTTTAATATCTCTAAGTTTATTATTTGCTTTAGTTTTAATTGTTTTAGCATATTATATTAATTTTTCATTTTATTTTAAGTTACTTTTAATGGTAATTGCTTTTTCTTTTTTTCCTGCATTACGAGATCCGATTAATATCTTTATTCAAAATATGATATTAGAAAAATTTTCTAAAGATTATCAAAAGGATAGTATGGTATTCTTATCTTTATCTAAATATATTGGACAGTTTATAACTAGTGCGATAGCTTCTATTATATTGTTAAAGTTGCCAATACAATTTTTATTTATTTTATTTATTTTTATTTCTATTTTTATTATTATGTTAGCTAAGAAAATTTTTAATATAATGGCAAGGAAGTGAATTACTACTTTTTTTCTGTTAGTACTTCAAACTTTTTTAATAATAGTCTATTTTTAGTATTTATGTTTTGCTTCATCCTCTTAGGTCCTAAAAGTATTAATTTTAATAGTTTGAATTATTATCTTGAGATTTTTCTTTCTAAATAGTAACAAAATAAAAGTATACATTTTCTTGTATACTTTTATTTTTAAATTTAATTTTTATTTGTTATAAAATTCAACAATTAAAGCTTCATTAATATCAGCGTTTAATTCGCTTCTTTCTGGTAGTCTTACATAAGTACCTTCCATTTTTCCTTCATCATAATTTATGAATTCTACTCTTTTAGATACTTTTGCTAAAGATTCAGATACAACTTTTAAGTTTTTGTCATCTTCTTTAATAGAAATAATATCTCCAGGTTTAACTCTAAATGATGGAATATCAACTTTTTTACCGTTAACAGTAACATGACCATGGTTTACTAATTGTCTTGCTCCACGACGAGTTGATGCAAAACCGATACGGAAAACTAAATTATCAAGTCTTGATTCTAGTAATCTTAAGAAGTTTGTACCATGAATTCCTTTCATTTTTGAAGCTTCACTGAAAGTTTTTTTGAATTGTCTTTCATTTACTCCATACATAAAACGTACTTTTTGTTTTTCTTTTAATTGTGTTCCATAGTCAGATAATTTACCTTTACGGGCATTACCATGTTGACCTGGACCATAAGGACGACGAGCTAATTCTTTACCAGTCTCACTGATAGAAAATCCAACACGACGAGCTTGTTTGTAGCTTGGACCTGTATATCTTGCCATAAAATTTTTCTCCTTTTTTATTTTTACAAACCGATGAAAATGAATTAGTCATATTTTAGGGAGTTTTTCTTCTTTTTTCGCGTAAACAGCATTAGTTACTCAATACTTATGAAAAACACTTTAAAATATTCTAAATCTGCTGTTTCATATAAATTTGCATTTTTAATTATATGGTATATAGATGTAATTGTCAAGTTTTTCAAATGTTTTTCGAGTATTATTTAAAAAATGTGTAAGTTATTTTTGAAAGTGCACAATTGTTGTGCAGTTAATTTTGTAATCCATA